>CAKUYY010000008.1 GCA_934717555.1 uncultured Clostridium sp.
GCTGAGCACGGCCAGTTTCAGGGAGGTGAAGAAGGACTGCCAAATTGTTTGATCCTGCATCAGTTCTTCATACCAGGAAAAAGTGAACCCGGACCACTGGAACATTTTGCTGTCATTGAAGGAAAATAAAATAACCACCAAAATAGGCAGATAAAAAAGCAACAAAAACAGGGCGATATAGATTTCCGGCATGGGGGAACGTCTTTTTTTCCGTTGTCTCATAACAGTCCCTCCAAACTCTTTTCACCGGATACCCGTTTGTAAAGATAGATCAGCAACAGGGTAACCGCCATCATCACCATGCTGAGCGCCGCTCCCATGGGCCAATTGTGGGCGCTGAGCAATTCGTTTTTGATAAGGTTGCCCAGCAACATGATTTTTCCCCCGCCCATCAGGTCGCTGATAAAGAACAGGCCCACCGACGGCACAAAAACCAGCACGCAGCCGGCGATAATCCCCGGCATCGTCAGGGGAAGGGTAGTGGTGAGAAAAGCCTTCCATTTACCGGCTCCCAAATCCCGTGCGGCCTCCACTACGCTCCAGTCCAGCTTTTCTACAGAATTATAAATGGTAAGTACCATAAAAGGCATCAGCGCATACACCATGCCGACCAGTACAGCACCAAAACTATAAAGCATTTTCAAGGGGGAATCGATGAGCCCTGTGGAAATCAGCAGGCTGTTGATAACACCGTTTCCCTGCAATAAGATAATCCATCCGTAAATACGGACCAGGGAATTGGTCCAAAAGGGGACGATCAGCAGAAGCAGGACAAATGACCGCCATTTTTTTGGAAGCTTGGCTGTGAAATAGGCGAAGGGATACCCTAATAATAAAGTAATACAGGTAGTGAGAAAAGCGATGAGAAGGCTTTGTCCAAAAACCTTGAGATAGGTGGGATTGAAGATTCCCTGATAACTTTCCAGGGAGAATTCCATCACCACGCCCCAGGTCTCTGCCTTCTTCATAAAACTCATGCCCAGAATATAGATCAATGGAATGGCCACAAACAGGATTGTCCATAGATACATGGGGATAACAGCCGGGGAAATCCTTCTTTTGCGGGATAGGCTGCGTTTTTTCAAGCGCGGTTCCCCCTCTCCACAATGATAGAACAGGCGGGGTCCCACTGGATGGATACCTGGGTACCGGTAGGGATACGGTTATCCCCGCCGCCCATTCCGCTGACGGTGAGTTCCTCGCCGTTTGGCAGCTCCAAAACGGTCCGGAGTAACCCGCCGGTATAATGATGGGATTTTACCACACCTTGCAAGGAAAACCCAAAACGGTCCTGCTGCCCATAAAGTACACGTTCGGTACGAACGGACAGGGTGAGTTTTTCTCCCGGCATAGCATCCCCCCTGGCTTTGATAGTCCCTCCCGCATAAGAAAGGATCAGGTTCCCAGAAGAATCCTTCCCTTGTACCATCGCGTCAAAGATATTGCTTAACCCAATAAAACGGGCGGCAAACGGGGTGGAGGGTCGCTCATAGACATCGTCCGGCGTACCTAGTTGTTCAAGCGATCCAGAATTCATAATCCCCACCCTATCGCTCATATTCAAAGCTTCTTCTTGATCGTGGGTGATATAAATAAATGTAATTCCCAGATGTTGCTGCAACCGTTTGAGCTCTCCCTGCATCTGCCTTCTCAGTTGTAGGTCTAAGGCACCTAAGGGTTCGTCCAACAGCAGGATACCGGGGTTATTGACCAGGGCCCTGGCGATGGCCACCCGCTGCTTCTGCCCGCCGGAAAGCTGGGCAGGCATCCGCTTTTCATAGCCGGAAAGCTGTACCAAGTCTAACATTTCCTGTACCTTTTGCTTGATCATAGACTTTTTTTCTTTTTTGAGTTTTAACCCATAGGAAATGTTATGAAAAACATCCATATGGGGGAATAAGGCGTAGTTCTGAAAGACAGTATTGACGTTGCGTTTATTGGGTTCCCAATGGGTTACGTCTTTTCCCTGGAGCAGGACAGAGCCGCTGTCCGGTGTTTCCAGCCCTGCAATAATGCGCAGGGTAGTAGTTTTCCCGCATCCGGAAGGCCCCAAAAGGGTGAGAAATTCCCCCTTTTTTACATCCAACGAAATACCTTTGAGGGCGTCTACCGTACCAAAACGTTTTGTCACCTGGTTCAGGGAGAGAATAGAATCTGTCATTTTGAAGCCCTCTTTTCTATGTCGTGAGAATTTCTATAGATGGAAGAAAGTCCCTGACAATAGTTCTCTATCATGGCGATTTTTTCTGGATTGACCCGGTACTGAACCAAAACGCCATCCCGGCGGGATAGAAGCAGGGAACAGTCAGTTAAAATTTTCATGTGGTAGGATAGGGTAGGCTGGCTGATTGAAAAAGCTTTTAAAATACGGCAGCCGCATAATTCCCCCTCGCATAACATTTCCACAATGCGCAGGCGGGTTTCATCGGATAACGCTTTAAATAAGGCTACACATTCCTGATACCAGTCTTGTTTCACAGGCACTTCCTCCTTCTGAAGTCAAATTTTATGAAATACCCAAAATAGAAAAACTAAGGGAAATATTTCCAATAAATTGATGAATATCTATATTTTATCATAAAAGAATGAAAAGAGTCAATGTGAAATCAGACTAATCTGGTATACCTTATTGCTGCGAACTTTTGAGCTTTTGGTAGAAATTTGCTATATCAAAATCAAAAAAGATAAAAAGAAACCCGACAGGAAAATGTCGGGGAATCAAAGAATTTTGTATGGAAAAGCATTTTTAGACAAAACAAAAGGCTGTCTGAAAAGAAAAACAGACAGCCTTTTTACATGGATTATTTATTGGAAACTTCTTTGAGTTCCTGTATACAGTTAGCACATACATTGCGGCCTTTATAGACAATCACATCTTTTGTATCATTACAGAAGATACAAGCAGGCTCATATTTTTTTAAGATAATGGTAGAATCCTCTACGAAAATTTCTAAAGGATCTCTATCATTAATATCGAGTGTTCTTCTTAATTCAATTGGTAATACAATTCTACCCAACTCATCCAATTTCCTCACAATACCAGTCGACTTCATAATAGCACGTCCTTCCATTTACAAAATCTGAAACCTTCGAACTGTAACAATTTGGAATTGTTGAAATAATTATACAGTTAATTCCGAATTTTGTCAATTGCTTGAGGTTGAAATCCAAATATTTTTTCGATTTTTTATAAAGAATTAGATTATTATGTCGTATTTAACAGTTAATTCGATATATTTATATAATAATTATATAAGACTAAAATAATAATATTTTTAAAAATAAAATAAAAAAATGTCGAATAAATCAGATTGCTTTTGTTTCCATAGGTTTATTATAGAACTTAGAGTAAGTCAAAAAAGGATATCGTCATTTCAATACCATTTTGTCAAGGAAAGATATTCATAATAGAAGCCGCTTCCGAATATTTGTAGAATGTGGTGATGCAATATGATGAATGTAATCTGGGGAGCGATGATGCTGATCAGCATTTTATGCGCGTTGGCGACAGGAAGAATGCAGCAATTATCCGATGCGGTACTTTCCGGCGCGGGGGATGCGGTTGAGCTGGTGATTTCCCTGTTGGGAATGATGTGCTTATGGACTGGATTGATGAAAATAGCGGATGCCGGAGGGATTACCAGGATCCTTTCCAGGGTATTCGCCCCTGTGATGAGGAGGCTATTTCCGGATTATGAGCCAGAAAGCCCAGCGGTGCGGGCGATCTGTATGAATGTTACCGCTAATTTATTGGGATTGGGCAATGCCGCCACCCCTATGGGGATCGCTGCCATGAAGGAAATGGCAAAAAGGAATCCGATTCCAGGCACGGCCAATAACAGTATGGCAATGTTCGTGGTGATCAATACGGCATCCATTCAGTTATTGCCCACCATGATGGGGGTACAAAGGGCCCGTTATGGGAGCGCTACTCCCTTTGACGTGGTACCGGCTGTTTGGGTCACTTCTTTCGCCGCCCTGCTCGTGGGCATTGTAATGGCAAAAATTCTGGAGGGGCGGAGGGAAAAGCATGGAAGTCTTCGGTAGCTACCTAATCCCCATTTTGATTGCATTGATCCTCCTTTTTGGATTTCTCAGAAAAGTTCCTTTGTTCGATACTTTTTTAGAAGGGGCAAAGGAGGGGATGAAATCAACAGTATCTATCGCTCCCGCCTTGATTGGTTTGATTACCGCGGTGACCATGCTGAAAGCCTCTGGGGCATTGGATTTATTCACCGCCGCCATTCGACCGGCGGCGGCTTTTCTGGGATTTCCGCCGGAAGTGATGCCGCTGACCTTATTGCGTCCCGTTTCAGGGAGCGGTTCCATCGCCATTTTGGATCAGATTTTCGCCACATGCGGGCCTGACAGCTTTGCGGGCCGCGTGGCGTCTGTGATGATGGGTTCCACGGAAACAACCTTTTACGCGATTGCCGTTTATTTTGGCGCTGTTGGAATTAAAAAGACCCGGCATACCATTCCGGCGGCGATTACGGCGGATACGGCCAGCTTTTTTATTTCTACCTTAGCGGTACGCTTGTTTTTTCCACCCTGCTGAATTTCATGAAACCCTGCTGCATATCTGTAACAGAGACTTTGTTATCTGGGGAAAGGCAACAAAAGAGGGCGTATAAAACTTTAGATTCCTTATGAGAAAAGGAGCGAAATTGCCATGGAAAAAGATATAGTTCGGGCGAGCGACTTGCGGCCGGGGGAATCCGGCAGGGTTGTGCGGATCAATTGCGCCGGGGCGTTGCGCCGGCGTATTGTGGATATGGGGATAACTCCAGGCGTTCTGTTTACACTCAAGAAAGCGGCCCCTTTGGGGGACCCATTGGAAATTCAGGTGAGAGGGTATGAATTAAGCATCCGGCGATCGGAGGCTAGGGAAATCTTTCTGGAATATTTGGGGACAAAACCGATATGAAACAGATCAAAAGGATGTCTGTCAAATTACCGGAAACAGGCTCCAATCGACAAAGCAACGCTTCGTTTCGATTTGCCCTGATGGGGAATCCAAATTGTGGGAAGACCACGTTATTTAACCGCCTGACTGGCAGCCACCAATATGTGGGTAACTGGCCGGGCGTGACAGTGGAAAAGAAAGAGGGAACCATCAAAAATACCTCAGTAACAGTAGTGGATTTACCGGGGATTTATTCCCTGTCCCCTTATTCCCCGGAGGAGACTGTCGCCCGAAACTGCCTCCTGGAAGGCTCGGTGGACCTAGTCCTCGCGATCGCGGACGCCACCAACCTGGAACGAAATCTGTATTTAACCACGCAGCTGCTGGAATGGGACTATCCCATAGTACTTGCTTTAAATATGGTGGATTTACTGAAAAAAAGAGGGGAAACCATAGACATTCCTTTTTTGGAAAAATATTTGGGAATACCAGTCGTTCCTATTTCAGCCAATCATGGGACAGGGATAGAAAACCTGCTTGCGGTCTGTTTCCAAGAAGCTGGGAAACCAGGGAGAAAAAGAAAGAATAGCTTTTATTCCATGCCGTTAGAAAAGGCGATTCAGGAAGCGGAAAAGGAGCTTTCCCAAAAGGACCTTCGGGGAGGGACCCGTTGGGCCGCTATCAAATGTCTGGAGGAAGATCCCCTGTTGTCCCTTTCCCAAAAACAGAAGGACCGGTTTTCCATGCTGCGCCAGGCCGTTGCCCTTCCGCCTAATATGGATTTTCCCATGCTGATTGCGGATCAGAGATACCGATGGATTGAGCAGGTTTACAGACAGGCTGTCCATCATGAAAAAAGTCGCGACAAATGGAACTGGACGGAAAAGATTGACCGGGTACTCACCCATAGGATATGGGCCTTGCCCTTTTTTGTGTTCTTTTTGGGTCTGATCTTTTGGATTACTTTTGGACCGCCGGGGACTTTTTTGAAAGATAAGATGGAGTGGATCATACAACAGTGGGCTGGTTGGCTGGCTCATTGCCTCACAGGGTTAGGCGTTTCCGAATGGATACACAGCCTACTGATAGACGGCATCTTACATGGCGTAGGGGCCGTTGTTTCCTTTGCCCCTCAGATCCTGCTTTTGTTCCTTCTGCTTTCCCTGTTGGAAGACAGCGGATATATGGCGAGGGCCGCCTTTGTCATGGATCGTCCCCTGCGGCGGATTGGGCTGTCCGGAAAAGCATGTGTTCCCATGCTGATGGGATTTGGATGTACTGTGCCCGCCGTTTTGGGAACGCGCACTTTGGAAAGCCCAAAAGACAGGCGGCTTACCATCTTCATTACCCCGTTTTTTTCCTGTAGCGCAAAAATGCCTGTTTATGCCTTGTTCGCGGCTGTATTTTTTCCGGAACATCAGGCGCTGGTTATTTTTTCCCTGTACCTATTGGGTGTGGTGATGGCCATTGCCTCGGCGGCTTTCTTCCAGAGAAGCATGGGAAAAGGTTCCACGGCCACTTTTGTGATGGAATTGCCTCCGTACCGGCTCCCAACACCGCAAAGTATAGGGGTGCATGTTTGGCAGCGCCTGAAGGACTTTTTCCTGAGGGCGGGAACCTTGATTTTTGCGGCTTCGGTAGTTATATGGTTTTTACACTCGTTTGATGGACGGCTGCATCTGACATTCCGTCCAGAGGAGAGCATCTTGGCGGCCTTTGGAGACGCTTTGGCCCCTGTATTTACCTGGTGTGGTTTTGCCGACTGGAGGGCCTCAGTTTCTTTGTTAAGCGGCCTGGTGGCCAAAGAATCCGTGGTGAGTACGCTTTCTGTGTTATCTGCTGGAACCGGTACGGCCTTGACACAGATCTTCAGTCCATTGAGCGCCTATTGCTTTCTGGTGTTTGTCTTGCTGTATCCGCCCTGTGTGGCTTCCCAGTCCGCCATTTGGAAGGAGATGGGCAGTTTCGTATGGTCCCTGATTTCCCTGGGATATCAGTTGGCAGTAGCTTGGTTTGTATCCGCTTTTCTGTTCCAGATGGGCACCCTGTGGGGACACCTGTTTTTTTAAAAGGAGACGGTTATAAAAAGAGAGTTGTGATTGACAGGAACGTGGTGTATTGTTATAATAAAAATAAATTAAAGAAGCTGTCTTCGGGGCGGGGTGTAATTCCCCACCGGCGGTAAACCGGCGCAACGCCGGCAAGCCCGCGAGCGTAAGCTGATCTGGTGAGATTCCAGAGCCGACGGTATAGTCCGGATGGAAGAAGAGGCGCGTGTGTTATTAAGTAGCGTTTTGCCCCACAGAATTTCTGTGGGGCTTTTTTCGTTGACAAGAAGCATTGGAAAGACAGCGGAAAGGGAGTCTTTTACATGAAAAAAAGCAACGAAATTTTACGTATGGCCCAAATGGGGGTGCTGACAGCCATAGCTATTGTGTTGGTGGCCTTGGTGCGGATACCGCTCATCCCTGTGGCGCAGTTCCTGGTGTATGATATGGCGGATGTCCCCATTTTAATTGGGACGCTGCTTTTGGGAACCGTTCCCGGCCTAATGATCCTGTTGCTGGTATCCGTCATTCAGATGTTGCTCTTTAGCGCGGATGGATGGATTGGCCTGGTGATGCATTTTGTGGCTTCTGGGGCCCTGGTGGTTCTGGTTGGGCTGTTTTACCGGCGCCGTCAAAAAATGCGCGACGCTATCATCGGGATGGTTCTGGGAACCATCGCCATGACCGCGGTGATGATTCCGATGAACCTTATTTTTACAGTGGAATTTCTGGGAACGCCCCGGCAAGTGGTGATGGATATGCTGGTGCCGGCCATCATTCCTTTTAATCTGCTCAAAGGTGGCCTTAACTGCGTGATTTCCGGGTTATTGTTTCAGGCGTTGGTACCATTTTTGCGGAGAAATAAGCAACCGGTTCATCCTGCGTGACAGAAAATCGGAAAATATGACAACAAATTCCAGCATTTTATCTATTTACTGCTGCTATCATTTATGATATAGTTTTGATACCAATTGAATACGCCGCTTATCAAGAGTGACAGAGGGAACAGGCCCTATGATGTCCGGCAACCTGCTCAATGGGAGTAAGGTGCCAAATCCTGCGGTAATAAGCCGAAAGATGAGATGATGATACGCCGTCTGGTTTATGCCGGGCGGCGTATTTTAGTTTTAGATAGACAGCCCTCTTGGGCAGAGATTTTCCAAAGGAGGAATACAAAATGGCAAGACACTTTTTTACATCCGAATCTGTTACCGAGGGACATCCCGATAAGGTATGTGACCAAATTTCTGACGCTGTTCTGGACGCTATCATGGAGAAAGATCCCGAGGCCCATGTGGCATGTGAAGTGACCACCACCACCGGTCTGGTACATGTAATGGGGGAAATTTCTACGAATTGTTATGTAGATATCGCGGCGATCGCCCGGGATGTTATCCGGGATATTGGATATAACGATCCCGCCTGTGGGTTTGACGGCAATACCTGCGCGGTGATGACCTCCATTGACGCCCAGTCCCCTGATATCGCCATGGGCGTGAATGAATCCTACGAACAGAAGAACGGGGAAAACGATGAGGACGGAAGCCTCGGCGCGGGAGATCAGGGGATGATGTTTGGCTATGCCTGCGATGAAACGCCGGAATTGATGCCGCTGTCCATTTCCTTAGCCCATCGCCTGGCCAAACGTCTGGCCCAGGTCAGAAAGGATGGCACACTGTCCTATCTGCGCCCGGATGGAAAGACCCAGGTCACCATAGAGTATGACGGAGACCGCCCGGTTCGTGTGGAGGCGGTTGTAGTATCCACCCAGCATGATCCGGAAGTTTCCCTGGAACAGATCCGCAAGGATATGTACGAGCAGGTTATCAAGCCGGTTGTCCCCGCAGAATTTCTGGATGACAATACAAAAATCTTTGTCAATCCTACGGGACGTTTTGTTGTGGGGGGCCCTGTGGGGGACAGCGGTTTGACAGGACGAAAGATTATTGTAGATACCTACGGCGGATATTCCCGCCACGGCGGCGGGGCGTTCTCCGGCAAGGATCCCACAAAAGTGGATCGTTCCGCGGCATATGCCGCCCGCCATGTGGCAAAAAATATTGTCGGCGCGGGACTGGCGAAAAAATGCGAAGTACAGCTGGCTTATGCCATCGGGGTAGCGCATCCGGTGTCGGTCATGGTGGATACCTTTGGGACTTCCGAGATAGGGGACGATGTGCTGGCGAAAGCGGTGACTAAGGTGTTTGACCTGCGCCCAGCCGCGATTATCCGCCGCCTGCATCTGCGCGCTCCCATTTACCGTCCTTTGGCTGCTTATGGGCATATGGGACGGGAAGAGTTAGGCGTGTCCTGGGAAAAGCTGGATATGGTAGACGTGTTGAAAAAGGCTATCGCCGATATGTAAAACAGGAAAAGGATTTCAGAGAATTGCTATTGGGCCTCCTGTGCAGGGGATTTTTGTACAGGAGGCCCCTGATTTTTTTGGGAGAATCTCTTTATAAATGAGAGATTCTCTTTTATTTTGTGGAAATATAGCATATTGAGGAAGAATTGTATTTTTAACAGAACAGAAAAGCATAGGTTTGTTTTTATCTCTATAAAATATCTTTTTAATAGTAACAGTTAAAAATAAAAGTTTATAAAAAAGAAAGAGAAAATGATTTTTAATCAGAAAAAACTATCACAAAACTGCTTTTTTGCATAAGATGGATTGAGGTGATGACGATGATGCAATCTATCTGTATCATGATAGGAGTTTTTCTGGTCATACTAGGATTGGTGGAACTCTTTCGGATGGCGGCCTTCCAACTCCTTCGGACGAAAGGGGAGAGTGATATCATGATTATCGTTCCGGTATACGGGCATAATGAGGAAGCGGAACTGTTGTTACGCAGCGCGGCAGCCCGGGTAAAATGGACAGGTGGCATCAGCCAGCAGAGAGTGGTGTGTTTGGATTGTGGGATGGATGAAGAGACAAAGGAAATCTGTCAGACAATTAGTAAGGATTACAGCTTTATGGACATATGCCCCCTTTCTGAATTTGAGGAATTATTTGGGAAACAGGGTTCCTGGGTACAGGAATAAGCGATGGAAAGCTCCGGGAAGGTTTCGGCCTTTGACCGGGGCTTTTTATCATTGTGTTCAGGAATTATCAATAATTTGTAAATTCCTTTTTACAATAAAGTTTTATAGTCACATTTCTTTCCAAGTATGTTATAATAAGAAACTGAGTTCGGGACAGGGTTCCAGGCTCTGCCGGAGGGTAACATGGAGGGGAAAAACAGGCTTTTTGTTTTTCCTATGGAACGGAAAAAATCGCTATGCATTTTTAGTTGACAGAATAATTCTTCTTTGATCCATAAAAAGAACCGCAATCCCTTACCGCAAATCATCCATAACAGGAAAAGAGGTCGATTTGATGAGGACATTTCTTACCATTTTAGTGTGTAAAATATTGAGATGGGCCGGAAAATTATTGGGAAAGGGCAGCAGTATGCCGGGCCGGATAGCCCTGAAGATGTGCCCGGATATTTTACAAAAAATACAGATGCCTTCCTATGTAGTAGCTGTGACGGGGAGCAATGGAAAAACCTCCACGGTGGAGATGATGGCGCATATTTTGAAAAGCAACGGAATCCGGGTGGCCTATAACCAAGAAGGCTCCAACCAGATTGAAGGGGTGACCACGTTTATTCTTAATGACTGCGACTTTCAGGGAAAGATACGCAGCGATCTGATCCTCCTGGAATCTGATGAAAGGTTTGCAAGGCATACGTTCCGCCATTTTACGCCGACCCATTATGTCATTACCAATTTATATCGGGACCAGCTGACCAGGAACGGACATCCGGAATGGGTATTTGATATTTTGCGGGAAAGTATTTCCCCAAAAACCAAATTGATTCTCAATGCGGATGATCCCTTAGTTTCCTGTTTTGGGATCGGTAGGGAAGAAGAAGTAATCTGGTTTGGGGTGGACAAGCTTCCCCAAGATACCCAAGAGTGCCTCAGCCTTTACAATGACGGGGCGTTCTGCCCTCATTGCAAAGCGCGTATGCAATATGATTATTATCATTTTAACCATATCGGGAGCTACCATTGCGAGAACTGCGGGCATCATAAGCATGATACCCAGTTTACCGTGACCGAGGCGGATCTGGAAAAGGGTTATGTGGTGGTCAATGGAAAAGATAAAATTTCCTTGGCGCTGCGCAGTATGTATAATGTATATAACGTGCTGGCGGCTTATACGGTGGCCAGTTTATTGGGGATCCCTGAGGAGGAGATCGCCAAGGACATCAGCAATTATATCCTGAAAAATGGACGGGTAGTTACCTTCCGCCTGGGAACGCATACAGGGACTTTGCTGGCTTCCAAACATGAAAATTCCATCTCGTATGACCAGTCTATTCAATTGGCGGTCAACAGCCCAAAACCTTGTACGGTACTCATTATTGTGGACGCTATCAGCCGGAAGTATTTTACCAGCGAGGTATCCTGGTTGTGGGATATTGACTTTGAGAAGCTTGCTGACAATAAAATCGCCCGGATTGTCCTTGCCGGACGTTACTGCAATGATTTAGCCGTCCGTTTTTCTTATACGGATATCCCGCAGGAACGCATCCAGGTGATGGAAGAAATTGAGGGCGCCGTAGAATACCTGGATAGGGAAGCCCAGGGGGCAATCTTTGTGATCACATGTTTTTCAGATAAGGAGAAGTTTCTCTCAAAGGTAGAAGTCACAATGCAGTGAAGGAACACTTGCCTATCAGCAGAGGTTCCACGGACAGGAGAAAGGAATTAGTATGGAGTATAAAATTTTGCATCTCTATCATGACCTGATGAATCTGTATGGAGAGAGCGGAAACGTGCGCGCGCTGGCAAGGCACCTTTCCGACCAAGGTTTCCAGGTGGTGGTAGACCGGAAAAGCGTGGGGGATGAAATTGATTTTTCCCAATATGGATTTGTATATATTGGTTCCGGTACGGAGCGCAACCAGAAAGTAGCTTTGCATGATTTGATGCGTTACCGGGACGTTCTCGAGGAGAGAATCAATCAGGGCGGCGTTTTTTTCCTGACAGGAAATTCTTTTGAAATGCTGGGAAACAGTATTCTTGGAGCCGATGGGGTCACCTATCAGGGGCTGGAACTGGCGCAGTTTGAAGTGACAGAAATTCCCAACAAAAGATATACCGGGGATGCTGTGTGCATTTCCGACTGGTACGCAAAGCCGATGGTGGGCTTTATCAATAAATGTTCCCAGATCGTCGGCGTGGATCATCCCCTGTTTGAAATGAAGATGGGGGAAGGAAATGCGCCGGGGGATCCAAAAGAAGGGTATCATGTCCATCATGTGTTTGGTACGCACTTGATTGGGCCGGTATTGGTGAAAAATCCCCATTTTATGAATTACATGGTAAAATTGATTGGATCTCAGGCCCAGGAAGGGTTCCAGATGAAGAAGATCAACTATGATTATGAGATGAAAGCTTATTTGGTGACGT
Source organism: uncultured Clostridium sp. (assembly GCA_934717555.1). Classification (GTDB taxonomy): domain Bacteria; phylum Bacillota; class Clostridia; order Oscillospirales; family Acutalibacteraceae; genus CAJFUH01. The sequence goes on from CAKUYY010000008.1 coordinate 12,421, forward strand.
TGGCGGAACTGATGCAGCGGGTGGAAACCCAAAAATAGGAGCGAAAAGCGGCAAATGGAGAATTGGGAACAGCAGACCTTGCTGGAGTTGAGCGGATCGGTAGAACAAATCATCTTTCGGAATGATAAAAATGGATATACGGTGCTGGAGCTTTCCGTAGAAGGGGAACTGGTGACGGCGGTGGGTTCCATGCCCTGGGTAAACGAGGGGGAAAGCGTGCGTTTATTGGGAAGGTGGAAAAACCATCCCAATTTTGGCACACAGTTTCAGGCGGAGGCCTGTGAGCGAACGCTTCCCGCCAGTGCAGAAGCCATTTTGCGTTATCTTTCCTCCGGGGCCATCAAAGGGATCGGCCCCTCTACAGCCGCGAAACTGGTGGACGCGTTTGGGGAAAAGACCCTGGAAGTGATGGAAAAAGAGCCGGAACGCATGTGCTCCATCAAAGGGATTACCCAGGCCAAGGCCCAGAAAATTGCGGAAGAACTTCGGAACCTGTTTGGAATCCGTGAAGTCATGATAACCTTGGGGACTTACGGGATTTCCCCGGAAGAGGCCGTGCGTATCTGGAAGGTTTGGGGCGCCCAGGCCGTAGAACGGATTCAGGAAGACCCGTATTCCCTATGTGAGGAACCCCTTTCCATCCCCTTTGACCGGGTAGACGCTATGGCGGCATCCTTGGAACGCCCCCAGGATGACCTGTGCCGGATACGGGCGGGTATCCTTTATGTACTTAGGCACAATATGAACAATGGGCACACCTGCCTGCCGAAGGACAAGCTGCTGGCGGCGGCCACCAATTTTCTGGGGGTCAGGCCGGATCAGTCGGAGGACGCTATGAACGGGCTGATTTTGGATGCCAGCCTGTTGTCCGACTGTGTGGATGGCCAGGAGTTTATTTTTCTTCCCAAAATGCACCGGTGTGAAACATACAGCGCGGCGCGGGTTTTGATGATGCTGCAATATCCGCCTCAGAGAATCACAGGAATTGAAGAGGAAATTACCGCTATTGAGAAGGAACGCGGGATTTCCTATGCGCAGATGCAGAAACAGGCAATCCGGGACGCTTTGGAACAGGGAATGCTGATTTTAACAGGCGGTCCGGGTACTGGGAAAACCACTACCTTAAACGCCATCATTTCTATTTTGGAGAGCAAAGGGGAAAAGGTGTTTTTGGCGGCCCCAACCGGGAGGGCGGCCCAGAGGATGTCCGAGGTAACAGGAAAGGAAGCCAAGACCATCCACCGCCTGCTGGAAGTAGCCTGGGATGAAGAGGACAATCCTACTTTTACCCGGAATGAACGCAACCTTCTGGAGTGCGACGCACTGGTGCTGGACGAACTGTCCATGGTGGATTCTTATGTCTTTGAAGGGGTACTGCGGGCGTTGCCGCTGGGCTGCCGCCTGATTATGGTAGGCGACTGTGACCAGCTTCCATCGGTGGGGCCTGGGAATGTGCTGGGGGATCTGATTCATTCCGGTATGGTGCCTGTGGTGCAGTTAAAGGATATTTTCCGGCAGTCTATGCAAAGCCTGATTGTCCAAAACGCCCATCGCATCGTACAGGGACAGATGCCGGATTTGACCCAGCGGCACAGCGACTTTTTCTTTCTAAACCAGGGGGACCCGGCCTCGATCAGCGCCACGATTGTGGATTTGTGTACCCGCAGGCTTCCGGCCAGTTATGGGTATTCCCCGCTGTTTGACATACAGGTGCTTTCCCCGGGAAGGAAAGGGGACCTGGGAAGCCTGGTGCTCAACCAGAAACTGCAGCAGGCGATCAACCCTCCTTCTCCTGGGAAAAAGGAATGGAAAGTAAACGGCGTGATCCTCCGGGAGGGGGATAAGGTGATGCAAATCCGGAATAATTATGATATTGTTTGGGAGCGGGAAGACGGCAGCACTGGAGAAGGGGTTTTCAATGGGGACGTGGGAATCCTCACAAGGATTGACAAGGCAGCTTCGGCGGTAGTAGTGCAGTTTGATGACCGTATGGCTGTTTATGAAATGGAAAACGCCGATGACCTGGAGCTGGCTTACGCCATGACGGTGCATAAAAGCCAGGGAAGCGAATTTGAAGCGGTGGTAATGCCCATGTATCCCGGTCCCCGTCAGCTATATTATCGAAACTTGCTTTATACAGGGGTAACACGGGCAAAATCCCTGTTGATTATGGTAGGGGTCCGGCGTACGGTAGCGGTGATGGTGGAAAATAACCGCCGGACCAAACGTTATTCGGGCTTGTACCCCTTTTTGCTGAGAGGGGGACAAGATGAATAGGACAGGCTTCCTCTCAAAATTCCTATCGGTTTTCTTTCCGGAACGCTGTCCCTATTGCGGAAGGGTTCTGGAAAAGCCGGCCGCCATGTGCGAAAGCTGTAAAGGACAGCTAAAAATCCGCCGGTTTCCCGTCTTTATTGGGGAAGAGCTGTTATGCTTTTCTCCCCTTCTTTATGAAGGGGTGGCCAAAAAGGCGGTTTTGCGTTTTAAGTTTAAAAACCACAGGGAACTGTCGGGTGCTTTTGGCGATATTATGGCGGAAGTGATCGCTGCCAACAAGGTCATGCTGGATGGTGTTACCTGCGTTCCCCTGTCAAAAGGACGTTATCGGGAACGTGGCTATAATCAGTCAGAGCTTTTGGCCCGGAGCGTGGGGCAAAAGCTGGGACTTCCCTATTGGGAACTGATGGAAAAATGGAAGGAAACCCCGGCACAGCATACTTTGGGGAGAGATATGAGGGAGCAAAATGTAGCGGAAGTTTATCGTCTCCGGCGGGAACGAGAAAATCAAATACAAGCCAAGGACATCCTGTTGTGTGACGATATCATCACAACAGGGGCGACCCTTCGGGAATGCAGTCGGATATTGCTGGAAGGCGGCGCAAGATCAGTTGTTTGTTCTACATTAGTGACCGTCCAGAAAAGCTGGTTTAACAGGTTGTAATTTTTGGGGCATTATATTATAATAAACAAATAGAAGATAATTTTTTTATTTGTTTTCAAAGAATAAAAAGTCATCTTTTCCTATGAGGAAAAGATTTTTCATAAGAGTTTTGAAACGCAAGTTATATTCCGTCCAAGTAGGAAAGAGAATGAAAGAAAAAGAGTAAAAGACGGGAGAAACTCCCTTTTAAATGAATGAGTGAAAAAGAACCGAAGAATAAAAAGAATAGGAGGCGTTGTTGGTGGCGCTGGGAACCGATGCTGCGATTGATCTTGGAACGTCTAAGATTATGATATATGTCCATGGAAAAGGGATTGTGGTAAACGAGCCTTCGGTGGTTGCGATCAACCGGGAGACAGAGGAATTGATCGCTGTAGGAAGAGAAGCATATCAGATGATAGGCCGTACTTCTGATAAAGTCTCTGTCGTATGTCCCCTGTGCAGCGGGGTAATTTCCGACTATTTACTGGTGGAACAGCTGGTAGGGACGTTTATGAAAAAAGTGAGTTCCAGCAAGCTGTTTATGTCCAGGGTGGTGGCGTGTATCCCCGGGGAAGTGACAGAGGTGGAAAAGAAAGCGGTGGTAAACGCGATCAGTACCACCGGTGTGCGGAAAATCTGCTTAATTGAAGAGCCGGTAGCGGCTGCGATCGGCGCCGGGATCGATATATCCAGTCCCCACGGGAGTTTGGTTGTGGATATTGGAGGAGGTACCACGGACATGGCTGTGGTATCCCTGAGCGGCGTCGCCACAATGCGCTCTTTGAAAGTAGCGGGAAGCAATTTTGATGAATCGATTATCAAATATATCAAAAAGAAATATAATTTGATTATTGGTAAGCGTATGGCGGAAGCGGCAAAAATGGCCATCGGATGCGTTTACCCCATGGAAGAACAGGCCACTTACCGGATTAAAGGACGCAACGCGTTAACGGGCCTGCCCCAGGGTATTGATTTTACATCGGATGAAATGCTGGAAGCGCTCATCGACCAGGCTATGCAGATCGCCCGGGAAATTCAGGAAATGCTGGAGGAGACCCCGCCGGAGCTGGTAGGGGATATTTATACCGATGGTATTGTGCTAACAGGGGGGAGCGCCCAGCTTTATGGATTTGATACCCTGATTTCTAAAAAAACCCGGCTGCCGGTGCGGGTGGCGGAAGAGCCGGATACCTGCGTGGTACTGGGGGCGGGGAAAGCCCTAAAATACGTAGATGAACTGGACAGCGAAGGATTGGGGGCCATGAACCCGCTCAGCGCAGAGTATTAGAAATTTTTGGATAGGAGCCGTGAAGGCTTCTTTCAGCTGGAGTTTTCTGTGGAGAAGCACCGGAAAACAGTCAAAAATTTTTGATAAGGAAAGAGAGCTGGAAACATCAGAAATGATGTGTCCAGCTCTCTTGTTTATTTGCGATTATGTCCTTAACAATACACGGTTTTGAGACTGTTTTTTAATCGTCCAAACAATCCCGCCAACCAGGAAGAATAAGGCGATGATTGTAAAGGTAATCAAAATCAGGAATAGAATATTGGCATTGTATACGGCGTTGTCTGTCCAGTTTTGAAAATTCACCTGTGGAATCATGAATGGGACATGTTCATTAAAGGTCCGTATGGCACTATCGGCAAAGAATGTATAAATACCGGATACAAAGAGGCAGAGGGAAGTCTTAAAAAAAGCATTGATTTTCAGGTAACGGATAATCACCATACAGATCCAGGGGAGAAGGATCGCATAAAGCGTATTGGGATAATAAGAAGGCAATAAATAAGAAGATTCTCCTGCCATAAAAGAAGAAACCGTTACCACTAAAAAGATAAACAAAGTATCCACGACAAAACAGATCAATGTTTTTTGAGAAGACAGAGGGGAAGGAAGGGGCACACTCCGTAGAATCAAAGGCAGGAAAACCAGGCAGAATCCCAGCAAAAGGGAGATAAGGGCAATAGGAAGCCATGCTCCGCCGCCAGTATACAGCCAGCATACAAATAGCAACAGGTTCAGGGAGAGATAAGATAATCCCAATGTCCATAACCCTTTCCTTTTTTCAAAAAGAACAGGGACACAGGTGAGCGTAAACGCGAGCACCTCCGATGTCAGGACGATAAAAAACCAGGATAAGGTATGCTGGATGGCTAGGTTACAGATAAAGCAGGCTATTAGGGAAATCCCGTAACATAGATAAAAAGTCCACAGATAGGATTTTTTGATCGTTCGGAACCCACGGGCCTGTTTTTCGATTTCCCTCTGACGGAAATCTTCGCTGGCGGTGATCAATTCATGTTCTGTGACATGCAGGGTGTCGCAGATCGTGGAAACCAGGGTAATATCCGGATAAGAGATCCCCCGCTCCCATTTGGAAACCGCTGATTCCGTGACATGAATCATTTCCGCTAATTCTTTTTGGGTCAGATTGGCTTGCTTTCTCTTTTGATTGATAAATTTTCCAAACGTAGTTTTTTCTTCCATTTGGAACGCCTCCTTTCGTTTGCTACCTTCATTATAGGAGCTGTGAACTGTTCGTCAATAAAAAGAGGCCTTTTTACCACTGGACTGTTAAGCCAGTTCAGTATCCATGCGGTTTTTTCATGGCGGGGGATTTTTGATTCCTGCTTTTTTATCTTGAGATTTTACAGGGCTAAGAGGATCGTTTGGCAAAGAAAAGGCATATAAAAACTGATACGGTGTTTTTTAAAATTAGAGGGAACATAGGTCTTTGACCACTTCTCCCGCGAGAATCAGCCCAGCCACAGAAGGGACAAAAGCTACGCTTCCCGGTACCTGCCGTTTGCCGGGAGAAGAGGGAGCGGTTTCCGGAGAAAGGGAAGGAGAGATGGCGGGCTCGGTAGAATATACCACTTTTAAATGGGGAATATTCCGGCGCCGTACTTCCCTTCTCATGACGCGGCAAAGGGGGCAAACGGAGGTATCAAACAGATCAGCCACCTGAAAACAGGTGGGGTCCAACTTATTGCCGGCCCCCATACTGGAAATGATAGGAATACCCTTTTGATAGGCTTCTTCCACCAGGGCCAGCTTACCGGAAACGGTATCAATGGCGTCCACCACATAGTCACATCCATCAATCAGACCCTGATGCTGGTCTGGCAGATAAAAAACAGGGTGAACCTCTACCAAGGCGTTGGGATTGATGGAATGGATACGCTGGGCCATCGCCTCTACTTTCAGCATGCCCAGGGTATCGTGGGTGGCGATTAATTGGCGGTTGATATTGGACAGGGAAACGGTGTCCTGATCCACCAGCACCAGCTCCCCTACGCCGGACCTGGCTAGGGCTTCCGCCACATAAGATCCGACCCCACCGATTCCAAAGACGGCAACACGGCTATGAAACAGCTTTTCCATGGAGGATTCTCCTAATAATAATGCAGAGCGGGAAAATTCTTCCGGGATCATATACGTTCTCCTTTTGAAAAAATTTAGATTCCAATTGATAAAAAGATAGTGAAATGCTCTTACCTATGTTATAATTATAACATACCCTTCTCTGTTGACAATGGAGAGATGGAAAGAGAGAAATTTCAGTTGGAAGGCAGGAGAAAATAAAATGTATTATTTAGGAATTGACTTGGGCGGCACCAACATCGTGGCCGGCATAGTGGACGAGGAAAATAAAATTGTGGCGAAAGCCAGCTGTAAGACCAACACTCCCAGGCCGGAAGAGAGCATCTGCGACGATATGGCCGCTATGGCAAAAGAAGCGCTGCAAAAGGCTGGGCTTACCTTGGACGACGTGCCGTGGGTGGGAATCGGCTGCCCGGGTTCAGTGAACCGCGGCACAGGAATTATCGAGTATTCCAATAATCTGGGATTCCATAATTGGCCCTTGGAAAAGATGATGACGGAACGTCTGGGCAAAAAGATTATTTTAGAGAACGATGCGAATGCTGCGGCTTATGGTGAGTATGTGGCGGGAGCGGCAAAAGAGGCCAAAGACGCTGTCGCCGTGACACTGGGGACAGGCGTGGGTACCGGTATTATCATTGATGGAAAGATTTACAGCGGATGCAACTATGCGGGCGCGGAAATGGGACATATGGTGATTGTGAAAGGCGGACGTCCATGCACCTGCGGGCGTGAGGGCTGTTGGGAGGCTTACGCTTCCGCAACTGGCCTGATCGCATTGACTAAGGAAGTGATGATGGAGCACCAAGCGGATCCAGACTCTGTCATGTGGAAAATGGTCAACGGTAACCTTGATAAGGTGAGCGGACGTACGGCTTTTGATGCCATGCGCCAGGGAGACCCAGTGGGAAAATCCGTGGTGGATCAGTATATTTCCTATTTGGCCTGCGGTTTGGTAAACGCTATCAATATTTTCCAGCCGGATGTTATTTGCATCGGTGGCGGTATCAGCAAAGAGGGAGAAAATCTGCTGCGTCCCCTGCGTACCTATATTGAGCGGGAACGTTACAGCAAGCATGCGGAAAAGCAGACAAAACTGTGCACTGCCCTGCTGGGCAACGATGCCGGTATTATCGGCGCGGCGTTCTTGGGCAAAGCTATCGGTATGTAAGAGGGAAAAAAGTGGGTATTCAGAAAGAACATTTTGGATATTTGTCAGATGGGCGGCCTGTGGAACGGTACCGGCTGTCTGGTGTGTCTGGGATACAGGCGGAGCTGATCTCCTATGGGGCGACTGTAACAAAACTTCTGGTTCCCGACCGGGAAGGAAGCCTTGGGGATGTTGTACTGGGATACGATTCCCTAGAGGAGTATGAAAAAGGGACAAAGTTTTTCGGTGCGGCTATCGGCCGGTATGCCAACCGTATCGCGGGGGGAAGCTTTTCCCTCAATGGAAAGGAATATCATCTTACCCGCAACGAAGCCAGCGGGGCTACTTTGCATGGGGGTGTAGGGTTTGACCGCAAAGTCTGGGAGGCGCTTGCCTGTGAGGATGGGGAAGAACCTTCTATCACCTTTGGCTATCTCAGCCCCGACGGGGAGGAAGGTTTTCCAGGGAATCTGGAGGTAAAGATTACCTATACCTTGACAAGGGGCAATTCCCTGCGGGTTGCGTATTGGGCGCGGCCGGATCAGGATACCCCCATCAATCTGACCAACCATTCCTATTTTAACTTAACCGGGAGTGCTGGGAATACCGTGCTGGATCACCGCCTTTCCATCGCGGCGGACTTTTTTACCCCCACGAGTCCGGATGGTATCCCAACAGGGGAGCTATGGCCGGTAAAGGGTACCCCTATGGACTTCACAGAAGAAAAGCGGATAGGACAGGAAATTTCCAGCGATTATCCGCAGATTTCCGCGGCTAAGGGATACGACCACAATTATGTCTTTCGCTCAGACAGAGGAGAACGGCCTGCGGCCTTGGTGTACGACCCGGGCTCGGGAAGGAGCCTTGCGGTTTACACAAGCGAGCCGGGAATGCAGCTTTATACGGCAAATTATCTAGATGGTACGGATATCGGAAAGGGAGGGATTCCCTTGCAAGCCTACTGCGCTTTCTGTTTGGAAACCCAGCATTTTCCAGATTCTGTTCATCAGCCTCAGTTTCCTTCTGCTTTTTACCGGGCTGGGGAAATATTCCGTTCTGAGACAGAATATTGTTTTTCTGTAGACCGGATTCCAGGGCGCGAAAAATGAATAGGAAATGATAAGGAAAAAGCTATCTAAAAAGACGGGCGGGAACTTTCCTGCATCCATGTGTGGCAGCAGTTTTTTCTACAAGCGAAAGGCCGGCAATATGCCGGCCTTTTCTTTTTGCCGGGCAAGAAGGAGCTTTGATGCCAAAAGAATGGCAAGGGAATCCTATACAGGGTAGAAAAGGAGAAAAGAAGGATTTTCAAGGCAAAATGAGAAGAAAAAGAGGTTCGACAGGGTAACTGTTTTATGATAAAATAATGGAAAAATTATATTCGATTTTTGTATAAGATAGAAAAAGGAGTTGTATATCAATGGGAGTTATTAAGACGATTGCCAGCGCTGTAGGCGGTTCTTTGGCGGATCAATGGCTGGAAGTCATCGAGCCGGACGATATGAGCGATACCACGGTATTTACCAAAGGGATATCTGTGCGGAAGAATGACCGGAGAAATGGAAACCGGAAGGGGACACAGGACGTTATTTCCAATGGATCGGTAGTCCATGTATATCCGAACCAGTTTATGATGTTAGTGGACGGCGGGAAGGTAGTAGATTTTACGGCAGAAGAGGGGTATTATACGGTGAACAATTCCACCGCCCCCTCCATGTTCAGCGGCTCTTTGGGGGATTCCCTGCGGGAAACCTTCCAGCGTATCAAGTTTGGAGGCGTGACGCCGGGCGCGCAAAAAGTATATTATATCAATTTGCAGGAGATCAAAGGTATTAAGTTCGGCACAAGAAATCCTATCAACTATTTTGATAACGCGTATAACGCCGAACTTTTTCTGCGGGCCCATGGGACTTATTCCATCAAGATCACTGACCCGTTGCTTTTTTATTGGGAGGCAATCCCGAGAAATCAGGAACGGGTGGAGATCGGGGACATCAACGAACAGTATCTGTATGAGTTTTTGGAGGCTTTACAAGCGGCTATTAATCAGATGTCGGCTGACGGCGTGAGGATTTCCTATGTGGCCTCCAAAGGGCGGGAACTGAGCCGTTATATGAGCGATATCCTGGATGAGGACTGGAAAAAGACCCGGGGTATGGAAATACAGTCTGTGGGGATTGCCAGTATTTCCTATGACGAGGAATCCACAAAATTGATTCACATGCGCAATCAAGGCGCTATGCTGGGGGACCCCGCTGTCCGGGAAGGTTATGTACAGGGGGCCGTTGCCCGGGGGTTAGAAGCCGCCGGTTCCAACGCGAACGGTTCCATGGCAGGTTTTATGGGAATGGGGATAGGCATGCAGTCCGGTGCCGGTGTGGCGGGGGCTTTTTCCCAGGCCAACCAGCAACAGATGCAGCAGATGCGGCCTGTGCAGCCTCAGCAGGAACAACCAAAAGATGCGCAGGCGGGGGGGTGGAAATGCGTCTGCGGCGCTCAAAATAAGGAGGGCCAGGCATTTTGCCCGGAATGTGGAAAGAAATGCCCCCTGCCATCACAAGAATGGGACTGCCCGCAGTGCGGGGCAAAAAACAGCGGAAAATTCTGTACCGAATGTGGGACAAAAAAACCGGAGGGCAACCATTTCCATTGTGACAAATGTGGCTATGAGCAGGATGATGTGGGAACGATGAAGTTTTGCCCCCAGTGCGGAGACAAGATTGATCAGAATGATCTACAATAACGAGGGATAGGAGGGGGAACCATGCCGACCGTAACCTATAAATGCCCGAACTGCGACGGCGGCCTTCTGTTTGATCCGGAAAGCCAGAAATTCCATTGTGAATACTGCAACAGCTCTTTTACCAGGGAAGAGCTGGAACAGGGCGGGGATCAGAACACGGAGGACAGCGGGAAGGGGGCTTCCCAGGAAACCGATGAATTTGATTCCCATGCGGTGGCATATACCTGCCCCAGCTGTGGGGCGGAAGTTGTGGTGGAAGATACCACCGCGGCCACCTATTGCTATTACTGCCACAACCCGGTGGTATTGTCGGGCAGGGTATCGGGAAAATTCCGGCCGGAGCGGGTGGTTCCGTTTCGGATTTCTCAAAAAGAGGTGGAGGAGAAATTCCTTTCCTGGTGCAAAAAGAAAAAGTTTATGAAAAGGGATTTCTTTTCCCAGTCCCAGAAAGAGAAATTGACGGGCGTATACCTTCCCTTTTGGATGCTGGATTGTTCCACCAGGGCGTTTCTGCGGGCCAGGGGGAATAAGATAAGAAGTTGGAGATCCGGCAATACCCAATATACGGAAACAGAAGAATATGAGATGATCCGGGAAGGGGATATTGATTTTGCCAATCTTCCCCTGGGGGCTTTAAGCAGGAAAGAAATGGAGCTTACCCGAGGGATCGCGCCTTACGATATGAAACAGGCCCAGGATTTTTCCATGGCTTACCTGTCCGGCTTTCAGGCGGAAAAGCGCAATCTGGAAAAGGAAGAGGTAGAGCCGGAAGCCCAAAAACAGCTTGAGGAGTATACCAAATCTGTCCTTTGCGATACGATTGTGGGGTATAGCGGCGTAACGGTGCAGCAGGTCAATCACCACAATACCTGGGAAAAATGGCGTTATACCATGCTGCCGGTTTGGGTCATGACTTACCGTTACCGGGATAAAAGCTATTATTACGCCATGAATGGGCAGACGGGAAAAGTGTGCGGGCAGGTCCCTTTGAGCTGGGGAAGGCTGGCCGTCCTGTTTGGCGCGGTGACAGCGGCGGTGTTTGCAATCCTGATGATAGGGGGGTGGCTGTTATGACGATAGTGAAAAAATATACGCTTTCAGCGGCAATTGTTTTACTGTCCTTTCTTCTGTTCCTCTGCCCGTGGCCGCAGGCATCTTCCCAAAGGATATTTGACGAAGCGGGACTGCTCACCTCCACGGAGATATCCACTTTGGAGGAAGAGATTACCAAGCTCACCGGTGACCTGGGACTGGACCTCGTGGTCGTCACAACGGATGACACCCATGGAAAAAGTTCCCGCCAATATGCCGACGATTACTATGACCAGGGCGGTTTTGGAACAGGGGCTGACAAAAGCGGGGTGCTTTTTCTCATTGACATGGATAATCGACAGGCGTATCTTTCCACCTGCGGGGCAGGGATTGATTATTTCACGGATAGCCGGATCGACAGGGCGCTGGACCGGATCACGCCCAGATTAAGTGACCAGGATTACATTGGGGCGGTGGATGAATTCCTGGAGGCGACACAGGAGTACATACAGGCCGGGATACCAGAGGATGGTTACCGCTATGACGAAGAAACCGGCAAAGTGACCCGGAGGTTTTCCGCCCCCTCCTGGAAACAGATGTTGCTGTTTGCCGGGATAGCGGTTGTGATAGGCTTGATTGCCGCGGGGAGCGTGGCGGTAAAGTATAAGGTTCGTTATCAGGATAATAGCTATCCTTATCGGGAGAATAGCCGCCTTCAACTGACAAATCAACAGGATATTTTTATTCGGAGATATGTGACATCCCATAGGATTCAGAATGATTCTTCCGGCAGAGGCGGGGGAGGGAGCTCTACCCATACCTCCAGCGGAGGACATACCCATGGAGGGGGAGGCAGGGGATTTTAGGAAAAATTTTCCTGCCATGCGGTCCCTTGCATAAAGAGAATGGGAAAATTAGGTTCAAAGAAAAGAGGCCCCACGGAAAGAAATTCCGCAGGGCCTCTTTTCCAATTATAATATCAACCACTTATAATATCAACCACCGACTATGTCGGTGGAGAAAGAAAAAGGAAAAGCGAGAATTATAGGAAAAAAGACCTCCTTTAATAAAATAATGAGCGGGTAATGCCAACTGCTTTAGGCGTGGTTTTGATTACTTGCAGACTATCGTTAGGTTTTTAGTCTAACTTTTGAGTATCACTTCAGGTGAACCTACAACCCTTACATTATGAAGTAATTTTGTTATTTGACTTTTTACAAATTTTTTTCACTAAACCGATATTTAATTTATGTGAATACTTGAATTATAAAAAATATATGTTATAATATAAATTAATATGAGTGTCAATATTTTTATTTGAACATTTTTATAAAGAGGGTGATTCCAATGTTTCGAAAATGGAAGTCCACTGTTCGCTTGTATAACATTGCGAAATAAAAATATGTGCCCCAAAATGTAACTACTGTTGCTTGATTGGTATAATCCAAGTGATACCCCTAATTACAATGTTGAACGAACGATATCTGATAAATAATTTTAGTTTCTTGTTTATGGTATGCTGTATCCATATAGGCTTTAAAAGCCCGTATTGGACAAAAGCATAGCCGTAATTATTTTGATCCACCCTTTCACTTTCGGTCTTTCTAAAGCCGTGACTCTTCCGGTAGAGGTTTGACTCTATAATACAATATTCACACGAGCCGCAAAATATAAATATCGAGCCGCGAGTTGTCATAGGAACCGATAATCGGATCAAAGTTGAGCATCCCAAAGACTACGGAGAACATCGCAATACGGTGCACCTCAGTATTCAATTTCCAAAAGGAGAATCAATGGGAACCGGCTTTATGATTGGACCTAATGCGGTGGCAACAGCTGGACACTGTGTATATAATTCCAGCATGGGAGGCTGGGCAAAAAAAATTACGGTATATCCGGCACGAGAAGGGAAAGACGGTAAGCCTTATTCTAGCGCAACTTCCACAAAACTGGAAGCCGGCGGTAATTGGGTAAAAAATGGAGACGTTACAGATGATTGGGGTGTAATTCAGCTCAACTCTAATATTGGAAATAAGGTAGGGTGGTTGGGTTTAAAATATCAAGCTGGAGCTTATACAGGTAACGTAACGGTAGCTGGTTATCCTAGAGATGTAAGAGGGGGTTATTATTTCGATAATCCCTATATGTTTAAGCATACTTCGGCTATTTCTTCAGATGATAAATGGCGGATGCTTTATTACAAAAACTTAGATACCTCTGCTGGACAAAGTGGCGCGCCTGTTTATCAATATTATGCAGATACAGGCTACACTGCGATTGCCATACATCGCGGTCAAAATAATTACACAAATGTAGGTGTAAGAATTCATGAATGGCTATTTAATAAGTTAGTTTCTTATCGGTAGAATGAATAAAGCCCTCAAAAAGAAGGTGGGACTATGAAAAATAAATTTATTTGTTTTATTTTACTAGTCGGCCTGGTTTCTATACTGGCTGGGTGTGGAGAAGATGCCGAAAAAGAGGATCTGGTACGCTCATCATATCCAGATGATTTGAGAAACAGTGAGACGATCACAATTTGTGCACAACAGACGGCGTATTCTTTATCCGATGACGTAGAACTTCTTTTGGACATTGAAAATCATTCTACAAAAGACGTAGCAGCGGACGAATATTTTCAGTTGGAAAAGAAGGTAGAAGGAGAATGGTATATCGTTCCAATTGCTACAAATACAAAAGATATTTCTCTCCGTATTCCCGCTGAAAATACTTTTGAAGGGTTTTCTATTGAATTGACAAAGGAGCAGACTACGGATTTAACCCCTGGCGATTATCGTGTGATTAAGAAAATAGGCGATAAAGATGTTGCCGCCTATTTTTCATTTACAAAGTAAATATTTCAGAATGGTTATAAAAGGACACCATATCCCAATTTGAACCGGTCTAGAAAAAAGAGACAATAGACAAAAGCCCCTTGATGTAAAATAAATACATCAGGGGGTATTTTGTCACTGGATCGGTTCAAGAACTTCCGCGGGGCCTCTTTTCCAATAGGAAAGCATAAGAGTACCGAATATAAAAATAAGTCGAAATCAAAGAAAAATGTGTTGGAAAAAATTTTTTATTGGGCCAGGGCTTTTCCCAATTCCTGGCAAGCTGTACAGGCGTCTTCATCAGGCGCATCATTACAAATCACAAAGCCAGCGGCCAGATTGGCCCCGTCGCTGCGGCAGGTTTCTTCCCAGTTGCGCATCCATTCCCCGTCGCCCCATCCATAGGAACCAAATAAGGCAATAGGTTTTCCAGATAATTTTGGTTCACAGCTGGAGAACATGGGTTCAAATTCTCCCTCTTCCAACTGTTCCGCTCCCATGGAAGGACAGCCAAAAGCGACAGCGTCAAAGGAATCCATTTGGTCCGCGGAAAATTCCGAAGCTTGGAACAGCTGGGCCTGCGCGCCGGCATCCTGTGCGCCGATGAGGACCTGATTGGCCATAGCTTCTGTATTTCCTGTACCGCTCCAATATACAACAGCAACTTTTTTCATCGTCATTCAATCTCCTTTGTTTCTATCAATTCATTAAGCCGCCACAGTGAGCTGCTGAATGGTTTTGCCGTTTATAAAATGCTTGGCATAAATTTCCCGGCATTTCTCAAATTTTGCAAATTGCCGGAGCGCTTCACATTCGTTGCAGTAAACTTTCCAGAATCCGCAGCATAAGCAGTTTTTTCCCTTGTTTTGAATAAAGCCCTGGACGTCTCCCAGCGGGTAACCTAAGAAAACCCCGATTTCATGGGGGAAACCATCACATTCCCGAATCCGCCGGGAAAGCTGCAACAGGATATCTTGGGTGGTAGAAGAGGATCGATATCCATAAGATTGTAAGAAACCCCATACCCCCGCCTGTTTCAGATCCTTTAACAGACGTTTCCAACGATATACATAAATAAGGGCTTTCTGGTTACAGACATGAAGAAGTTCCAAAAAAATTCCCTTACCGTTTAATACACGGTTCCAAGTATATAGAAGCTGATTCAGTTCTTCCAAAGAAGAAAAGGGACAATTAAAAAGGTTTGCTGTTTTTAATCCTGCCAAAGTAGGAGAACAATGGGCAATTAAGTAATGTTCCAGCATAACACACCTCAGATACCTCATTACGATAGGTTAGTAAAAACTAACTTTAGAGCTAAAAAATAAGGATATTTTTTATACCCTCTGTTTCATCTTCGTTAGCAATGGCTAACCGGTTGGTTGCATCTTATCATATCCTACAACGGCTGTCAAGGGAATTTTCTAAGATAGAGAAAGCAAACATTTTGAAATAGAAAAGTACCGGTCAGAAGCGGAGGACGTTTTTTTGTTGCCCAGGTAAACTCTGTGTGATATAATAAATAAATTCGATAGGGTTCTTTTTGTAAGATAAAGGATAGGCGGTATGATATGATTATACTTGGGATCGACCCTGGTTATGCCATTGTAGGCTATGGGGCAATTCGCTTTGAGAGAGGGCGATTTTGCCCGGTTGGATATGGAGCCGTCACCACAGAAGCGGAGGAACCCTTTCACCGGCGCCTGGAAGTGATTTACGATAATATGGAAAAAATGCTTTCGCTGTGCAAACCGGACGCCATGGCGGTAGAAAAGCTTTATTTTCAAAATAACCAGAAAACGGCCATTGGTGTGGCGGAGGCCAGAGGGGTGATCCTCTTGGCAGCCCAGAAAGCGGGGGTTCCGATCTTTGAATATACCCCTTTGCAGGTAAAGATGGCGGTCACCGGGTACGGGCAGGCTCACAAACCTCAGGTGATGGAAATGACCACCCGTCTGCTGAAACTAAAGGAAGTTCCAAAGCCCGATGATACCGCCGACGCATTAGCCATCGCCATTTGCCACGCTCATGCCGCGGGGTCGAGATTGAGAAGGAATCTGATACAAGGACGGTACTGACAGTAATATGTTTTACAGCCTAAAAGGAAATTTGATTCATACAGAACCTGGATTCGCCGTGGTGGAGTGCGGCGGGGTGGGGTTTAAGTGCTTTACCACCATGAGTACACAGCGGGCCCTTCCCAAATTGGGAAGCCAGGTTACGCTTTATACCCACATGAACGTAAGGGAAGACGCCATTGATCTGTTTGGATTCGCTACCCAGGGGGAACTCCACTGCTTCAAACTGCTCACTTCCGTGACCGGGGTAGGGCCTAAGGTGGGGCTCGCGATCCTTTCCGAACTGGCTTCAGAGCAGGTGGCCATGGCCATCGCGGCCGGGGACAGCAAAACTTTGACCCGGGCGGCCGGTGTGGGGAATAAATTGGCGCAACGCATCATATTGGAATTAAAGGATAAATTAAAAGGGCTGTCAGCCGACAGCGGGATGATGCCGGAGGCGGCAGGCGTAGTTTCCGCAGCGGGAAATATTTCAGAAGCCATCAGCGCGCTGACGGTGCTGGGATACTCCCCTTCCGAGGTGGCGCCGGTAGTGGCAAAATTGGAACCGTCCCTTCCGGTGGAAGAATTGATCCGTTTGAGCCTGAAGGCAATGGCAGGGAGGTTTTAGTTAGGTGGAATTTGATTTTGATCTGGAAAACCGTATTGTGGATCCCGAAGGGATCCCAGAGGATACCGAACTGGAAAACCCCCTTCGTCCCCGGGCATTATCAGAATATATCGGACAGGAAAAAGTAAAGGAAAACCTTTCTGTTTTTATAGAGGCGGCCAAACTCCGTAAAGAATCCCTCGACCATGTGCTGCTTTATGGTCCTCCCGGTTTGGGAAAGACTACCCTGGCGGGTATTATCGCCAACGAACTGCAGGTAAATATCCGCATTACTTCCGGCCCGGCCATTGAGAAACCGGGGGATTTGGCGGCCCTGCTCACCAATTTGAATCCTGGGGATGTGCTTTTTATTGATGAGATCCACAGGCTTTCCCGCAGCGTGGAAGAAATTTTATATCCAGCTATGGAAGATTTCGCCATTGATATTATTACAGGGAAAGGACAGATGGCGGCTTCTTATCATTTGCCCCTGCCCCGTTTTACCCTGGTGGGGGCTACCACCAGGGCGGGCCAGCTGACTGCTCCGCTGCGCGATCGTTTTGGGGTTGTGCTGCGCCTGGAGATGTATACACCGGAAGAGCTTGCCACCATCGTGCGTAGAAGCGCCGCGATTTTGGATATTCCAGTAGAACCGGACGGCGCTCTGGAGATCGCCTCCCGGTCCCGGGGAACCCCCCGTATCGCCAACCGCCTGCTCAAACGGGTGCGGGATTTTGCCCAGGTCATCAGCGACGGGGTCATCACGTATGAAACGGCTAAAACCGCCCTGGACCGGCTGGAAATCGATGAACTGGGTTTGGACGCCAATGACCGGCGCATGCTGGAAACCATGATCCGCTACTACAAAGGCGGGCCGGTGGGGTTGGAGACCCTGGCGGCTGCCATTGGGGAAGAAGCGGTCACCATCGAGGATGTTTACGAGCCTTATCTCATGCAGATCGGGTTTCTCAACCGTACGCCCCGAGGCAGGTGCGCGACCCACGCCGCATATCTCCATTTGGGATTGACCCCTCCAGGCATGGAGGGCGGCCAGCAAAAGCTGTTTTAGATTTTTCCACCGCTATGGGAATCATGGTGGAAAAGAATTGGAATTCTATAAGAAGAAAGATAAAATAAGTATCCATATCCGGCCTATGGCCGAATTTTATCAATAGGAGTGATCGAATTGGGAAGACTTTTTGGAACAGACGGCGCTAGAGGAATTGCGAATCAGGAATTGACCTGTGAACTGGCCATGAAGATTGGCCGCGCTGCCGCGATGGTACTCACTGACAGTACCCATAGCCGTCCTCGTATTCTGATTGGCAAAGATACCCGGATTTCCTCCGATATGTTGGATGGTGCGCTCACAGCCGGACTGTGTTCCGTAGGAGCGGATGTGGTCAGACTGGGTGTGGTGCCTACGCCCGCCGTGGCTTTTTTGGTAGGAAAATATAAGGCGGACGCGGGGATTATGATTTCTGCTTCCCACAATCCCTGCGAGTTTAACGGAATCAAGATTTTCAGCGGAGACGGCTATAAACTCCCGGACGCTTTGGAAGAACAGATTGAGGCGATCGTGCTGGATCAGGCGCAGATGCCGCCCTGTCCCACAGGGGGTGCGATTGGCCGGGTTACCATCGCGGAGCGGGCGGTAAAGGATTATGTAGACCATATTAAGAGGACGGTGCCGTTCGCGTTGGACGGCATGAATATCGTGATAGACTGCGCCAACGGGTCGGCTTCCCGTACAGCGGAAAAGCTGTTCACGGAATTGGGGGCGACGGTGCATATGATGGCGGACCAGCCGGATGGTATTAATATCAATGAAAACTGTGGTTCTACCCATATGGAAAACCTTGTGCAGTATGTCAAGGAACATGAAGGGATCGATGCAGGAATCGCCTTTGACGGTGACGCCGACCGTTTCCTGGCAGTGGATGAAAAGGGGAACTTCCTGGATGGGGACTATATCATGGCCATTATTGCCGAGGATATGCGCTCCCGCGGGAAACTGGCGGGAAATACCGTAGTGGGAACCATTATGACCAATATGGGATTCAGCCGCTTCTGTGAAGAGAACGGTATGAAATTTGTGGCCACCAAAGTGGGGGACCGTTATGTGCTGGAAGAGATGCTGCTGGAGGAATACAATTTTGGCGGGGAACAGTCTGGACATGTGATCTTTTTGGACTTTGCCACCACGGGAGACGGTCAATTGACGGCGGCGCAGCTGTTATCGATCCTCAAACGCAGAAACGCCAAGCTGTCCAGCCTATCCACGCTGATGACCCGTTTCCCCCAGGTGATGGTCAACGTTTCTGTCAGCAATGAGGGGAAATTGCGTTTTTATACTGATAGTGAGGTAAAAGCCGCGGTGGAATCCGCAAAAACGGAGATGGGAAAAAGCGGCCGTGTGGTGGTGCGCGTTTCCGGAACGGAACCGTTGGTACGCGTGATGGTAGAGGGGGAAAACAAGGAGCAGATCGACCGTCTGGCCAATCAAGTGGCGGATGTCGTGAGAGCCCGTCTGTCCTGAGAAGAGACATATAGGAGAGAAAAAAGGATATTTTCCCAGAAAGATTTTAGGGAACTAGAAATAAAAAGGATTGAGGAATTGGTTTGAGAGCAGCGCAATGGAAGGATTATGAATTATTGGATACCTCTGCAGGGGAACGCCTGGAGCGGTGGGGGGATATCATTTTGATTCGCCCCGACCCGCAGATCATTTGGAATACGCCGAAAAAACATCCCCTTTGGAAACAGGCCCATGCCCGTTACCGCCGGTCCAATACCGGCGGCGGGGCCTGGGAAGTCTGGAAGAAACTTCCGGAAAGATGGAAGATCCAGTATGAGGACATTACGTTTCAGATCAAGCCTATGGGGTTTAAACATACGGGGGTATTTCCGGAACAGGCGGTCAACTGGTCTTTTACCATGGAAAAAATCAGGCGGGCGGGCCGTCCAGTGAAAGTACTCAATTTGTTTGCGTATACAGGCGGAGCCACACTGGCCTGCGCCAGGGCGGGGGCCCAAGTGTGCCATGTGGACGCATCCAAGGGCATGGTGTCCTGGGCCCGGGAAAACGCGGCGGAATCCGGGTTAAAGGACAAGCCGATCCGGTGGCTTGTGGACGACTGCATCAAATTTGTCCAGAGGGAGCACAGGAGGGGCAATCAATATGATGGCATTATCATGGACCCGCCTTCTTATGGAAGGGGTCCTGGGGGAGAAGTATGGAAACTGGAAGAACAGCTGTTTTCCCTGGTGGAGCAATGCAGTGCTATTTTGTCCCCCAACGCGCTGTTTTTCCTGTTAAATTCCTATACCACAGGATTATCCCCTTCTGTCATGGAATATTTGCTGGGTACCGTCTTACAGAGTAAACGGGGGGGAAGCGTTTCGTCCGATGAAATCGGCCTGCCGGTTACCTCTACAGGGTTGGTTCTTCCCTGCGGCAGTACGGCTATCTGGCAAAAATAGGGGGATAAGATATGGATGCTGGGATACCATTGTGCGCGGGGCGAATTTTGTGGAAAAATAAATTCTATGGAATTTATAGAAAAAAGAGTTTGCCGGATGGATATGGTGCTATCTGCGAAGGGAAGTTACATGATGGGGGAGTATCCCGGATATTTTAGCCCGCAGGGAAAAGTATCCTTTCTGTATTTTCTAATAGAGCCTTCTGATCATGGTGGAAGGAGCAAGTGAGAGAATTTTTTCTGAAGGAGAAAAAGAATGAGCCTATTTATCCATGCTGACCATGTCAGCTTTCAATACCAGTCGGAGGAAGAGGAACAGGCCCGGGAAGTGCTCTCCCGGGTAGACCTTCAAGTGGAACAAGGGGAATTCTTAGCCTTATTGGGCCATAATGGGTCGGGAAAATCCACGTTGGCGAAACATTTTAACGCTATGCTGCTCCCGATGGGGGGCCGCGTACTGGTGGATGGGATGGACACGCTGGACGAAAAGGCCAAATATGAGATTCGCCGGAGGGTAGGGCTGGTGCTGCAAAACCCGGATAATCAGCTGATCGCCAGTATTGTAGAGGAAGATGTGGCGTTCGGCCCGGAAAATTTGGGAATTCCTCCGAAGGAAATACGAAGCAGGGTGGATGACGCCCTGAAGGCGGTGGACATGTATGAATACCGCCGGCATGCGCCTCATAAATTGTCCGGCGGACAGAAACAGCGTATCGCGATTGCCGGGATCATCGCTATGGAACCCAAATGTATTGTGTTGGACGAACCTACCGCTATGTTAGACCCAAGAGGAAGGGCAGAGGTCCTGGAGACGATCCATAAATTGAATCGGGAAAAGGGCATTACCATTGTACTGATTACTCATTACATGGACGAGGCGGTGGACGCTGACCGTGTAGTGGTGATGGACAATGGAAAAATTTTAACAGAGGGCACGCCGCGCCAGGTGTTCGCCCAAGTGGAATTGCTTAAAGCCCATCAACTGGATGTCCCACAAGCTACGGAATTGATTTATCGCTTGAAATCCTGTGGTTATCACCTGCCCGACGGTATTTTAAACGAGACGGAATGCGTCGCTGCTCTGGAGCAGCTTTTGGAGGCGGAAACATGCCGATCTTAGAAACAAAAAACCTTTGTTACGTATACGGGGCGAATACCCCTTTTGAAAAGACAGCCGTGGAGAACGTGAACCTATCCATTGAGGAGGGGGAATTTATCGGCATCATAGGCCATACCGGGTCCGGCAAGTCTACCCTGGTGCAGATGTTCAATGGATTGCTTCGCCCCTCTTCCGGGCAAGTACTGCTCCGGGGGCAGGATATCTGGAAAGAACCTAAAAAGATCCGGTCGGTCCGTTTCCAGGTGGGGATGGTATTCCAATATCCGGAACATCAATTGTTTGAGGAAACGGTGGCAAAGGATATCGCCTTTGGGCCGGGGAATATGGGGTTATCCCAACCGGAAATAGAAAAACGGGTGCGGTTGGCAGCCTCCTTTGCGGGACTCAAGGAAGAGCTTTTGGAAAAATCCCCCTTTGAGCTTTCCGGCGGGGAAAAACGCCGGGCGGCCATTGCTGGGGTCATCGCCATGGACCCTGATATTTTGATTCTGGACGAGCCGACGGCGGGGCTGGACCCGCTGGGCAGGGACGTCCTGCTGACGCAGATTATGAATTATCACAAACAGAGAAAAAATACAGTACTGCTGGTTTCCCACAGTATGGAAGATATTGCCCGTATTGCTGACCGGGTGCTGGTGGTCAATGACGCGGGGATCGCCATGTTCGACGATACCCGCAGCGTCTTTGCCAAGGGGGAGGAGCTGGAACAGATGGGGCTTCAAATCCCCCAGATCACCAAAATTGCCATGAAACTCCGGGAAAAGGGTTATCCTCTTCCTTCTGGGGTGCTCACAGTGGACCAGGCATTCCGGGAACTGTTGCAGATCATGGGAAGGGAGGAAAAAAAGCATGGTTAGAGATATTGCGCTGGGGCAGTATATCCCAGGAAAATCCGTCCTTCACCGAATGGATGCCCGGGTAAAGATCGTACTGCTTTTGGTTTATATTGTCCTGATTTTTGTGGGCAGCAACTTTGCCGCACTTTTCCTCACAACGGCTTCGGTATTTTTTATCATGGGCGTTTCCGGGGTACCGATCAAAATGTACCTCAAAAGCCTCAAAATGATCCTGTTTATTGTGATTTTCACTTCCTTGCTCAATCTGTTTTATGGGCAGGGAGAACCCCTGGTCACATTATTTGGGTTTATGAACATTACCCAGGCGGGTATCAATAACAGCATTTTTGTAGCGGTGCGTATCGCTACCCTGATTTTGGCCAGCTCCGTTCTTACCTTTACCACTTCTCCCACCGACCTGACAGACGCGCTGGAACGCCTGATGAAGCCTTTAAAGGTGTTTCATGTCAAGGTACATGAAATCGCGATGATGATGACCATTGCTTTGCGATTTGTCCCGACGCTGCTGGAGGAGACGGATAAAATCATGAGCGCCCAAAAGGCCAGAGGGGCGGATATGGAAAGCGGGGGGCTGATGCAGCGCATCAAAGCCCTGCTGCCCATCCTAATCCCGCTGTTTGTGTCATCTTTCCGCAGGGCCGGGGATTTGGCCATGGCCATGGAATGCCGCTGCTATCGGGGCGGCGAGGGGAGAACACGCATGACCAGCATGCATATGGGGAAACTGGACGTGGAAGTCATTATTTTTTCCGCGGTAATCTGTGCAGGGGTGATTGTATGCAGCCTATTGTTGCCGGCGACCGTCCGATGAGGAATATTTTGGTAACTATGTCTTACGATGGGCGGCGTTACCATGGATGGCAGATCCAGGAAAATGCTTTGGCGGTACAGCAGGTGTTTCAAGACGCTTTATATCAGGTTACCGGTCCGGGCGTGGATATTAAAGGATGCAGCAGGACAGATTCCGGCGTCCATGCCAATATGTACTGTATCAGCGTAAAAACGGATCATTCTATCCCCTGTGAACGCCTTCAGGCGGCGCTTAACCGCTTTTTGCCCAAGGATATGGCGGTGTTTTCCTGTAAGGAAGTACCGCTGGATTTCCATGCCCGCTATTCCTGTGTGGGAAAAGAATATATCTATAAGATTTGGAATGATCCGGTGCGAAATCCTTTTTTGGATGGCTATGCGTATCATTATTGGTATCCTCTGCCCGTGGAATTGCTTCATAATAGCGCTCAGGATTATGTGGGAAAACATGACTTTACTTCTTTTTGTACCCTGGACCGCAGGGAACGGGGAAATTTGGAGCGGACGGTGAAGCGCTTTGAAGTAAAGAGGGAAGGGGCGCTGGTCACCATGACGGTGGAAGCCGATGGCTTTTTATATAATATGGTTCGTATTATGGTGGGAACCTTGCTGAGGATCGCTCAGGGCAAATTTCCGCCGGATGCCATCCCGGGCATTTTGCAGGCGAAAGACCGGTCGAAGGCCGGACCCACCGCCCAGGCCTGCGGGCTGTATTTAAACCGGGTTTTTTATTAGGAGGTGGCGGGATGCCCAGAAAAGCGGGGTTTTCAGAAAGGGAAAGGAAAATCCGGAAAAAAGCTTTGGAAAAACGCGGCGCGCTCAGTTTGGAAGACCAGCCTATGGAAGAATATGAGGAAGAGGAAAACCTTCCGAAAATTCGGATTCCCAAGCCGGTACTTCGTGTTTTGCTGATTTTGCTGGCCTGTGGTTTGGCGGTGTTTTTGTGGGTTAACCGGGCGAATCTGGCGCCTGACCGGGTTGGGGACTGGATTCAGGAATCTATTTTAGGAATGGGCGTGGGGCCTGGATTTCCAACGCCTATGGTGGGGAGCAGCATCTCCAAGGATAATTTCCAGAGTATGGATCAGGATGTGGTGATGGTAAGCGATACTTCCTTTGTGATGCTCAACAAGACAGCGAAGGAATTAACGAACCGTCAACATAGCTTTAGCACGCCTGTCCTCAAAATAGGGGGAAGCAGGGCGCTGATTTACAATCTGGGGGGAAATTCCTTTCAGATTGAAAGCAGGTCTAAGACAATTTTGAAGAAAGACGGCCTTTCCCATAATATTCTGGCGGGGGATATTTCCCAGAGCGGGGAATTTGCCATCGTAACGGAATCAGAGGGATACTTCAGCGAACTGACGGTATATGATAAGAATACCCAGGCGATTGATTCAGAGGATTATCGGTACCGCTATTATTTTTCGGATTATTATATTACCAATGTGGCTTTGAATAAGGAAGGCACTTCTGTAGCGGCTGTTGGCGTGACCGCAAACGAGGGGGCGCTGCGTTCCGCCCTTTATGTGTTTGACGATTTTGAGAACTCACAAGCCAAGGAAACCCCTGACTATATCTTTGAAGATAATCTTATCCTGGCTGTACGGTACCTGGACAACGGGAATATCGCTGTTGTGGGAGACCGGGAGACTTATATTGTCACTCCTTCTACGGGGGAACAGATCACTTATTCCTATCAGCAGCGTTCCCTGGCAAATTTTGACCTTTCGGGGAATCACGTTTTGCTGGCTCTCTCTGCATCTAACGACGGAAGATCCTGTGATATTGTACTATTGGATGAAGTAGGCCGAATTTCTACGGAGTTTTCTACCAGCCATAAGGTGATTTCTGCCTCTTATTATGAGGATCGTATCGCCCTTTTGGATTCGGGTACTATCTATGGCTATTCCCAGACAGGGGAAGAAACAGGTAGCTGGGATGCTGGAGGAGATGCGCAAAAGATTGTGCTATATTCCCGTGACAGCGCCTATGTTTTGGGGATTAGCCAGATACGTCAGGTATCGCTTTCCTAACCTTAAAAAATAGAAATGTACTTACGTCCCCAGAGAAATCAGGGGACGTATTTGTTTGGTTAAAATCGGAGATAAATAGAGAATATGGACAAATATACTTGAGAAACCAAAGGAAAGTTAGCGAGATATCGGAAAAATTAATAAAAAAAGAACAAAAATGTGTTCTTTTTGGAGTTTTGTAGACTTTTCCAAAATGGAATATTGTAGTTTGCACAAATATATGTTATATTGTTTTTTACAGTAGGAGTATTCTGCCTAGTCATAAAAAGGGCAGTTGGTCCTTTCCCCAGCTCTTGATCCTTCCCAAAAAGTGAAGGAATGGCAGAACGAAGAAAAGGAGTTTCGTTGTGGCTATTTGGTTAGATGCAGGTATATTGATACTGGGTCTTATATTTGTCCTAGTTGGGTTTCACCGGGGGATCATAAAGTCACTTGTGGAACTGGTGGGCACAGTAGCGGCTGTAGTGGCGGCGATTTTGTTATCTTCGATGATAGCGCCGGTGATTTTTGATTCCTTTATCCGCCCGCCTATGGTAGAACAGATTCAAGGGGCCATTGACAATACAGTAGGTCAGGATATTGCCGCACAGGTACAGCAGATCCTTGATACCCTTCCTCAATTTCTCTCCCAGTCTCTGTCGGGATACGGTATGAATGCAGACCAGATTGGTCAGGCTATGAACAGCGCCTCGGATAATACTGCGGGCGCGGTGGCGGATTTGATTGCCCCGGTTGTGACCGACCTGGTGAAGACAGTATTGATGTTGATCCTGTTCCTTGTTCTGTTTATTGTGGTCCGCTTGTTGGCGAGAGGAATTGACAGGGTCTTTGGGTTACCGGTTCTTCGCCAGTTAAACGCAGTTTTGGGAGCGGTTTTCGGTGTATTGAAATGTGTTGTTTTTGTACTCATTCTATGTGCCGTACTGCGTGTGGTACTGCCGATGGTTTCAACGGTACCGGAAATCTTTTCTCAGGAGACGATAGAATCGTCTGTGTTGTTTCAGTATTTTTATGATCATAATCCGGTTTATAGCTTGTTACAGTTCTGGTTGTGATACCGGTGAAAAATATAGCTGTAAAATCGTGAGGTTAAAACATGAGTGATGTAAAACAAGATTGGAAACGGAATATTAATGTCCCCAACGCATTGTCCTTGCTTCGGCTGTTGGTGATCGTCCCTTGTGTATGTTTCTTTTTAAACGATCAGTATTTTTATGCAGCCATTATGTTGGTTATTTCCGGTTTGAGCGATATGCTGGACGGGATGATAGCGCGTAAATTTGATCAGTATACCCCTTTGGGGGCCATGCTGGACCCTGTGGCCGACAAATTGACCCTGGGAGCTGTGGTAATCTGTATGGGTATTAAATTTCCTGTAGTGATTCCCGTTGTTGTTCTGCTGATTATCAAAGAGCTGACGATGTTAATCGCAGGAGGAGTTCTCTTAAAAATGCATAAGCGTCCTCCTGCAGCAAAATGGTATGGCAAAGTGGCTACTGTGGTGTTTTACCTATCGGTAACAGTCATTGTGGCGCTGAAAGCGATTTGGGGAATCGACAACAATATTGTAACAATTAGTCTGCTGTGTCTCACAGCGGCCTTTATGATTTTTGCCTTTGTCAACTATTTATTGGTTTTTCTGGGAATTCTGAAAGAAGAGCCCAAGCAACCGACGAAAATAGCGTCCGTAAAATGCGATAATCATAAATAAGATATCAAAGCGGGGCTTTCTTGGCAAAAGGGGGCTTCCGCTTGTCTATTACAAAGGAGAATATTATGATCTGTTCAAGATGCCATAAAAGACCGGCGGTGGTATTTGTTGCCTCTAGTGCACCGGATTCGGAACCGCAGGGCTATTGCTTGGTTTGTGCAAAGGAATTGGGCATGAAGCCCATGACAGACCTGATGGATAAAATGGGAATTGATGAAGAACAGTTGGAAGCCATGCAGGAACAGCTGGACGGCCTCATGGCCTTGGAAGAGGACCCCAATGGCATTTCTGTCGATGACGAGGAAGAAGGTTTTTCTGCTGGCGGGGCGGCTACTTTTCCATTTTTACAGAATATCTTTGGCGACGCATTTCCTTCCAACGCCGGTCAAGAGAAACCTTCCAATTCTAAGGCGGACAGTAAGAAAAAGCCGGAAAAGAAAGCCAAAAGAAAACATTTGGATACTTACTGCTATAACCTGACCCAGCGGGCCAGGGAAGGGAAACTGGACCGTATCATTGGAAGGGATAAGGAAATTGGGCGTGTGGTACAAATTTTAAGCCGGCGCACCAAAAATAACCCTTGCCTGATTGGGGAACCCGGCGTGGGAAAGACCGCCATCGCGGAAGGGCTGGCTATCCGGATTGCCGAAGGGAATGTCCCGGCCCGGTTGAAATCGAAAGAAGTGCACTTGCTGGATCTGACTGCTTTGGTGGCGGGGACCCAGTTTCGGGGACAGTTTGAAAGCCGTATTAAGGGATTGGTGGAGGAAGTAAAAGCGGACGGCAATATTATCCTTTTTATTGACGAGGTGCATAATCTGGTGGGGACAGGGGACGCGGAAGGTTCCATGAACGCCGCCAATATCCTCAAGCCAGCCCTTTCCCGTGGGGAAATCCAGGTGATCGGCGCCACCACTTTTACCGAATACCGCAAATATATTGAGAAGGATGCTGCACTAGAGCGCCGCTTCCAGCCGGTGACCATTGCGGAGCCGTCCATAGAAGATACAGTAGATGTTCTAAAAGGAATAAAGTCCTACTATGAACTGTATCATCGTGTGCATATTTCTGATGCTATGG
The DNA here is from genome assembly GCA_934717555.1 of uncultured Clostridium sp. GTDB lineage: Bacteria > Bacillota > Clostridia > Oscillospirales > Acutalibacteraceae > CAJFUH01. The sequence continues at coordinate 40,248 of CAKUYY010000008.1, forward strand.
TGCGCCGCGCTGTTGTTTTGTCGGAACGTTATATTACAGACCGTTTCCTGCCGGATAAAGCCATTGACCTGCTGGACGAATCCTGCGCGTGCGCCGCGCTGCGCAATAAGGCGATGGAGGAATATGATACAGTAACGGCCCAAAGAGACCAGCTGAAGGGGCAGGAGGAGACAATGACGGCCCAGGGGTCTGAAGTGGACTATGAGAAGCTGGCGGAATTGCGCTGTGAAATTGCGCGCCTGGACAGCCGTGTGGAAGAGCTGGCGCCGGAAGCTTTGGGGACAGCCGTGACCGAGGAAGACCTGGCTCATGTGATCGAACTGTGGACAGGAATTCCCGCTTCCAAAGTACAGGAAAATGAGCTGAGAAAGCTTGCGGGATTGGAACAGCGGCTGAAAGACCATATTATTGGCCAGAATGAGGCTGTAGAGGCTGTTGCTGCGGCGATTCGCAGGAGCAGGGTGCAGATTAGCCCACGCCGGAGACCGGCCTCTTTTATCTTTGTAGGGCCCACAGGCGTGGGGAAGACAGAGCTGGTCAAAGTGTTGTCCCAGGAGCTTTTTGACACTCCGGAGACTTTGATCCGTTTGGATATGTCCGAATTTATGGAGAAACATTCGGTTTCCCGTATCATTGGTTCTCCTCCGGGATATGTTGGATATGATGAATCCGGACAGGTGACGGAAAAAGTGCGCCGCCGTCCTTATTCTGTGCTTTTGTTTGATGAGATTGAGAAAGCGCATCCGGATGTTATGAATATTTTACTTCAAATTTTGGATGAGGGAAAAATCACCGACGCCCATGGACGTGTGGTAAATTTCGAGAATACCGTCATTATCATGACCTCCAACGCGGGCAGCGACAAAAAGGAAGGGGCTTTGGGCTTTGCCAAGAGTGAAAGGGATCTTTCCAAGGAGAAAGTGATGAAGGCGCTGTCTGAGTTCCTGCGGCCTGAATTTCTCAGCCGTATTGACGAGATTGTGGTATTCCGTCCCCTTGAGGAAGAGGATTTCCGTGAGATCGCCAGGCTGATGCTGAATGAATATGTGGGTTCCCTGCAAGAAAGAGAAATCGAATTTACCTTTGACGACAGTGCCCTAGCATGGCTCGCCAGCCACGCGATTGGGGGCAAGAGCGGGGCGCGCGATTTGCGTAACCTGATCCGCCGGGAAGTGGAAGACAAGATCACCTCGGCGCTGGTGGAACATGCGGATTTCTCCATCCATAAGATTCATTTGGCAGGGGGAGAAATGCTGGATTTAGGGCTTTCTTAAAAAAATTAGAAAAATTTTGAAATAAGTATTGACATTGCGGCGGATTGATGATAGAATATCAACCGTCGCTGAGATGCGGGTGTAGTTCAATGGTAGAATCCCAGCCTTCCAAGCTGGTCGTGTGGGTTCGATTCCCATCACCCGCTCCATTATCCCCGAAAATAGCGGGAGGTTAGTTGACTTTGCGCCAATAGCTCAGCTGGATAGAGCAACTGCCTTCTAAGCAGTAGGTCAGGGGTTCGAATCCCTTTTGGCGCGCCATATGGTGGGTATAGCTCAGTTGGTTAGAGCGCTAGATTGTGGCTCTAGAGGCCGTCGGTTCGAATCCGACTATCCACCCCACTAAAAAATAATACGCGGAGCGGACAAGCTTCGCGTATCATTTATAAAATATTGGGGTGTCGCCAAGCGGTAAGGCAACGGACTTTGACTCCGTCATCTCGCTGGTTCGAATCCAGCCATCCCAGCCATTTTACAAATGACAATTTTCTTAGAATTGTATCAATAGATAAATATGAGCCATTAGCTCAGTTGGCAGAGCACTTGACTTTTAATCAAGGTGTCCGGGGTTCGAATCCCCGATGGCTCACCAAAACAATGTAATCCGGACCTTATCAGTTGACGATGGGTTCGGATTTATTGTTATAACAGAATGATAATGGGCTAATCCCACAGGTTTCTTTTATGAAGAAATCTGTGGGATTTTTACTGTATTGACAACCACCGGCTAAGCCGGTGGAGAAAGAAAAAGCGATAGCGACAATTGAAGAAAAAAAGACCTCCTTT
>CAKUYY010000009.1 GCA_934717555.1 uncultured Clostridium sp.
GTACAGCAGCAGATTATGAGGAAACAGGGAATCCTATATTTTGTTGGCACCAGTTATGTCACGCTTTATGATGATAGATCTAACAATTTTATTGTCTGTGATCTCTTTTCCATAAAATTTGTTTACTTCTATTTTCCTGGCCAACGCCCCAGCCAGAACTATAATTTGCTACCAGGAGGAAATGGGGCCAATAGGAATAGAGGATAAAGGAAAAACAGATAATGGACTGGAGGAATAATTTTATGATAAAGAAAGCGTCCAGAGCATTTACTCTGGACGCTTTCTTTATGAAAAAATCTAATTTTTAGATTTCCGATGCTTATTTCAAGCCTTCGCTGACAGCAACCGCGCAGGCAACAGTGGCACCGACCATGGGGTTGTTGCCCATGCCGATCAGGCCCATCATTTCTACGTGGGCGGGAACAGAAGAGGAACCCGCGAACTGGGCGTCGCCGTGCATACGGCCCATGGAGTCGGTCAAACCGTAAGAAGCGGGACCAGCGGCCATGTTGTCCGGGTGCAGGGTACGGCCAGTGCCGCCGCCGGAAGCAACGGAGAAGTACTTCTTGCCGTTCTCACCGGCCCATTTCTTGTAGGTGCCGGCTACCAGGTGCTGGAAGCGAGTGGGGTTGGTGGAGTTACCGGTGATGGAAACGTCCACGCCTTCCTTCTTCATGATGGCCACGCCTTCCAGTACGTCGTTGGCGCCATAGCACTTAACAGCAGCTCTTTCCCCATCGGAGAAAGCTCTTTCTTCCACAACGTTCAGCTCGTCGTTAAAGAAATCATATTCTGTCTTTACATAGGTAAAGCCATTGATTCTGGAAATGATATAAGCAGCGTCTTTTCCCAAGCCGTTGAGGATGATACGCAACGGCTCTTTGCGGGCACGGTTAGCGGTGCGGGCGATACCAATCGCGCCTTCTGCGGCGGCGAAAGATTCATGGCCAGCCAGGAAAGCGAAACACTTGGTTTCGTCTCTTAACAGCATGGCGCCCAGGTTACCGTGACCCAGACCAACTTTTCTCTGTTCTGCAACAGAACCGGGGATGCAGAAAGCTTCCAAACCGATACCGATGGCTTCAGCGGCCTCAGCAGCTGTTTTTACACCCTTTTTGATCGCAACAGCGCAACCCAGGGTATAGGCCCAGGAAGCGTTTTCAAATGCGATGGGCTGTACACCCTTTACAATGGCATCGGCATCTACGCCCTTGCTCAGGCAAAGGTCGCGAGCGTCTTCGAGGCTGGCAAGGCCATACTCGGCAAGACACTTCTCTATTTTGGCCATTCTTCTCTCTTTGCCCTCAAACTTAACATCGTTAGCCATAGTAGCTTGTCCTCCTTATTGTCGTATGGTCCGCTTATTCTTCCCTCGGGTCGATGTACTTGGCGGCACCGTCATAACGGCCATACTGGCCGATATTTTTCTCATAGGCCTCTTTGGGGTCTACACCGTGACGGATATCCTCCAGCATCTTGCCGAGTCTCACGAACTTATAACCGATAACCTCGTCGTTCTCATCCAGAGCGGTGGAAAGGACGTAACCTTCGGCCATTTCCATGTAACGGACACCCTTGAGCTTGGTGCTGAACATGGTACCAACCTGAGAACGCAGGCCCTTGCCCAGATCTTCCAGGCTGGCGCCTACCGGCAGACCATCCTCAGAGAAAGCGGTCTGGCTGCGGCCGTAGGCCAACTGCTTGAAGATCTCTCTCATTGCTACGTTGATCGCGTCGCACACCAGGTCGGTGTTGAGGCATTCCAGCAAAGTTTTGCCGGGAAGGATCTCGGCGGCCATAGCGGCGGAATGAGTCATACCAGAGCAACCCAGGGTCTCTACCAGAGCTTCCTCCACAATACCATTTTTCACGTTGAGGGTCAGTTTGCAGGCGCCCTGTTGGGGTGCGCACCAGCCCACACCATGAGACAGGCCGGAGATATCCTTGATGTCATAGGCTTTTACCCATTTTCCCTCTTCCGGGATGGGCGCGGGACCGTGGTGGGGTCCTTTGGCTACAGTACACATTTGTTCCACTTCATGGGAATAATTCATATCGGTACTCCTTTCGGTTTGGGTTTCCTTACTTTCTCAGAGCTGCTGAAAAAACACAAAATATCCTTTTTAAACAGCTCAAGCACCCGGTTCAATCGATCGCCGAACAAAAACATGCCGGCCTGCCTAACCGTTCAGGGAATGATGCGACAGTCCGGAATTGTTGCGAATCTTTTTACTATGGACGCAGGACTTTCCTTACCACAATTATAAGCATAATTTCTGCAATTATCAAGAGTTACTTCCCGATTCCCCAAAAATTTTCACCCTGCCTCCAACAGGAAATTTCAGGATCAAAAAAAATAGAGAAATTTTTGGGGGATTCTTAAAAGAAATCTGGGAGAAAAAACGGAAAGGGGAATAGAAAAGGAGAAGAAACGGTTGTCCAAAAAGATTTAGGGGATCCTATGATGAAAGGCTTTCCTGTAAAATTTAAGAATAGAGTTGCCCTATGAAAACATTACGGATATAATAAAGTCAATTCATTCACCGAGAGGAGCGTATGCCCAGTGACCAGTACATTTTTACATACCAATTTCAACGTGTTCGATTTGGAAAAATCTCTTGCGTTTTATCAGAAAGCGTTGGGGTTGACTGAAAGCCGCCGGATCAACGCCTCGGACGGCTCTTTTATCATTGTTTATCTGACCGACCACACAACCGATTACCAGTTGGAACTCACATGGCTGAGGGATAGGAAACAGCCTTATAACCTGGGGGACAATGAAATTCATCTGGCTGTCCGGGTGCCGGATAAAAAGGAAGCCCACGCCTTGCATGAGGAGATGGGATGCATCTGTTTTGAAAATAAAGAAATGGATCTGTACTTTATTTCCGACCCCGACGGATATTGGATTGAGATCCTGGACCGCTAAAAGCAGACAAAAAGACAGCGTGCATCTTCCTTCTGGAAGCATGCACGCTGTCTTTTGTTTTCTAAAAACTAATTTTGAGGGGCAAGTCTGCCGGTAAAGAAGGGATTGCCGATCTCTTCCTGGTTATTTTCCTTAGTAGAGTTCCTGTCAACTGTAACAGAATTACGTACTTCTTCGTGGCCGGCATTTGTAAAGGAAGTTTCTTTACATCTGACACTGGAACACTCAGAAGAATCTGTGGAATTGAAAATCATTTCTACCGCGTCGACAAGCTTGTGATATTCACCTTTTAAGGAATTCATGTAAGCAGTGCCCTCTTCCGTCACTTCATAGTATTTACGCAGACGGTTGTCTTCAGATACACACTTCGCGTACTCCCGGATAAATCCAAATTTTTGAAGGCGATAAATGGCAGGATATAAAGTAGCTACACAGTATGCGGAATTGCTTCTATAATCCAGCGCCTGGATCATCTCATACACATACATGGGTTTTTCGCCCAACAGAAACAGAACCAGCATTTCTGTGGTCGCCTTTTTAAAGTTGTCTTTCATCCCGTCGGCAGTACCGCTTTTACCGTTATAATTTTCTGTCATAGTTATCCCCACGCTATCCATTCTAATTTTTTTGTGTTTACAGGCTTCTTAATTGTATAATTGTAGTATACTACAGTACTTAATAGATATCAACAATTTTGTTGTTACTAAATTGAGAATTTAAAGAAATTTTTTTGTGAAACAGTGTGTATTATTGACTTATAATTTAACTTCTGATATAATTATGTGGAAAGTAAGAGACATTTTACAAATTGAATTTGCTTACACCAAATACCTTCCCATACATGCGGCCCGGATTTTAATCCGGGCCGTTTTTCTCAGAAGATATTTTTTCCAGAAACAAAGCTCGTTTTTGTATAGCAGCTGTGATATAATAAAAAATTAGCAGATTGAGCAAAAAATATGGAAACATGGAAAAGAAAGGAAGAGAAAAAATGAAACAGAAAATATGGCCTCTTTTGCTGGCAATGGTTTTACTGGCAGCCATACTGGGAGGATGCGGGAACAAGGGGCCTCAGGTGACAGAATACGGAGAGAAACCTCCCCTGGAAAGCCTATCTTGGGGGATGAATATCGAAGATGCGTTAAAGGCGCTGCACCTGACGGAAGATGATGTTACCATTTCCACTAGGCAAGATGTGACTAATATGGCGCTGGGGGAGGATATTGGGGTTCCCGGCCTGCAAGGGAAGGTATCCCTTCAATTTGCAGAACCCATAGAGGATGCGGAGATTGGCTTATATGCCGTTACGGTTTCCTCTCAGGATCAAGATATGGAATCCATGAAACAGGCGCTGGATGAAAAGCTGGGAAGCGAGGGCCAAAAAGACGGGGACAGTTATGTGTGGGAGACAGGCCCGGACCAAATAAGCGCAATCCCACAAGCCCAGTGGACGGCACAATTCCAGGAATGGATGGATCAAGACGAGAGCGCTGGGGAATTTGATTCTTTTACATCGGTTACCCTGTCAGAAACCACCAAAAACGATACCACCCGCCGGGAAGCAGTCTTTTATGGGAAACCTGCGGCTTATTCCGTGGCAGCCCAAAGACAAGCCCAAGGCTGAGAGTATTTTTTATGATGAAAAGCCGTTGCTGCGTTTTTCGCTGTAACGGCTTTTTTGCGATAAAAAATTTTAAAATTAAATTTTTCCTTCGTTTGAGGGATTTCCCAAGAATATCCCCATTTTTCCCCTGGAGTATCTTCTGAAACATTCAGACAAAATAAACAGGAAAGAAAAAGCGTTACAAAATAAAACGTTTCCAGAATCTTTCATGTCTATTCGGAATAAGGTGGGAAAATCTAATGTTGTGCCTGAGATGTCTAAATATGATTTTATTGCTATGGAGGTACCAAAAAATGACCAGAAACACAATGGGGATTATCAAAGGAGTAGGAGGCGGGCTGGCCGCCGGGATGGCCGTCGGTTTTATTGGCGGGCAGATGATGAAGAATTCCAAACAGATGAAGAAGAAAGCCGGCAAGGCAATGCATGCTGTAGGCGATCTGTTTGAAAACGTGCAGTATATGTTTAAATAAAGCCCTTTTTGACGTGCAAATGTACAAAAACAGCGGTGATTTTCCTATTTCTTTTTCTTGTGGAAAATGGCCGCTGTTTTTTTGCGTCGAAAAGGGTTACAAGGTTTTTTCAGAATGGTAACAGAGGTGTCATTGCATTGGCCGGAAAGAAATGTTAAGATTAAATTAGGAGTAATACGTTTGAATCAGACATTAAAGAAGAAAGAACTTTATCTCTATATTTCCTATTTAAAACGAAGAAACAAACGTGTTTTCTTGATAAGAAAATACGTGGATTAATAAAATCTCGCAAGGGGGATGGATATGTCTCAATGGAAATCAGTGGTGGGCCTTTTTTTGTGCGTTGTTTTCTTTTTGAGCCTAACCGCCTGTAACGGACAGGACAAAGGGCCTACAACGGAAACGATTTCTTATAACCTGGAACAGGAGCCGGAAAGCCTGGACCCGCAGATCGCGGATGACTATGCTTCCCGTATTGTCATTATGGCGTTATTTGAAGGGCTGGTGCGCCTGGATGCCGATGGAAACCCTACTGCAGGTGTAGCGTCTTCCTGGAAGGCCAACAGTGATAATACGTCTTTTACCTTCCATTTGCGCCAGGAAGCCAGATGGCCTTCCTGGACAGATAAAGAAGATAACAAGCAGGAAGAACGACCTGTTACAGCGCGAGATTTCATCTATGGTTTTCAGCGCGCTCTGGATCCAGCCACCAGTTCCCCTACTGCGGGCGAATTATATCCCATCAAAAACGCTGAGCGGGTCAACCGAGGGCAAGCATCGGTGGAAGAGCTGGGGGTGAGCGCCCCTGACGATTACACACTGGTGGTCGAGCTGGAATACCCTTATGAAGATTTTCCAACATTGATGGCTTTGCCTGCCGCCATGCCCTGTAACCAGAAATTTTTTGAACAATCCGGGGGACAGTATGGTTTAGAGGTGACCTCTATCCTGGGAAACGGGCCTTACCAGTTTAGCAACCGGTATAGTTGGGAACACTCCAAATCCATTGCATTGGTGCGGAGCAGTTCTTATCAAGGGGAAGAGAAACCTATCCCCGCGGGAATCAACTTTTCCATTGGTCAGGATGTCACCGACGCGGTAAGCGCTATTGAGAACGGAACCGTGGACGCGGCTCCCCTCCCCGGGGATCAGGTGGAAACCGGGGAACAGGAGGGGCTTCATTTGACTTCTTTTGAAGATACCACGTGGGGGCTGTGTTTTAATACTCAGGACTCCGTATTCAGTAACCTGAATATCAGGAAAAGCTTTGTACAGTCCCTTGACAGGGAGTATGTGCTTTCCAAGCTACCGGACAACTATTCCATAGCCAATGATATTATTGTGCCGGACACTTCTTTGGGAGGGCAAAATTACCGTTCCCTGGCGGGAGGGGATTTTTATCTGAAAGCGGATGCCAATTCCCGTGTATTGCTGAATACCGGTTTACAGGAACTGCAAATGGATCGTCTGCCTTCTGTGCGGGTCCTTTGCCTGGATGATCCGCAAGTAACCAGCCTGATCAATAACATGCTGGAACTTTGGTCCAGGGAACTGGGCTATTATATCAATATGGAACCCTTAAGCCGCAGTGAACTCTCCCAGCGGGTGAAATCCGGCAATTATCAAATAGCCTTAGCGCCGATCCGGGCGGAAAACGATGGACCTATGGAAATCCTTTCCCTGTTTTCCTCCGATAATCCAGACAACCCTGTGGGGTTACAATCCGCAGAATTTGATGGATATCTGTCCCAGGCGGAGGATCGCCCCCTCAATGAAGGAGTGGAATACTATGTCCAGGCGGAACAGTATCTCAATAACCAGGCTGTTTTTTATCCGCTCTGTTATGAAAAACGGTTTTTCGCAGCCGCAGCCAATGTGGAAGGCATTATTTTTCACTCCTACGACAGCGGCGTGGATTTCCTGCACGCTTCTAAAGTGACAGAATAACAGAGAAAAGGAGGAAGATCAGATGACACTGGATGAGATCAGCCGCCGTCTTGTAGAAGATGGGGTAGCGCAGGTGGGGTATTCTTTTTTAGAGGATGTTTTGCCTTTGCGATACCAGCACCTCCCTTATGGCATCACGTTGGTATATAAGCTGTCTGATGCTGTGGTGGATGAAATTCTGTCCTGGCAGGAACCGGGCCCTACGTTTTCGTATTTTCAGCATTATCGGGCGGTCAATGCTTTTTTGGATAACAGGACATTGTGGGTCACCGCTATGCTGGAGCGTATGGGATACCGGGCAATGCCGGTGGCTGCGTCTCAGAGCGTGCGGGATATGGGGGAATACGCGGGGATTTTTCCCCATAAAACAGCCGCGGTCCGCGCAGGATTGGGCTGGATTGGAAAGAGCGCCCTTTTTGTGTCACCGATATTTGGGCCTCGGGTAAGGCTTGCCACTGTGCTGACGGACTGCCCCCTCCCTGTCCAGAAATCCCCGAAGAACATGCCTGGATGCGGAAATTGCCAAAAATGCGCGGCCGCGTGCCCAGCATGCGCCATCACTGGAGAAACGTATGAACCGGGGGTCAGCAGGAGAGAGGATATTTTAGATCCAAAGGCATGCAGTGAACATATGAAGCGGGCTTATCAGCGTATTGGACGAGGGGCGGTATGCGGCATTTGTATGGCGGTATGCCCCTTTGGGACAAGCAAAACTGGGAAGATCGAAAACAGACACACGGTTTGAAAAAAGATGATCCAGGGTAACGGCAGAAAAAGAAAGGAGCCGGTCATGGAGAAGAAAAAGAATATTGCGCTGTTGATCATAAGCCTGTTGATTATTGCAGGGGCGGCTGTCATGGGGTTCCGGTTCAAACAGACAGTGGAAGTTTCCCAGACAGGCCAGCCCCAGGCGGAAAGTTCTGTTCCTAACAAAGAGCCTCCTCTGGAATCCACAGGGGATAGCCAGGCCGTGACGGAAAAGACAGAAATTTTTTCCGGTTATATGGAACAGGCCAGCCAAAAGCTTTCCACAATGACGTTGGAAGAGCGGGTAGGCCAGGTGTTCCTGGCAAGATATCCGGGGCAAGCGGACGTAACTCGCCAGGTTCAAAATACTATCCAGGGGGTTATGTGCTCTTTGCCAATGATTTTAAAGATAAGACCAAAAACATGGTCAGGCAGGAACTGCGGCAATGCCAGTCCTCTTCCAAAACCCCGCTGATTTTGGGGGTAGACGAAGAAGGAGGGACGGTGGTGCGTGTCAGTTCCAACACGGCACTTTCATCCAAACGTTTTTCTTCGCCTCAGACCCTGTATAGCCACGGCGGGATGGCGGCGGTCCGTGAGGATACCCGGCAGAAATCCCAGTTGCTGCTGGATTTGGGCCTCAATTTAAATTTGGCGCCGGTGGCGGATGTCTCCACTGACCGGAGCGATTTTATCTATTCCCGCAGTTTTGGGATGGACGCGAAACAGACCTCTGAATATGTAAAAAATGTGGTCACGGAGATGAATCAAGAAAACCTGTCAAGTGCGCTGAAACATTTTCCGGGATATGGGGATAACGAGGACACCCATACGGGGATTACCCGGGATAAGCGGCCGCTCAGCCAATTTACAGAAACGGATTTCCTGCCCTTTTCCGCTGGGATCGAGGCGGGGGCTCCCTGTGTTCTGGTTTCCCACATTATTGTGGAATGTATGGACGACCAAAACCCGGCTTCCCTCTCTTCTTCGGTACATGAGATTTTACGGGAAGATCTGGGTTTTACCGGCATTATTATGACAGATGATCTGTCTATGGAAGCCATCCAGGAATATACCAAAGGGGAAAATCCGGCGGTAGCCGCTTTCTTAGCGGGGAATGACATGCTGATGTGTTCCGATTTAGAGGAAAGCTACCAGGCGCTGCTAGAAGCCGTACAGCAGGGACAAGTGACAGAAGAGCGCTTGAATGAATCAGTGGCACGTATCCTCGCCTGGAAATACAGCAAGGGCATTTTATCTTAAAAGTCCGTGTCAGTTAGCAGTTTTGTATGAAAGAAAGGGGTACCTCAGATGAAACATCTGAGGTACCCCTTTCTTTTTAGGAAAAAATAGAAATGTTAGTTTTTCCCAGCGTATTTACGGATGGTCTGCAATACCAGATATAAGGCGTTGGAAGCGGCTAGCCATCGGATTAGTTCCCGCTCATCTGGGAATCCCCGGCTGAGGTTTACTTTTAGAACCTCCTGATACCAGGGGCTGTCTACCCCTATATAGACCAGTCCTACGGGTTTTTCCGGGGTTCCCCCGCCGGGACCGGCGATGCCGGTGGTGGAAATGCCGATATCCGCCCCCGCCAGCCGGCGGACGCCAGCCGCCATTTGTGCTGCGGTCTCAGGGGATACGGCTCCGAAACGGTCCAAGGTTTCCTCCGAGACGCCCAGGATTTGATGTTTGATTTTGTTGGCATAGCTGCAAACACCGCAGTCAAACACCTGGGAGGAACCGGCGACTTCCGTGATCCGCTTGGAGATCAGCCCGCCGGTGCAGCTTTCCGCAGTGGCGAGATGCAGATGGTGGTCACAAAGGGCTCTCACTACTGCGGTTTGCAGGGAACCCACATCTATGCCATATACATGGTCCCCCAGAAGATCGCAGATTTCCTGGATTAATGGGGAAATCATGGCGTCCGCCTCTTCTGAGCTTTTGGCCTTGGCGGTTATGCGAAGCAGCATTTCCCCTTCCTTGGCATATGGGGCGACCGTGGGATTGGATAAAGATTCCATACGCTCTCGCAGCAAGCTTTCCACCTGGGCTTCCCCCATCCCAAATACATGCACTGTATGGGAAACCAGCGTACCCTGGGTGTATCGCCTTAAATAGGGGAGTACCCCATTTAAGAACATGGGTTTCATTTCCCGGGGCGGACCGGGCAGGAGGATCACCGTTTTTCCCTTTCCTTCCACGATTACGCCCGGCGCTGTGCCATTGTCATTTTTTAAGACCACGGCGCCTTTGGGCATCATGGCCTGTTTTTTGTTGTTGTCTGTCATAGGCCGGCCGATTTTTTCAAAATAAGCGTGGATATCATGCAGGGACTCCTCATGAAGTTCCATATCCAATCCAAACAGCTCGGCTACCGTCTCTTTGGTAAGGTCGTCATAAGTGGGGCCAAGGCCGCCAGTGGTAACAACTAAATCGGATTGCTCTAAAGAATGCCTCAGGCAATATTTTAGCCGCTGGGAATTATCCCCCACCACGGATTGATGATACACTGAGATTCCCAGCCGTGCCAGTTCCTGCGCGAGAAATACCGCGTTGGTATTGACAATATCCCCTAACAGAATTTCAGTTCCTACACAGAGGATTTCCGCTTTCATACAATACCTCCCTAATATGATCAATTAGAAATAAAATAGTATCCCTTTTTTCATTTTTTATATGGCCACTGTATCACAATTGGCTTGAGAATGCAATCACACCGTGGGAGCTGGTTCCCGTTTCTGGTAGAGAGATAGCCTATAAGGAAACCGTATCAGACATAAAAAATGGAAGGGTTTTTTAAGTTTTATGATATACTAATTTCAGTATCCAAAGATATCAGAGGGTAGAAGTTAATATTTCACATCTTATTAACAAAATACAAGCAGTAGTTGGATACAATAACAATATATTTAGCCGCCTAAATGTATGGAAGGGGGGAGAAAAATGGAAAAGGAACAAGATGGCAGTTCGTTACAGGAAAAACCCAATAAAACTATGGCCCTGACCATTTTTCGTGAGGTGGTGGGAATGAGCCGTCTACAGGATAAAAAGTTACAGACAGCCCTTTCCGGGTTATCGGTCCATCCTGCCCAGTATAGTTGCCTATTTGCCATTTGCCAGCATGAAGGGATGAATTTGGGAGAACTTGCCCAGCTGCTGCAGATAGAAAACTCCACTGCATCCGTCTCTGTCAGGAGGATGGAAAAGGCTGGGCTGGTGGAACGGCGCCCGGATGAGTTTGACAACCGGATGACCCGTTTATACGCTACGCAATACGGGAAAGAACAGTTCCAACAGTCGAAAGGTATTATGGAGGAGTTTATCGCGTATAGCTTTGGGGATCTGAGCGACCGGGAAATGATGGTTCTTCACGGATTGCTGACCCGTATTTATGGTCGGGTAAGCCGCTATTAGGTTCAGCGGGCTTGCCCATAATGGAGGAGGATTTGAGAGATGAGAGAGGCTTCTATTTGGACAATTTTGTTTGTAAATGTTATTTTGGCTGCTGTATGGCATTTTATGATGTTTATTGCCTGTCTGAAAGTAAAACTTTCTAGGTTTGACCCCAAGCTGAGGTTTTATCAGGCAAAGGCATGGGAGAAAAATGGGCGTTGGTACAGCAAGTATTTGAAGATTAACGCATGGAAGGACCATCTTCCCCAGCATACGGGAAAAGACGGTTTTACCAAAGAACATATGGAAAACCATATTACCCTGTCCTATTTGGACCGCTTTATTATGGAGACATGCAGAGGGGAATGGGATCACTGGATGTGCAGCCTTTACATGATTGTTTCCCTGATTATCAACCCTTTTTGGATTGGCCTGCTTCTGGGCATATTGGTGCTTGTGGGGAATCTTCCATTTATTGCCATTCAGCGGTATAACCGTTTCCGCCTTCAGACCCTGCGCAAACGGATGCTGCGGGAACAGGAGAGGATAGCTTCCCACAGCGGTGAGGTTTTGGCTTGAAATTAGAAGAAAAAACAAAGGGAATGAAAATACCGATTATGGGCTATCCTAAAAAATAGAAACATAGGAGGCAAGCATATGCAGTCATTTTACGATTTATACAACCAATTGGTTCAGGCGTCTATGAGGGGAGAACTCCAGAAAAAAGTCGAGGCGGGAATCCCGGATCTGGATGAACATCATCTGGATTGTCTGCTCAATCCCCGAAAATATGCGCCAGTGTGGCGTTTGGATGATTGTACCTGTTCCGATGAGGAGAAAAAAGCGTGTGAGGGCCGTTGTTTATTTGACGCCTTCCACAGGGATGAACAGGGGAATATGGCAATCGACCCTGATCGATGCGTGGGATGTTCCATCTGTATTGACCAGTGCAAGGCGAAAAAGTTGATGGAGAGCAAGGAAGTCCTGCCTTTGGTGGAAGTGCTGAAAGAAGGCAAAAAGCCGGTGTATGCCATGATTGCCCCGGCGTTTATCGGCCAGTTCAGCAGCGAAGTCACCCCGGGGAAACTTCGTACTGCTTTTAAGAAGCTGGGCTTTGCGGGTATGGTGGAAGTGGCGCTGTTTGCGGACATTTTGACGTTAAAGGAAGCGCTGGAATTTGACCGTACGATTCAGAAAAAAGAGGATTTCCTGCTGACCAGCTGCTGCTGCCCTATCTGGATTGCCATGATCCGCCGGGTATACGACCAGCTGGTGACCCATGTCCCCGGCTCGGTGTCCCCGATGGTGGCCTGCGGCCGTTCCATCAAAGTGCTGGATCCGGACGCCGTCACCGTGTTTATCGGTCCCTGTGTAGCAAAAAAGACGGAGGCGAAGGAAAAAGATATCGCGGATGCGGTGGACTATGTGTTAACGTTCCAGGAAGTGCAGGATCTGTTTGACTTTGCCCAAATCGTCCCGCAGGAACTGGAACCGGATGAGAGGGACCACTCTTCCCGCGCCGGGCGTATTTACGCCCGTTCCGGCGGTGTCAGCGAAGCGGTGAAAAACACATTAAATAAAATCAGCCCTAACCGGAAAATTCCCCTCACCACCGCCCAGGCCAACGGCGTACCGGAATGCAAGGAGATGCTCAACCGCTTAATGGAAGGCAAGGCGGACGGTAATTTCCTGGAAGGAATGGGATGTAGAGGCGGCTGTGTAGGCGGGCCGAAAGCGATTTTAAACCGGGACGAGGGCCGGCAGCATGTGAACGAGTACGGCGATACCGCAGCCTATGAGACCCCGGCGGAAAATCCTTATGTAATTGAATTGCTACATCGTTTGGGATTGCCTACGGTGGAAAGCTTATTGGAACACAGCGATATCTTTACCAGGGATTTGAGCGCAAAAGTAAAATAGAAAACCTTTGGTCAAACCGTCATAGGACTGCTTTGCTATTGGGCATCTTAGCAGGGGTTTCCCAACCGTCCGTGTGGGATCATAGACAAAAGAAAATGATTGTTTGATAGGATAAAATAGTTCCTTTGTTAGGTGCCGAAAATTTTGCTTTCAGGAAGAAGGGGACAACATGGATTTGCTGGGTCAAATGAAGATGGCTGATTTTTTGTTTAAACTTTATCGGGGGGATATGGATCGGTTGGCCGGATATCCATTTGTACCTCAGAAAAAACACACCATTCCCCTATGGGATAAGGCGGATCAGATGCCGAGGGCTACGCCGGAACAGGAGGGAATCTCTTCCTGTCATATACAGTCATTCCTGAAAGATTTAGCACGTTCCAAGCAGATCAATCCCCACAGCGTATTGATTTTGCGCCATGGAAAAGTCATCACACAAGCGCACTTCCGCCCTTACCGGGGGGATTATCCCCACATGCTATTTTCCCTGAGCAAGACTTTTACCGCCACGGCAGTGGGCATGGCGGTGGACGAGGGTATCCTATCGTTAAACGACCGCCTGGTGGATCTGTTCCCGGATAAAATGCTGCCTTTGCATAACCCAAAATTAAATGCCGTTACCCTGCGCGATCTGCTTACCATGCAGGTGGGTATCAAGTTTAATGAATTGGGGTCGGTAGTAGAAAAAGACTGGGCCCGGGGGTTTATGCAATCGGACTTTGCCGACCAGCCGGGGACACACTTTTCCTATAACAGCATCAACAGTTATATGCTGTCCGCGGCCATCCACAGAAAGACAGGAATGGGTTTGGTGGAGTATCTGAAGCCCCGTCTGTTTGTCCCCCTGGGAATACGGGACGTATGTTGGGAGACTTGCCCCCAGGGGGTCGAAAAAGGCGGATGGGGGTTAAGCCTGCGGATTGAGGACGCAGCAAAACTGGGGCAGCTCTATTTACAGGGCGGTGCCTGGACAGTACAGGGATCACCCAAACAGCTGCTGTCGCGCGCTTGGGTGACAGAGGCAACCCGCAACCAGCTTTCTGATAAACAGGGGGCGGGAGACGGGTATGGATATCATATCTGGATTGGGAAGAATGGGAATTCCTATCACTTTAACGGCATGTTTGGACAGTATGTGGCGGTATTTCCTCGCTATGACGTGGTGGTGGCCCTGTTCAGTGGTAGCCCGAATCTGATGCCGGCAGGCGGGGGGCTGGACTTGATTTACCGATACTTTGACCATGAAGAGGTTTACAGTGGCATTCCCCTCCCTAAAAATGTACATGCCCTTAAAGGGCTGGTACACACGATCAAAGGCCTCACTTTGATGAAAAAAGAGGTAATGCCCAGGGTTTCCCATACTCCCAAAGGGCTGTTTGAATGGTGCAGGGGCCGGCTGTTCCCGGATAAGCAGGCCGCCCCGGTTCTAACCAGGGCGGAATTTTGCCACCGGGACTGTGAATATTCTTTAGGGAAAAATCACGGTTCCCTGTTGCCCATGGTAATACAGGGAGTTCACGGGAACTTTTCCAGGGGCATAGACCGGATCCATCTGGTCTGCACGCCGGGTTCCTGTTCCCTCAAGATCTGGGAAGGGGAACAGGTCAACACGGTGGAGGCGGGGACAGACGGAAAGCCCCGTTACAGCGAAGTGCAGTATAAGGGAGAGTGCTACATGGTGGGTTCCATGGCCCGGTGGACCACGGATGAGGATGACCGGGATGTGCTGAAAGTATACTGTTCCTTTATCGAAACCCCGGATACCCGGCTGCTCAAATTTATTTTTGAGGATGACAAGGTGTATATCCGGTTTGAGGAGCTGCCGGACGTCCGGGATGCGATAGAGATGGTTGGAAGCCTTTCCGGTTATTCTGGAGGCTCCAGGGAATCAGCCCGGGAATCCCTACAGCGCAGGGCAAGGCAGATGGTAGCCCCAAAGGCTGTAGGGAAGCGGGTTCTAAAAGAGGAAAAAGAAAAGCAGTTTTGACAGAAGGAAAAAGGAGATTATCGCATTGTGGCGGTAATCTCCTTTTTCCTTGCGTTTCAGGGAAAGGACGGCAAATTTCTGCGTATCTTACCAACATCACAGGATCCTTACAAAATTGTAATACGGATGTAAGGCAAAGTTATGGTTTCCCAAGGGCATGGATGGTAGACTATAGACAACAAAACAACGGAGGGCACAGATGATGAACACGATTTTAAGTGTAGAGCATATGGAAAAATATTACGGCAATAAGGGGAACATCACCAAGGCGGTGGACGACATCAGCTTTGAAGTGGAAGAGAGGGAATACATGGGGATTATGGGCGCTTCTGGAAGCGGAAAGACCACCCTGCTCAATTGTATTTCCACCATCGACACGGTGACCGCTGGGCATATTTATATTGAGGGGAACGATATCACCACCTTGAACTCCAAAAAGCTTTCCCGGTTCCGGAGGGAAAAGCTGGGATTTATTTTTCAGGATTTCAATTTGCTGGATACCCTCACCGCGTTTGAGAATATCGCCCTGGCCCTGACCATCATCAAAACGCCGGTTTCCCAAATTGAGCCTATGGTACTGGATGTGGCGCAGAAACTGGAGATTACCGAAGTGCTGCGGAAATATCCGTATCAGATGTCAGGCGGGCAAAAACAGCGTGTGGCCTCCGCCCGGGCGATCGTTACCCGGCCTTCCCTGGTACTGGCGGACGAACCCACCGGGGCGCTGGATTCCAAAAGTTCCCGGATGCTTCTGGAGAGCTTTGAGACACTCAACAGTATGATGGGGGCAACGATTTTGATGGTAACCCACGACGCTTTCGCCGCCAGTTACTGCAAGCGGATCTTATTTATCAAGGACGGCAAGATCTTTAACGAGCTGGTCAAAGGCAACCAGAGCCGCAAGGAGTTTTTCAATAAAATCATTGAGGTGGTAACCTTGCTGGGAGGGGACAACAACAATGTTTTATAAATTAGCGTTTAAAAATGTTTCCAAAAGCATCAAGGACTATACGGTTTACTTTTTGACCCTGGCTTTCGGCGTATGCGTTTTCTATGTATTTAACTCGATTGATTCCCAGCAGGCTATGCTCGACCTGAGTTCGGTCCAGCATACCATGGTGGAAACCATGATGATCATGATCAATGGGATCTCGGTCTTTATTTCCTTTATTCTGGCGTTTTTGATCCTGTATGCCAACAAGTTTATGATGCGCCGCAGGAAAAGGGAGTTGGGCACCTATATGATCCTGGGAATGCCCAAAGGGAAAATTTCCATGATCCTGATGGCTGAAACGGCGGTCATCGGAATCATCGCTTTGGCGGCTGGGTTGATATTGGGGATATTCCTTTCCCAGGGGCTGGCCGTGTTGACGGCAAAACTTTTTGAAGTACAAATTAAAAGTTTCCAGTTTGTATTTTCCTCCCAGGCGTTTGGCAAAACAATCCTGTATTTCGTTATCATTTTTGTTGTGGTAATGCTCTTTAATTCCACCATTGTTTCCCGCTGTAAGCTGATTACCCTGCTCAACGCCGAGCATCGGAATGAACGGCTCCGGGTAAAGAGGCTGTGGGTATCGGTCGTGCTGTTCCTGATTTCCGCGGCCTGCCTGGGAGGCGCTTATTATCTCATTACCAAAAATGGCATGATGTATATCAACGGCGAATTCTGGGCCAGCATCGTGCTGGGAAGCATCGGGACTTTCCTGTTTTTTATGTCCCTGTCGGGATTTTTACTGAGGGTACTCAAAAGCAGCAAACATATTTACTATAAAAATCTTAATATGTTTGTACTGCGCCAGATCAACAGCAAGATCAATACCACCCATATTTCCATGACGTTTATTTGTATCATGCTTTTACTGGCCATTGGGATTCTCACAGTAGGCGGAGGGATGCAGCGCTATTTCGGCAATGATATTGCTTCTGTTTCCCCTTACGATATGACGTTAGAGTGCTATGAAGATTTAAACTTTGATTTTGATGCCCTGATCCAGAAGGAGACTGGAAAATCCCCTGATGAGCTCTTTGCCGGTCGGCATCAGTTCTTAGTTTATGACACCGGGATCAGCACTAAGGAGATGACGGAAAAGTATCCTCCCATGGCGGAAACCTCGGACAGAAACCTTTCTATTTCTGCTATTGGAGAGAGCGACTATAACCGCTTGTTGGCTATGATGGGGAAACAGCCTATTTCCCTTTCTGAGAACCAATATACCTTTTCTTTCATAGAGGATGACCGCTACCTGGACCTATTAAACGGATTTTTGCAAGCAGAGGATCCTTCGCTGCAGCTGTATGGCGAGACTTACACCCCGGCGCAGGCGCAGATCGAGAAAGGCAGTTCTCTGTCCATTGGAAATGATATGTCCTCGGCTTTTTTCGCCTTGGTACTGCCTGACGAACAGGTCACCGGTTTTGAACCGAGGGAAGTTTCCTATAACGCCCAATACAAAGGGGATAAGTATGAGGCAGAGGAATTTATCATAGAACATCTGGGGAGTGAAAACGGTTCTTTCTTAGGGGGAAGAGGAGAGGATGTGCCCCCGGTGTACGGTTCCACCAGGCTTTCCCTGATCCAGGCGGCCACCGGGTTAAAGGCCACCATGTTATTTCTGGCTATTTATATGGGGATTATTTTCCTGATCGCC
Organism: uncultured Clostridium sp.; assembly: GCA_934717555.1. Taxonomy (GTDB): domain Bacteria; phylum Bacillota; class Clostridia; order Oscillospirales; family Acutalibacteraceae; genus CAJFUH01. The sequence continues at coordinate 17,672 of CAKUYY010000009.1, forward strand.
AGCGCGGCGGTACTGGCTTTGCAGCAGCTTTCAGAAGCTTCCGACAATGTGGCACGGTATAAGCTGCTGGGAAAACTGGGAGTGGAAAGAAAAACGCTTAACCATGCGATTTATGCGCAGGTAGCCATCTATTTCTTTATCCCCTTGGCTTTGGCGGTGATCCACGCCTTTGTAGGCGTCAACGCGTTACGGAACAGCTTGCAAATGCAGGGGGCAACCATGGACTTTTCCGCCATGTTTATGACGGCAGCTTGCCTGCTGGTCATCTACGGGGGATATTTCCTGGCCACCTGTTTCGGATGTAAGAATATCGCCAAAGGCAGACTATCATAGAAAGAGGAAATGCGTTATGCTAAAAACCAATCGCTCCATTCAATGGGTTTTGATGGGTTTTGGAGCCCTGCTGGTACTTTTATTGGCAATAGGCACCGTTACCACCAGATATTTACACAGACAGGAAAGGACATGAAGAAAGGAAGTGCTACCCTGTGAAAAGAAGACGCGCGTCGCACAATGGATTTGGAATGGCTGTAGGAATCCTGTTTGTAGCAGTACTTTTGCTGGCGGGGTTCGTCACAAGCCAGGCGGTAAACCATAACGGGCAGGCCGCCGCTCAACAAGCTTACGTCGATTCTAAATAGAAATCTCCTCTCAGAAAAGGCGGTTACTCCCCCAACGGGAGAAACCGCCTTTTCACCTTTTATAAGTTTGCAGATATAGCAAACAGGAGAAAATGGAAGAAAAGAAGACCATTGTGCGGAAATACCCATTTATTTAGGAATTTCATCTTGCGTTTGTTCCATACGTATGTTAAAGTATAAAGAAATGAAAAGAAAATATTCCTGTCAATCCGGGAATAGAGACAGCCAAAGCAAACACTGTTGGAAACATGAGGAAAGGGTGGAGTGTAAAAATGAAATGGAAAAAAGGAATGGCTCTGGTTATGGCCTGCCTGATGATTGTGGCGGTATTGGCCGGTTGCCAGAAGAGCGTAGCAACCATTACAGGCGCGCAGGATCTGCCGGGAAAACGCATCGGCGTTCAGGCGGGGACCACAGGGGAGACTTATATCAGGGAGAATGTAGCGGATACCGATCCGATTCCCTATAAGTCTGGTATGGAAGCGGCGATGGACCTGATGAACAGCAATCTCGACGCTGTTGTGCTGGACGAGCTGCCAGCCAAGGAGATTGTCCGTCAGAATCCCAACCTTAAGATTCTGGATGAGCCGTTGACCACAGAATATTATGCGATCGCCGTACAGAAGGGCAATACCGAGCTTCTGGAGAGCATCAATAAGACCCTGGAGCGCATCCAAAAGGACGGTACCTATGACAAATTTAAGAATGCCTTTATGCCGGAAGACGGCAATATCCAGATCCCGGAATTGGATTACGGCGACAGCGAGAAAACATTGGTAATGGGTACCAACGCGGAGTTCAGCCCCTTTGAATATGTGGATGGAAACGACATTGTGGGTTTTGATGTCTGTGTTGCCAATGAGATCGCCAAGGACTATGGCTGCAAACTGTCTGTGGAAAATATGAACTTTGACAGTATCATCACCGCGCTGATGGCGGGCAAGGTGGATTTTGCCATGGCGGGCATGTCCATCACAGAGGAACGTCAGAAAAATGTAGATTTCTCTGAGAACTATTATCCTGCTTCTCAGGTTATCATCGTACAGAAATAAAAAAGAAAGCAGGCATATATCCAGGCTGCGTGAGCGGTCTGTATATATGTTTGGAATAGGGTGTAGGACCCGGTTTACCCGGCGTGCTCCGCCCTGTTCTGCGTTTTGAAGGAGTGTGAAGTTTTGCCGTCTTTACTTGACCAGATTTATACCTGTCTGATTGCCAACGACCGGTGGCAGCTGATTTTATCCGGCCTGGGGAATACGCTGCTGATTGCCCTGTGCGCGATTTTGATCGGCACCGTGATTGGCGCTGTGATGGCATTATGCCGTCTTTCCAACAACAAGATATTGCGCGGGATTTCACTGGTGTATATCACGGTAATCCGCGGTATCCCTATGGTAACCCAGCTGATGCTGTTTGCATATGTGATTTTTGCGCCCGTCAGCATCAGCAAAATAGTGGTAGCGATTATCGCCTTTGGTGTAAACTCCGGCGCTTATATGACTGAGATTATGCGCGGGGGAATCCAGGCGGTGGATAAGGGCCAGATGGAAGCGGGCCGTTCCTTGGGCCTGAGCAAATGGCAGACCATGCGCAAGATTATTCTCCCTCAGGCGGTCAAGCACATTTTGCCGACTTATACCAATGAGTTTATCGTGTTGATTAAAGAGACTTCCGTAGCCGGTTATATCGCAATCCAGGATCTTACCAAGGTCAGCGATATGATCCGTAATGCGGACTACAATGCCTGGGTTCCGTTGATTGCGGCCGCGTTGATTTACCTGGTGCTCACGTTAGGGCTGAGCCGCCTATTTGCCGCTTTGGAAAGGAGGATGGCGCGCAGTGATAGAAGTTAAAGGTTTGGTAAAACGGTTTGGGGATAACCTGGTATTGGACCATATCACCGAATCCATTCACAAGGGAGAAAAAGTGGTGATCGTCGGTCCCTCCGGATCGGGAAAAAGCACGTTCCTGCGCTGCCTGAACCGCCTGGAAGAGGCCAGCGAAGGGGAAATCTGGTTTGAAGACCACTTGGTTACAGATAAAAAATGTGATATCAACGCCCTGCGTCGAAAAATGGGCATGGTGTTCCAGCATTTTAATTTATTTCCCCATCTCACGGTATTACAAAACATCACCATGGCGCCGGTGGAACTGAAGTTACAGACCCCGGAAGAAGCCAAGGAAAACGCCATGCGACTGCTACAGCGCATTGGCCTGGCGGAAAAAGCGGATACCTATCCCTCCAGCCTATCCGGCGGGCAGAAACAGCGTATCGCTATTGTGCGCGCTTTGGCCATGAATCCGGATGTGATGCTGTTCGATGAACCGACTTCCGCGCTGGACCCTGAGATGGTAGGCGAGGTGCTGGAACTGATGAAGGAGCTGGCGAACGATGGGATGACCATGGTGGTGGTCACCCATGAAATGGGATTTGCCAGGGAGGTAGCAACCCGCGTATTGTTTATGGACGGCGGTCAGATTATGGAACAGAATAATCCGCAAGACTTTTTCGCCCATCCTAAAAATCCCCGGTTGCAGGACTTCTTATCAAAAGTATTATAAGAATAAAAAGCTGTGCGGCGTTTATCTATGCCACGCAGCTTTTTTGTATTTACAGGCTAATCTGTGCATGGATAAAGTTTTCATCATTCTAATTGGCAAATAAGAAGAGACAGAACTTCTATAGGATTCTTTCAAAACGTTTTATAATCGAAAATCTGCAAAAATAAAATATCCCTTAGCGACTTATAGAAGTGAGCAGAGGATAGAGAGTCCTTTGCAGCCTTCCCACTCTTGGATTTCAGAAATAAAAAATTTGGTGTGTGTGACATTAGCGGATCAGGTAAATAATAAATTTATAGAGTTTTAGGCGATATCAAAACAAAATTTGATATTTTTGTTTTGTTTTTTACAAATAGTAAAAAATAGGAGGCTTTATCGATGGGAAAAACCGTATATACCAATGGGAATATTATCACCATGGATTCCCGTTTCCCCAAAACGGAAGCGGTTTTGGTGGAAGGTGGAAGAATCAGAGCTTGTGGCGAAAAAGGCGAATTATTACAAGACAAAGGGCATATACGGGTCTTTGACTTGCGGGGAGCCACGTTGATGCCCGCGTTTATAGACAGCCACAGCCATATCACCGCTTTGGCTCAGACATTAGGATGCGTTACCCTCGCAGGCGCAAAAAGTTTTCACGACATCGTGGAACGTATCCAGCGGTTCAGGAAGGAAAAAAGAATTCCTGATGGGGAATGGATTGTGGGATTTGGATACGATCAAAACCACTTGCAGGAAGGCGGCCATCCCACCAGGGAAGTTCTGGACCAAGCGCTTTCCGCCAACCCTGTGGTGATCTCCCATGTGTCAGGCCATATGGGGGTGATGAATACGGCGGCGCTACGGGCGGTGGGGATCGGCCTTCATACCCCGGACCCGGAAGGGGGGAAAATAGGGAGGTCCCCAGACGGGCAGCCTACCGGGTATTTGGAAGAAAAAGCGTTTACCCTATATTCAGCGCGTCAGCCGGAGATCCCATGGGAACAGAGGAAAAAAGGGATGCAGGACGCACAGGAGTTGTATTTGCGGTATGGTATCACCACGGTACAGGATGGGTTTACCCGCGCCCCGGAATGGGAGACGCTGCGCAGGACAGCGGAGGAAGGGGCGCTGCAGCTGGATGTGGTAAGCTATGTGGACTTGAAGGATTCCCAGGGGATTGTGAAAAGGAATCCCCAATATGTTAAACAGTATCATAACCGGCTAAAGATCGGCGGATATAAAGTGATCCTGGACGGGTCTCCCCAGGGAAGGACCGCCTGGCTGACACAACCCTATGAGGGGGGAAGGGAGAAGGGATATGGGAGCTATCCGTTGCAACAGGTTCAGGATATGGTGCGTCAGGCGCTAGGAGAAGATATGCAGTTACTGGTACACTGCAATGGTGACGCGGCGGCGGAACAAATGGTGACCGCCTTCCGTATGTCCTATCCTTCTTTCGGAACAAGGGTAAGCCATACCCGCCCCGTCATGATCCATGCGCAGATGGCAACAAGGGATCAGCTACAGCAGATGGCCCAAATGGGCATTTTGGCGTCTTTTTTTGTGGCCCATACCTATTACTGGGGAGACATTCACACAAAGAACCTAGGATGGGAAAGGGCCCAGCGGATTAGCCCAATCCGTACAGCCATCGAACAGGGGGCAATCTATACGCTTCATCAGGATACCCCTGTGATACCTCCCGATATGCTCATGACAATGTGGTGCGCTGTTATGCGTTTGACACAAAAAGGTATGGTGATCGGGGAAAGAGAACGGATTTCTCCATTGGAGGCATTGCGCGGCGTAACCAGCAATGCGGCGTATCAATATTTTGAGGAGGGGCAAAAGGGGAGCATTACGCCGGGGAAGCGGGCGGATTTTGTAATCCTGGATCAGAATCCCCTGATGGTCCCGCTGAGACAGATCAGGGATATCCAGGTCCTCCACACCATCAAGGATGGAGAAGTCCTGTATAGCAAATACCATTCATGAACCTTCTCGTTTTATCCCTGTGAAGAAGGGGATGCGCCACAAAAGAATGTAACAGAGGATGACTGAAAATAAGAATAATAAGAAAACCGGTATCTTGTTTTCCAGGATACCGGTTTTTCTATTCTGTTACCTGTGTTCTGATTTTTTCCGTTCCAGATGAGCGGTAACCTTGCGGTATGCCGGCTATTTGAGCGGGGGGATGCCGCTCAGTTAGCCGGCATACTTTCCAGACTTGCTTAGGAGACCCGCCGCAGCGGCCTTGTAAGGGGTTTCAAAAGGGGGAAAACATGATTTCTCCCTTTGCGCTCTCTTTGCGCCCTTTCTCTGGCGGCAGAGAAAGGGTGAGCCCCCGCGGCTTGAGCGGAATGAAAAAATAAGCTTCTTTTAGGAGAAAGAAAGTTTTTTCCTAGCTGAAAACAGGAGGGGAATTGTTATATACGCCGGTGCTGGATCTCCCCAATATGGCGCTGAAAGGAAAGATAAGTGGCGACAAAATAACAAAGATAAACCAGAAAGAATAAAAAGTATGTGAGTAGTAAGCTTTTCCATGCAATGGGGTAAAAAAGCCGTTCATACCCTGGAGGGATCACCATTTGAAAAATAAAGAGATTGGAACACAACGGGACTAAGGCAGGGAGGAAGAAGGAAATGGCCAGCTGCTGAAAAACCAGCTGGTTGCGCTGACTTTCCCGGACTCCCAACCGGTTTAACAAGGAAAAACGGTATTGTTGGGAAGAGACCCCGCTGGTTTGCTGTAAAGACAACACAGTGGCGCAGATGAGCAACAGGACAATGCCCAAATAAAAAGCGGCAAAGGAGATAGAGAGATATCCTACAATAGCGCTGTTATCCCCGGAACGGATTTCCAGGTTGACTGAATTCTCCCCCAGGATGGATATTCCATCCTGGGAAACATAGGGATATTGGTACAACTGTTGTGCAAGATCTTTGGAAGGAGAAGATGTGGTATTGACCGCGAGACAGGAAGACCAGCCTGTTAAACGGGAACACACATCATCTGGTAAAACTAGGAGGAGTCCAATGCCGTTGCCGCCATATTCCTGCCCGATTCCTTCCTCATAAATCCCTTGGCGCTGTAATGAAGTGCCAGCGATGGTGACAGGGACTTGGATATTCCGCAAAACGGAACTGTATTCCGGAAACTGCGTATGGATCAAATAGGATTCAGAATCTAGGGAAACGGGGGACATCCCTACCTGGGTACGAAGCCGGTTATAATCAGATAAGGAGATACAGCGGTCATCTGTGATATCGGATAGAAACTGGTGATAATAGCCATCCTCCAAGCTGTCGGTGACGGCGCTCTGCCCGGAATAATAAAGGGGGTATTCCGTGGCCTGCTGGATCCCGCAGGATTCCTGGATGGCATGCAGGGCGGGCTGATAATCCACCCGGGGAGCGTCCACGGATAATAGGATATCGAATGGACAGAAATAATCTTCCATGACAGGATAAAGAAACCGGCAACCAAAACCAATGATAAAGCAGAAAAGGGAGATCGATAATAACAGCGCTACCGTACCCATCAGGGCGCCGTTGGTATTTGCCTTGGAAGTGATTTGCCGCAGCAGGAAAAGGCGCGCTTTTTTCCAGCGGATAAAGGGAAGCCTGCACAGGGATTCCAAAAAGGCCGGGATACCGATGTGGATCCCATAAATCCCTACAATCAGCAGGAGAAGGACAAGCATCAGGGAAAGGCCGGGGTCCAGGCTTTGATAAATTCCCGGGATGGCCCAGATCCCCATCAGCAAGCAAAACAGGGAAAAAAGAAACACCAAAAAACGAAGGACGGGGTGCCTAAGGATGGTTTTTTCCCGCCGGATACCCGTGTACATCAAGTCGTGGATGCTTGTTTTTTTCAACCTCCGGCTGCTTTTGCGCAGAGCTAAGAAATAGGCCAGAAAAAAATAAAGGAAGGTGAGGGAAAGGGCGGAAAAGGAAAAATCAATGGAAAAGGAATAGGATGTCTCCAAGAGGGAGTTTAGCAGGATAGAGCGGATAATTTGATACAGCAGGCTGCCAAGGGCCAGCCCGCATAAAAAGCAACAGGCCCCTATCCCGATATTCTCTATGAGGAAGAGCCGGCAGACTTTCTTCTTTCTCATCCCCAGCAAGAGGTAATTGGCAAATTCCCGGCTTCTCCGTTCCAGCATAAACCGGGTGGCGTACCGTATCAATCCCATGGTGATAGCGGCCACAACCGAGGAAATCACTAAAAGCAAGGCCGAGGTGGTCTCAAAATCAATGGATATCTCCTGTAGTTCCCTAGCGGTTATCAGGAGGTCAAAGGCATACACCAACGCGGCGGTTAAGGAAACCGTGATAGCATAGGCCCAGTATTCCCGGGCGTTGCGCCGGATGTTGCGCAGGCAAAGTTTAACGTACATCGGAAAAATTTCCTCCCAATAAAGACATGACATCGAGGATCTCCTGAAAAAATTGACGGCGTGTCTTTTCCCCGCGGATAAGTTCATTAAAAATACGGCCGTCTTTCAAAAAGAGGATACGCCCGCAGTAACTGGCGGAAAAAGCGTCATGGGTGACCATCAGGAGGGTAGCGCCACATTGCCGGTTAAGCAGCAGGAACTGTTCCAGCAGTATCCGGGCGTTTTTGGAATCCAGCGCCCCGGTGGGCTCGTCCGCGAGGATAAGCTTTGGCTGCACGGCCAGCGCGCGGGCACAGGCGCACCTTTGCTGCTGGCCGCCGGAGACCTCATAGGGGTATTTATCAAGGATACCTTCAATACCAAGCTGGCGGGCGGCGGATAAAACAGACTGCTTGGCTTTTTTCCGGGGGATGTCCCGAATCGTAAGGGCCAGCGCGATATTTTCCCCTAATGTAAGGGTATCCAGCAGGTTGTAGTTTTGGAAGATAAACCCCAGGTGCTGCTTGCGGAAATCAGAGCGTTCGTCTTCTGTACACTCTGTGACCTCCTGCCCGTCTATAATAATATGGCCGGCGCTCACCGAATCAATGGTAGCGATCATATTGAGCAGGGTGGTTTTACCGGAACCGGAAGGGCCCATAATTCCCACAAATTCCCCCGGTTCCACCGAAAAGGACACGTCGTCCACTGCCTTGGCAATATGGCCCCGGCCGCCGTAGTACTTTTCTACCCGTTCCAACTGTAAAATAGGTTCCATGGGTTTCACCTCCTTTGTTATTGTACAATAAGTCGTAAGGAAAAGATACGAAGTTTTTCCTGGAAATTCTTACAGTTTTGAAAGAAAAGAAAAATAGGCGCGATTAAAAAAACATTGGTATATTTCTCCAGACAAAGGACAAGAATACTAACATTGAGATGGAAAGGCGTGGTACTTTTATGATATCAGAAGAAACCAGAAGATTTCCCCTTTGGACGTCCATAAACCGGGTCCCCGCCGTGTATCCGTGGATGTATCAGGATGAAAGCTGCGAAGTATGCGTAGTGGGAGGAGGGATCACCGGGGCCCTGTGCGCCCTGCAGTTTGCCAAAGCCGGCATGGATACCGTATTATTGGCGGGCGGCCCGATTGGATATGGTGGGACATGCCAGTCCGCCGGGATTGTCCAGGCGGATCCGGAAATCGGGATGAGGGGACTATCCCGCCAGATCGGGGTAGATCAGGCGGTGGAGGTATACCGTCAATGTTCCCAAGCCATGCAGGAACTGGAAAGCATTGCTTGCGGGGGGCCGTATGACTGCGGGTTTACCCGGAGGAATTCCCTGTATTTTGCGGATATGGAAGAGCGGACAGAGGACATTCATGAAGAATATCTCCTGAAAAAACACAACGGTTTTTCCGTGGAGCTGATCCATCCGGACCAGGCCAGGGATCAATATTCCTTTGATATGGAAGAGGGCCTCCTATGCTATGAAAATGCCGCTACCGTAGACCCCTACCTGCTCACCCATAACGTCATTACAGCGGCGGAAAAAGCTGGAGCCCGGATTTATGAGAATACCACAGTGGAAGATATTTCACAGGAAAATGGAAAACGTTCGTTGCTCACTTCCGTGAGCCATACGGTAAAGGCGGATACCGTTGTGCTGGCCATAGGGCTGGACAGCTGTGATTTCTTAAAAGGCGTTGGCAGCAAACGTACTTGTTTTTCTGTGGCTACAGAACAGATAGAAACGCTGTCCGGATGGGAGGACGGCTGCATCATCCACCATGTAGGACGCCCGGAAATCACCTATTCCCTCACCGCCCAGGGACGGATGATAGCTTCCGGGCTGGATACCGGGCTGATTGACCGCAACCGGAGGATGGCCGGGCTGTTCCCGCTGGAACTGCTGGCAGAAAAAAAGTTTGCCCATTTGCAGGAAGAGATTGTCGGGATGTTTCCCGGGATCCGGGAGACACAGGTGGAATACGCCTATACGTCGGATTACCTTCAAACAGAAGACGGACTTCCGGTCATCGGGACACAGGAACAGTATCCGGGATGTTATTTCGCCCTCTGCCCTTCACAGAATGGCATTTTATTTTCCCAGGTGGCGGCAAACCTTCTGGTTCAAATGCACAGGGGAGAGGAATCTGAAATAGCTGGGGTATACCGTCCAGAACGGTAATGATTTTTTTAAAACTTTATAAAATTTTCAATGGATAAAAGATCTTGCTATCTGCTGTCAAGCAGGGGCGGGATCTTTTTCCTTTGTGGAAATACTTGTTTTTCCCCTCGTGTAGCCTCAAATGCGAGGCCTCTTTCAAAGCATAAAAAGACAGGATAGGGAATAGAAGTCCAGAAGGAAAAGGAATGAGGCGGATAAATTTTATAAAACAAAAGAAATCTTATCCTATTTGTGTTAAAATAGAAAACAACAACCATTTACGGAGGTGCCGTATGAAAACTTTTAAAGTGGGAATCCTCTTCCTTTTCTGCGTTGCGGTGCTTTTTCTGTGTCCCTCTTGCGGAAATAACCAGAAGGTTTCCATAGATACTTTACTTACTTTGGATTCCTCTGGGGCGGGCAGCCGCGCTATGACCTGCCGCTTTTCCGGTACTGGTCCGGATTCGGAGACCGCTACCCAGCTGGATGGGATAATCTCTCAATACTGCCCTTCTATGCTTACTTACAGCAAAGTAGAAGAGGAAGGGGGATTGTCCTATCAATTCCAATTGGAATTTTCCTCTTATCAGGACTATGTGGGAAAAATTACCAAATTGTTGGGGAGGCAGCCCGTTATTATTTTCTCTTTCCCCGATAATATTTTTACTACCGGTACCCGTATCTCAGAGGATTTTGAAAGCGGGGACCTGTTCAGTTGGCTTTACGCATCTATTTCTTTGGAAGAATTACAGGGAACGCTTTCCCCGCGGTTTTCCGGAGGTTCCGCCGCCGTGTGCATCGATGGGAGGACGCAGACTACCGGCACGCAGATTTCCCTCAACCGTACCAAAGGGTATCCCCTGGATGCTATTTTTGTGGATACCGTCAATCGAGGCGACGGCACCTTTGACCGTACCATTGTTTTTCGGATCCCCCTCACGACCGTACACGATCTGGGGAACGATCTGGAACCCTATATGAATGCCCGTACGGACCCGCTGGCCACCAGCGCCCAGTGGACGGATTACCTTTCTGGCCGGGAATATACCGTGTCTTTCCAGGGCCTTTCTCTGGAAGAAATCTCCCGGTGTACCAATCTATTGCTCAATTCCCGGTTCAGCGGAACAATTTCCTGTGAGGAACACTCGGACCATTCCACCCCGTTTGTGGATGGGTCGCTCTTTACCGAAACCATTGACCTTTCCAGTTATACCGGCAATCAGGGGAAAAGCATCCCCCTGTATTATACTTACTCGTCCCAGTCTTCCCGTACTTTAGCAGGGGGCGAGATTTATAAACAAGGCGCCTGGGATGCCACAGGGGAGGTGTCCTCCGGCATATTCCAGTACCAGGGGCGCGCGCCTTTGATCAATCTCCGGATTTCCGAGCAATTGGAACACCAGGCATTGGGGACCGTATTTACGCTTTCCTGCCTGGGTGACGGACGGTTCCAGCGGGATATCGATTTTGTATTTGATTCCCAGGATATCGCCGGCGTCTCATATGCTGTGGAATATTTACGTTCCAAAGAAAGCGGAGCGGATATTGAGCAGACAACTTCTGACGAAGGGCTTGTCTGCCATGTGTCGGTACAGGGAACGGCCGAAGAAATTTCCCGCCAGATGGGTATATTGTTTGGCGAACAGAATGTAATGAAATATTCCCAGCAGGGCGGTTCTGTAGAAGTACATCATAATACCCGCCTTACGGATACCATACATATGGAGTATTTGTTTACAGGGATTAACCGGGATATCCCCATTACTTATAAGATCCAGACCAACGGAAAAGAGCAGCTTTATGACGTCCAATATACCAGTGAAACCTATTCTTCTTCTGTTTCTTTATCCGAGGACCAGGACGGCGCCGTCCAATTCTCGCTGGACAGCGGGGATACCGTGATCGAGTATAATGGATATACCTCTAATAATCTGGGGATTTTTCTGGTGTTTTTCGCGATCATTTGTGTCATTGCAGGGGTGATTATCCTGATATTCCTGATCCACAGGAGAGGCGGCGGTTCTTCCGGCAAACAAGAAAATTCCTCCCTGGAATTTTATGATCCGGATGAACCCATAGAAGATATTTTGGCGGAAATTTAATAGGATGCACACAGTTTATTTTTAATCATGGTGGAAACGAGGCATTTTTATGACCCATTTTTGTATTTTTGATTTGGACGGTACTTTGGTAAATTCCCTAGAGGATTTGGCCGCCGCTACCAACGACGCGCTAAGGCGGCAGGGCTTCCCGACACATCCCATGGAGGCGTACCGCCATTTTGTAGGGGACGGCATCCTTATGTTGCTGCGGCGTGCGGCGCCGGAAGGCGTTAGCCCCCAGACATTGGAACAGCTGCATCAAGGGTTTGATGCGTATTACGCCTCCCATTGCTTTGACCATACCCAGCCCTATCCGGGATGCAGGCAGATGCTGGAATACCTTTCCCAAAAAGGGGTTTCCTGCGCGGTCCTCTCCAATAAACCGGATGAATTCGTGGGGACCATCGTAAAAAAGCTTTATCCTGGTTTTGCGTTTTCCTCCATCTTTGGAAAACGTCCCGGGTACGAGAAGAAGCCCGATCCCGCCGCCCTCAATGAAATGATCCGTCAGCAGGGCGTACCCAAAGAAGGATGCCTGTACATTGGGGACAGCGATGTGGATGTGTATACCGCCCACAATGCCGGTATCCGTTGCTGCGGGGCCCTGTGGGGATTCCGAGGATACGAGGAGCTGGCATGGGCCGGTGCCGATTTCCTCGCCGCTGCCCCTATGGATATCTGCCGCTATCTATAAATACGTATCCTTAAAAGCTGATATGGCCGTCAAAAGGCAGCACCCTTGGAAATTTCAATTTTTCCAGGAGTGCCGCCTTTTGACGTTTTATTCTGATTGGCAATCTTTTCGTGACCTTAGTTTTGTAAATCTTTTCTGTATTTTTCAAAAAGAGAACCTTTTTCCAAAATTAGAATACAATAACAGTAGGATTTTCTTTTTGTACCCCTTCACGGGAATACCACCCGGTTATTCTGAACTGATCGATAAGGAGACAGGTTATGAAACGCTATCATCATTTCTTTTGGAACAAAACTTTTCCGGAAGGTCTTCCTCCTGAATTTCTGCATCCTATCCCGCCAGGGGAATATGGATTTCCTGTCCCCTTCCATGATAATCCGTCAGATGCTTTCCATGTCCCCAGTTCCACGGCTTCCCCAACGGGCTTATACCCAGATTTTACTTCAACATCCCCCATGGAAAACTCTTTCCTTTTGGCTTCCCGGGAGAGCGCTCTTCCTTTCGCAGATTGCGCTCCGATTCCTTTTTCTGGCCATACTCTCCATCGTGGCGGCGCGATTTCCCACACACCAGGGGAATACATGTTTCTCCTAAAGGAACCGGGAATTTATAAAATTTTCTATTCGGTCAGCGTCTCCAATGCGGACGGCAGTTTTCCAAAAACAGCAAGAGCCGGCTTGTGTCGTTCCGGGAAACCCATCCCTGAGACTTTCTGTGAACAGACCTTTGTCGCCGCGGAACAGACCTTATGTATCAGTACCGTAACGGCTGTATCTATCACGGATCCCCCTGTCCCTGTATGGCTGCATAATGAATCTTCCAACGTTTCCTATCACCAGTGCACATTGCTCCTTCATAAAGTATGCAATTAACCGGTACATATTCAAGATAGGAGCTTGATACTTTTTACAGAATCATTTTTTGTGCAGAGGAAAAGTGATCTTTCCCCATGACATTTTCCAATAGGTTCTATTGGGAGATGTCTTTTTGTTTTTCCGCAACATGATTGCCAAAAGAGGGGCTGTTTTGTTAGTAAGAAATCCTTGTAGAAGAGAATATGAAAGATTCCAACTGAGAAATTGCAAAAAATTAAAAAAAACAGTTGATTTCTATAGAAATATGGCATATAATAAAGACATTAAAGACAAGGGCGTCACTTTAGCGAGTAGGTAGAGTGGCGCCCTTTTCTAATAAACTTAATAAAATTTTTTAATGAAGGAGTGTCATGAATTATGGCATATGTTGACGAAGTCATTGACCTGGTTGTCAAAAAGAACCCTGGTGAGCCGGAGTTTCACCAAGCAGTCAAGGAAGTTCTCGAATCTCTTCGTCCTGTCATTGAGGCCCATGAAGACGTATATCGCAGGGAAGCCCTGCTGGAGCAATTGGTAGAACCGGAACGTCAGATTAAGTTCCGCGTGCCGTGGGTAGATGATAAAGGTCAGGTACAGGTGAACACCGGTTACCGCGTACAGTTCAACAGTGCCATTGGTCCGTACAAGGGCGGCCTGCGTTTTCATCCCTCCGTATACATTGGTATCATCAAATTCCTGAGCTTTGAGCAGATCTTTAAGAATTCCTTGACAGGCCTGCCCATCGGCGGCGGTAAAGGTGGTTCCAACTTTGACCCGAAAGGCAAATCTGATCGTGAGATCATGGCATTCTGCCAGAGCTTTATGACAGAGCTGTACAAGTATATTGGCGCGGATACCGACGTTCCCGCAGGGGATATCGGTGTAGGCGGCAGAGAGATCGGTTACATGTTCGGCCAGTATAAGAGAATCAGAGGCACCTTCGAGGGCTGCCTGACTGGTAAGGGCCTGGATTTTGGTGGTTCTTTGGCTCGCACCGAGGCCACCGGTTACGGCCTGCTGTACCTTACCGCTGAAATGCTCCGCCACAACGGCCACGACCTGAAGGGTAAGACTGTGGCTATTTCCGGTTCTGGTAACGTAGCTACCTATGCTACTGAGAAGGCTTACCAGCTGGGCGCCAAAGTTATCACTGTCAGCGATTCTAATGGCTGGGTATATGATCCGGAAGGCATTGATCTGGCGGCCCTCAAGGAGATCAAGGAAGTCAACCGTCAGCGCTTGACCGAGTATAAGAAGTACCGTCCCAACTCCGAGTATCACGAGGGCAGAGGCGTATGGTCCGTGAAGTGTGATGTGGCCCTTCCCTGTGCTACCCAGAATGAACTGAATCTGGAAGATGCTAAGATGCTGGTTGCCAACGGCTGCATCGCTGTGGCGGAAGGCGCTAACATGCCCACCACTATGGATGCTACCAAATATCTGCAGGAAAATGGTGTCCTGTTTGCTCCCGGTAAGGCTGCCAACGCCGGCGGCGTAGCGACCTCCGCTCTGGAAATGTCCCAGAACAGCGAGCGCTTGAGCTGGTCCTTTGAGGAAGTGGATCAGCAGCTGCAACGCATCATGACCAACATTTTCCAGAAGGTTGCCGATGCGGCCGACCGTTATAGTATGAAGGGCGACTATGTTGCTGGTGCTAATATCGCTGGATTTGAAAAGGTTGCCAATGCCATGCTGGCCCAGGGCGTATAATTTCGTTTCCTCTCTCCTTTTTATTCACCATATATATAAGAGGACGCCGCTGTTTCCCGAAATGGAGACAGCGGCGTCCTTTGTATATTGACGCTAGAAAAACGATGCAAAATATTTTCAAATGAATCCGATTTTGCTGGGGAGCTTGCGAGCTTTTCTGATAGGGGACCGGATTGGTTTAGGAAAGGCGACAGGAACATGTTTTACATCCATATGTTCCAAGAAAGCTGTGAAAGTCCAGCTTTTGAAACTGATATCAAAAGAAATATTATTATGAAAAAATCCCCGAAAATAACAAGGAACTCCCTGTCCACGAAAAAGAGGCAGAAAGTTCCTTCTGTTTTTTATGCAAATGTTTCCTCTGCCGAAGAATCCGCTGGTTCCTTGACAATTAGGATACGGGTAATTCTACGATCTTCTACCTCATCCACCGTAAAGCGGACATGATCGATGGCGATGCTGGGATGTTCCCCAGAACGTGGAATACGCCCTAAATTTTCTACCAGCAATCCAGCGATGGTATCATACTCTCCTTCCGGGAGTTCTATCCCAATTAGTTCCGAGATTTCATCAATAGAGGTAGTACCATCCACGGTAAAGGTATTATCATTTACCTGGCGAATCTCATCTTCCTCCTGATCGTATTCATCCTGGATATTGCCCACAATAGCCTCCACCAAGTCTTCCATGGTAATCAGGCCTTCTGTCCCGCCATATTCATCCACGATGATAGCCATCTGATTTTTACTCGCGGTCATTTCCGCAAACAATTCGCTGCATTTTTTGGTTTCAGGAATGAAAGTAGCGGTACGCATAATGTCCGTCAGCTTTGTTTCTGCGGGCATCTCGGAACACACATATTTGAGCAAATCCTTGACATATACCACGCCGACAATGTCGTCAATATCTTCGTGATAAACAGGAATACGGGAATATCCTTTTGCGATAGCAAGATTTACCGCTTCGTTGACAGGAGATATGTCCTCTACGGCGGTCATATCCGTACGATGGGTCATCAGCTCGTTGACAGCAATATCGTCAAAATCGAAGATATTGGCGATCATATCCTTGGCGGACCCCTCAATCACACCTTTTTCTTCTCCGACATCCACCATCATGAGGATTTCTTCCTCTGTGACATTTTCTTCAGAGGCGTTGGGGTCGAATCCTAAGAGCCGGATGACCAGGTTTGTGGACGCGGATAAAAAGCGGATAAAAGGACTGAAAACAAGAGCGACGCCATTGAGGATGCCAGCCACCTTAAAAGATATTTCCTCTGCCCGTTGCATAGCGATTTTTTTCGGTACCAGCTCTCCCAGTACCAGAGAGAAATAGGAAAGAATCAGAGTGACGACGACTGTGGCCACCGGTTCCGCGATTCCAAATGGTACCGATGGGACCAGCCCAACAAACCACCCCGCAAGTTTACCGGCAAAGGTCTGCGCGGCGGATGCCGAAGTTAGGAAACCCGAGAGGGTAACGCCAATCTGGATGGTGGACAGGAAACGGCTGTTATTTTTTGTCAGCTTAAGCACTTTAGCCGCGCCTTTATGCCCGTCTTCCGCCATTTTGCGGATTTTGTTGTCATTGAGTGTTACAATGGCGATCTCAGACATGGCGAAAAAGGCGTTGAGCAGAATCAGCACCAACAACAGTACAATCTGTATGGCCAAAGTTCCTCCGGAAAAGTCTGACGCCGCAGGCGCCGCCTGTAACAGTAATAATGAATTGCCTTCAGGATCGGGAGGCATGTGATAAGAAACCCCTTTCTCAATACAAAATAATATAACAAAATGGTAGGAAAACAAAAGCGTTTCCCACTTTTGTTATAGCAATGATATACTTTTTAATTTTACGAAAAAAAGAGAACGCTGTCAATCAGCCAAAACATGTTTGCGCTTGGATGCGGGCGTGTGCGGTTAAGAAACCAAGACGCTATATCTGCCATCTGCGCTAGGTGAACAGAAAATGGGAAAACACATTCTATCAGGAGGATTTTTGTATAGGATAAAAGCTTGTCTTTACGGCTGATGACATTCAAAATGGGAACATAAAAACAAAAAAGATTATTTTAGTATATTTTACAGGAAATAAATTTTTTCCATAGAGATTTTGCATATATCACATGAAAAAGAAAAAGGATTCTGAAATTCCGTATACTTTGACAAGCCTTTGTTTTTTCTTTCCTCTCTGTACAAAAAACATCCCTGGAAATTGTGGTTTCCCCAAAGATTTTGCTTTACACAAAGGTAGAAAAATGTTAGAATTTATGATGGTGTGGTGGAAAGGTCCACTGCGTACGTTCCTTATTTCATCATCATCCTTAAAGGAGGAAATATTTCATGGCAAGAAAAATGAAGACCATGGATGGCAACAACGCGGCTGCTCACGTTTCCTATGCGTTTACAGACGTTGCCGCTATCTATCCGATCACCCCATCCTCTGTGATGGCGGACGAAACCGATAAGTATGCTACTGCGGGCAGAAAAAATCTGTTTGGCAGAACGGTTAAGGTTACTGAGATGCAATCTGAGGCTGGTGCTGCCGGCGCTGTACACGGCTCTCTGGCTGCTGGTGCTCTGACCACCACCTATACGGCTTCTCAGGGACTTCTGCTGATGATCCCCAACATGTATAAGATGGCTGGCGAGCTGCTCCCCAGCGTTATCCATGTTTCCGCCCGTGCTCTGGCCAGCCATGCGCTGTCCATTTTCGGCGACCATTCCGATATCTACGCGTGCCGTCAGACCGGTTACGCGATGCTGTGTGCCAACAGCCCGCAAGAAGTAATGGATCTGGGCGCTGTCGCTCACCTGTCCGCTATCAAGGGCAGAGTTCCTTTCCTGCACTTCTTTGACGGTTTCCGTACCTCCCATGAGATCCAGAAGATTGAGACCTGGGATTATGAAGACCTGGCCGACATGCTGGATTGGGACGCGGTAGACGCTTTCCGTCGTCACGCTTTGAATCCGGAACATCCGGTTCTGCGCGGTACCGCTCAAAACCCCGACATTTTCTTCCAGGCCCGTGAAGCCTGCAACAAATATTATGATGCTGTTCCGGAGATCGTGGTTGACTACATGAACCAGGTCAACGCCAAGATCGGCACCGATTACAAGCCTTTCAACTATTACGGCGCCCCCGACGCGGACAAGGTTATCATCGCCATGGGTTCTGTATGCGAAGCTTTGGAAGAAGTGATCGACTACATGAACGCCGCCGGCGAGAAGGTTGGTATGGTCAAGGTAAGACTGTATCGTCCCTTTGTTGCCAAGTATCTGCTGGATGTGATTCCGGAGACTGTAAAGAAGATCACTGTTCTTGATAGAACCAAAGAGCCCGGCTCCATCGGTGAGCCCCTGTATCTGGATGTCATCGCCGCCCTGTCCGGCACACAGTTTGGCTGTGTCCCGGTATACACCGGCCGCTATGGTTTGGGTTCCAAGGACGTCAACCCCGGCCAGCTGATCGCTGTTTACCGCAACATGGAAGACGAGAACGGCAAGAAGCGTTTCACCATCGGTATCGAGGACGATGTGACCAACCTGTCCCTCACCGTGAAAGAAAATCCGGATACCACCCCGGCCGGCACACATTCCTGTAAGTTCTGGGGTCTGGGCGCTGATGGTACCGTAGGCGCCAACAAGAACTCCATCAAGATCATCGGTGACCATACCGACATGTATGCTCAGGGTTATTTTGCTTATGACTCCAAGAAGTCCGGCGGCGTAACCATTTCCCACCTGCGTTTTGGTGATAAGCCGATCAAGTCCACTTACTTCATCAGCAAGGCTGACTTTGTGTCTTGCCACAATCCTTCCTATATCGATAAATACGATATGGTAGAGGATCTGAAGAAGGGCGGTTCCTTCCTGCTCAACTGCGGCTGGGACGCTCAGGAGCTCGATGAGAAGCTTCCTGGCAAGGTAAAGCGCTTCATCGCTGAGAATGATATTAAGTTCTATACCATCGACGGTATCAGCATTGGCAAGGAGATCGGTCTGGGTGGACGTATCAACACCATTCTGCAAGCTGCCTTCTTTAAAATTGCCAACATTATCCCGATCGATGACGCTGTTAAGTTCATGAAGGACGCCGCTACCAAGTCCTACAGCAAGAAGGGCGAAAAGATTGTCGCCATGAACCATGCCGCGATTGAGCGTGGTGTGCAGGATGTGCACCAAGTTGAGGTTCCGGCTGAGTGGAAGAATGCTGCCGATACCGACAACACCGTAGTTGCCACTGGCGACCGTCCGGAGCTGGTTGACTTTGTCAATAATATCCTGGAGCCTGTGAACGCACAGAGAGGCGACAAGCTCCCGGTTTCTACCTTCGTAAAGGATGCAGACGGTACTTTCCCGCAGGGTTCTGCTGCTTATGAGAAGCGTGGTATCGCGGTTGACGTACCTTGCTGGATTCCGGAAAATTGTATCCAGTGTAACTTCTGTTCTTATGTATGCCCCCATGCCGTTATCCGTCCCATCGCTATGACTGAGGAAGAGCTGGCCAAGGCTCCCGCGGGCACCAAGGCGAAGGATATGACCGGTATGCCCGGCATGAAGTTTGCCATGACCATTTCCGCTCTGGACTGCACCGGCTGCGGTTCCTGCGCCAACGTCTGCCCCGGCATGAAGGGTAACAAGGCTCTGGAAATGAAGCCTCTGGACAGCCAGCGTGAGCAGCAGGAAATCTTCGATTATGCGCATAAGCTGCCGAAGAAAGAAGAAGTTGCCGCTAAGTTTAAAGAGAGCACTGTCAAGGGCAGCCAGTTTAAACAGCCGTTGCTCGAGTTCTCCGGCGCCTGCGCAGGCTGCGGCGAAACTCCTTATGCAAAACTGGCTACTCAGCTGTTCGGCGACCGTATGTACATCGCCAACGCCACCGGTTGTTCTTCCATCTGGGGCGGTTCCGCGCCTTCCACTCCTTACACTGTAAACCACAAGGGCCACGGCCCGGCGTGGGCAAACTCCCTGTTTGAGGACAACGCCGAGTATGGTCTGGGTATGACTCTGGCTCAGAACGCCATCCGCGGCAGACTGCAAGAGTATGTGGAGAAGATCGCTGGACTGACCAACGATGCGGACATGAAGGCTGCTTGTGAGAATTATCTCTCCACCATGACCGATTCCGGCGCTAACCGTGCCGCTACCGATGCTCTGATTGCGAAGCTGGAGGCAGTTGCCGGCGACGATGAGATCGGTACCCTGGCTAAGAAGACCCTGGCTGATAAGGATTATCTGTCTAAGAAGTCCATGTGGATTCTGGGCGGTGACGGCTGGGCCTATGATATCGGCTTCGGCGGTTTGGATCATGTCATCGCTTCCGGTGAAAACGTAAATATCCTGGTATTCGATACCGAGGTTTACTCCAACACCGGCGGACAGGCTTCCAAATCCACTCCTGTTGGCTCTGTTGCCCAGTTCGCCGCGGCTGGTAAGGCTACTAAGAAGAAAGACCTGGCCCAGATCGCTATGAGCTATGGTTATGTCTATGTTGCCCAGGTCGCTATGGGCGCGGATTACAACCAGTGCATCAAGGCCTTTACTGAGGCTGAGAGCTACAATGGTCCTTCCATCATCATCGCTTACGCTCCCTGCATCAACCATGGTATCAAGGGTGGCATGAGCAAAGCTCAGACCGAAGAGAAGAATGCGGTTGCCGCCGGTTATTGGCATAACTTCCGCTTCGATCCTCGTCTGGCTGACGAAGGAAAGAATCCCTTCCAGTTGGACAGCAAGGCTCCTACCGCCAGCTATCGTGACTTCATCATGAATGAGGTTCGTTACAACGCTCTGAGTCGTGCATTCCCGGAGCGCGCTGAAGTTCTGTTCAATGAAGCGGAAGAGGTTGCCAAGAACAAGTACGAGCATCTTGTAAAACTTTCCAAGCTTTATGAATAAGAAACACACTCTTCTTTGAGTGAATCATAGAAACTCCCCCTGCCGGTGTGGTGAACGGCAGGGGGAGTTTTTTACTGTCCTATTGTCCTTTATCATTTGTTTTTCATCCAAGGAATTGAATGGGGAATTTTACCGGAACAGTTGAAATATGCTGGGAAAGTGGGTACAATAAAACAAGATTTCCAGAGAAAGGAAACTGCTGGGATACATGTTTAATAAATCGGTCCGGTCATCGCATATAATGCCTTTGATCTGGATCAACTGGGAGGCCGACATTTATGCTGCTTAAACAATTGCTTACGGATATGCCGATTCTTTCTATTACCGGTTCGGATGAGATCGAAATCAGCGATATTATTTATGATTCACGGAAGGTAGTCCCGGGATGCGTTTTTGTCTGTTTGGTGGGTTCCCAGGTGGACAGCCACCGTTTTGCGGCCCAGGCGGTACGAGACGGTGCGGCCGCTGTGGTAATATCCCACCCCGCTGAAACGGGGGACGCTACTGTGGTTACGGTGGAGGATACCCGGTATGCGCTGGCATGCCTTTCCGCCGCCTATTTTGGCCATCCAGCCGCCAGGATGAAGACGGTGGGGATCACCGGGACCAAAGGAAAGACCACGGTTTCCTGTATGATCAAATCCATCCTGGAACAGGGGGGAATCAAGACAGGGCTGATCGGCACACTGGGGGTAATTATTGGGGATCAGACCATCAAAACCCATAATACCACGCCGGAATCCTATGAGATCCAGAAATACCTGTATCAAATGGCGGAGGAGGGCTGCCAATGCGCTGTGCTGGAAGCGTCCTCCTTAGGGCTGAAATGGCACAGGACAGCAGGATTCTCTTTTGATTATGGGGTATTCACCAACTTTTCCCCCGACCATATCGGCGAACATGAGCATGCCGATATGGAGGAGTACCGGGCATGCAAAAGTATATTGTTCCGCTGCTGCAAATTGGGACTGGTCAACTGTGACGACGCCAATTGGAAGGAAATTGTCAAAGACCATACCTGCGAAGTGGAAACCTTTGGTTTTTCCAGCCAGGCGCAATTACAGGGGAGCAACGAGCACTTGATTTCCCGGCCGGGTTATTTAGGGGCGCATTTGGATGTGCAGGGATTGCTGGATCTCTCCGTGGATGTGGATATCCCCGGAAAATTCAGCGCCTATAACGCATTGGCGGCGCTGGCGGTATGCCGGCATTTCCCCGTTTCCCCGGAAGATATGCAAAAGGGGCTGGATACCGTCAAAGTAAAGGGAAGGGTGGAGTCGGTTCCAGTTCCCGGCCCCTATACGCTGCTGATTGATTACGCCCACAACGCCATGAGTATGGAAAATATCCTTTCTACCCTTCGGGAGTACCAGCCTAACCGCCTGATCTGTATGTTTGGAGCGGGGGGAAACCGCGACCGGGCCCGCCGGTATGAAATGGGGGAGATTTCCGGCAGGCTGGCCGATCTGTCGGTGATTACGGAGGACAATTCCAGAGAGGAAGACGTGATGCATATCCTGGAGGATATCAAGACGGGCCTCCATAAGACAGACGGGGAATATGTGGCAATCCCAGACCGGAAAGAGGCCATCCGGTATTGCATCGAACATGCAAGGGAAGGGGATATCATTGTGCTGGCGGGAAAAGGGCACGAAGATTATATGGAAAAACACGGCAAACGGTTCCATTTCGATGAACGGGAAGTGGTTGCGGATATTTTAGCACAGGGCCAGAGAAAGGACGGATAAGGATGGAACCTGTTTTCATAGAGGACATTGTCCGCTGGTCAAAAGGGCGGCTTTTATGCGGAGATCCCCAGACAAAAGTGGATTCTGTATGCATTAACAGCCGGGAGGTACAGCAGGGAGCCCTGTTTGTGCCTATTATCGGGGAAAAGGTGGATGCCCATCGGTTTATCCCTTCCGCGCTGAAAAGCGGGGCGGCAGCGGTGCTGACACAGGAACATGAGGAAGCCCAGGGGGAGGGCGCCTGGATCCGGGTGGAAGATACGGTGCGGGCGCTTCAGGAGATCGCTGCCGGATACCGCAGCCGTTTTTCCCTCCCAGTGGTGGGGATCACCGGAAGCGTGGGAAAGACCAGCACCAAGGAAATGGTGGCGGCGGCCCTTTCCGCGGAAAAAAAAGTGATGAAAACGGCGGGGAATTTCAATAGCCAGATTGGGCTCCCCTTGACCATGTTCGGCCTGGAACAGGGGCAGGATGTGGCGGTGATCGAAATGGGGATGAGCGATTTCGGGGAAATGTCCCGCTTGAGCGCCATCGCACGGCCCGCCTGCGCGGTGATGACCAATATTGGGATTTCCCATATTGAACAGTTGAAGACCCAGGAAAATATCCGTTCGGAAAAACTGCATATCATCGATTGTTTCCCCGAGGACGGCGTGTTATATCTCAATGTGGATGATCCCATGCTGGAGGAGCTTATGGGCCGTCTGCCGGTCAGGACGATAGGATATGGCATAGACAATCCTTGTGACTATCGGGCGGAAAAGATCCGTTGTGATGGGGAAAGCACCCGTTTTCACCTGACCTATCCGGAAGGGGAGGCGGAGATCCAAATTCCCGCCATTGGGGAACACCATGTGCGCAATGCGTTGGCCGCCATCGCGGTAGCCAAAGGAATGGGCCTGTCCTTATCCGCGATCCAGCAGGGCCTCAGCCATTACCAGAATGCCGCTATGCGCCAGCAAATCCACAGGCTCCCATCCCTAACCGTCATCGACGATTCTTACAACGCTAGCCCGGATTCCGCCAAAAGCGGGCTGAGTGTGCTTGCGCAGCTGCAAAATAAGGGCCGGAACATAGCGGTATTGGCCGACATGCTGGAGTTGGGAGAATATTCTGTGCAGGCCCACCGCCAGTTGGGAGAGACAGCCGCACGCATGGGGGTAGACCTTTTGGTAAGCGTGGGGGAACGGGCAAGAGCGATTGCCGACGGCGCGGCCAGCGAAGGGATTCCCGTGCGGAAATGCCAGACCAATCAGGAAGCCATTGATTATTTGAAAGGGCATTTACAGGTTGGGGATGCCGTTTTGGTGAAGGGATCCCGGGGAATGCATACGGATGAAATCGTAAAAGCGCTGTTAACGTTGGATGATACATTTTTTTGTAAAAATTAAAAAGATTTTTTGC
>CAKUYY010000010.1 GCA_934717555.1 uncultured Clostridium sp.
CGCTTGCTGCTCCCAGAAGATTATGGGATTACCGGATTGCTCTCTGTTTTTATTGCCATCGCTTCTATTTTTGTCCAAAGCGGGTTTGGTTCTGCATTGATCCAGAGGAAACATATCGACGATGTGGATTGTTCCTCTGTATTTTATCTCAATTTAGGGATTGCTGTTATTTTTTATGGTCTCCTATTTTGGGGAGCGCCTGCTATTTCTTCCTTTTATACGGAACCTCTTTTGACCCCTGTGTTGCGGGTGCAGGCTCTGGTTCTGTTTTTTGGAGCGTTTAACGCGGTGCAGACTGCCATACTTTCTCGGGAAATGGCGTTTCAAAAGAGCTTTTTTGTGAGCTTAGGAGGGATTCTGGCGCAGGGGAGCGTGGGAATCCTGTTAGCTTGGCGGGGATTCGGCGTATGGAGCCTGGTTTTTTCCCAATTGGCCAATAGCGCGGTCAGTACCCTGATTTTATGGTTTGCCGTGCGGTGGAGGCCCCGCCTCCTTTTTTCCGGGAAACGTTTGCGGGGGATGTTTTTTTACGGTTCCAAACTGCTGTTGTCCAGCCTGATTGACACGGTGTTTACCAACATTTATTCGCTGGTGATCGGGAAACTTTACAGCAAAGAAATGCTGGGATATTACAACCGGGGGCTCAATATCCCCTCTTTGTTGGTGACCAATATCAATGGTTCTATCCAAGGGGTGATTTTCCCCGCCTTGTCCGCCTGTCAGGAAAAAAAGGATCAAATCAAACAAATGATGCGCCGTTCCATCACCACCAGTTCTTTTTTATTGTTTCCCATGATGATGGGATTGGCAGCGATAGCCAAACCGTTGACTTTGTTGCTGCTGACAGAAAAGTGGCTTCCCTGTGTCCCATTTTTGCAGTTTTCCTGTTTGGCTCTGGCATTTTATCCCATCCATACCGCCAACCTTCAGGCGATCAACGCCATTGGGCGCAGTGATATTTTTTTAAAACTGGAATTGGTGAAAAAAGGGATTATTGTGGCGGCGCTCCTTGCCACTATCCCGTTTGGCATTTACGCCATGATGATTGGACGGGTGGTTACATCTTTGATCGGTACGCTGGTTAACGCGTGGCCCAACAGGGACCTGTTGGGCTACAGCTTTCGGGAACAGTGGAAGGACATTCTTCCTTCCTTTTTGCTATCTTTGGCCATGGGCGGGCTGGTATGGGGAATAGGACAAATCCCTTTGCCTGTTTGGCTGACACTTCTCATACAGATAACGATAGGGGCAGCCTTTTATCTCGCGGCGGCAAAAGTATTCCGCTTGGAATGCTTTCAATATTTGACCGAATTGCTCCGGGATTATTGGGATCGATGGAAACAGAGGGAGAAGGGAGAAAAGAGCCGTGAAAGTTAAGGATGCGATACGGGTAGCGATTTTTCCGGCGGGAACAGAAATCGGGCTGGAATTGCATCGTTGCCTCCAGTACGCCACATGGTTTTCCACATATGGGATCAGCAGTGTGGAAGACCATTCCCGCTTTGTTTATCAGAATTGGACGGCGGGGGTTCCTTTTGTAGGGGAACCGGGTTTCCTTTCCCAGTTAAACAAAGTATTACAGAGGGAACATATCCAGTATTTATACCCAGCCCATGACGATGTGTTACTATTTTTAACCCGCCACCGACAGGAGCTGTCAGCCCAGCTAGTAGCTTCGCCTTTGGAAACCGTGGAGATTACGCGTTCCAAGAAAAAAACTTACTCTTTTTTTCGGGGCGCTTCCTTTCTCCCTGAGATTTACGAAAGGATAGAAGAGGTGGAATCCTATCCTGTTTTTGCAAAACCAGATATTGGCCAGGGGTCTCAGGGGGCACGGGTTTTACGCAACCGTACAGAGTATGACGAGGTAACCCGGAGAGAAAAAGATTTGGTACTGTGCGAATATTTGCCGGGAAAAGAATGTACAGTGGATTGCTTTACAGACCGGGGCGGGAATTTACTGGTGGCAAAAATGCGCAGCCGGGGCCGGACGCGTAGCGGAATCAGCGTGGATTCCCAGATCCAGGATCTTCCGCCATCGGTATTGGATATCGCTGAGACCATCAACGCTGGATTGCGCTTTGCCGGCGGGTGGTTTTTTCAGATCAAACAGGATAGGCGGGGGCAGTGGAAACTTCTGGAGATTGCGGCAAGAATAGGGGGAACCTCCGGGCTGACCCGTTGCATGGGGATCAATTTGCCTTTGCTTACCTTATACCAGGCTATGGGAAAGCAAGTGGATATCATACAGAACCCATTTTCCATACGGGTGGATCGGGCTTTGATCAGCCGTTATCATGTGGACTGCGCCTATCAGACGGTTTATGTGGATTTGGACGATACCCTGCTAAACAGAGGGGGTCGGGTAAACCGGCTAGTCCTGATGTTTTTGTACCAGGCGGTGGAACAAGGGAAAAAGGTGGTTTTGCTTACCCGGCACAAGGGGGATTTGGGCGCGGCCCTGCAAAAATACCGCATCCATGAGACGCTATTTGACAGAGTGGTATCGATAGGGCAAACAGGCAATAAATCCGATTTCATCAAAGAACAGGATGCCATTTTTATTGACGATTCTTTTGCGGAACGCATGGAGGTATCGAAACGTCTGGGAATTCCTGTTTTTGATGTGGACGCTGTGGAATGTTTGATTGATTGGAGAACATAAAAGAGGAGAGAATGATGGGAAGAAAAATTGGATTTACGGGCCCCTTTTCAGATGCCAATCTGGGAGATTACGCCATGATGGTGAATACCATTTATGATTATGTGGGAAAGGAAGACCATTTTACCCTGTTTACTTATAACCGGCTGTTTGTGGAGCGGATCCAAGAAGAGTATTTATGCAATCACAATGGTTCCGTCTGTGAAGTAAAGGTGACTCCAGAGCAGGAAGGACAGGCGTCATCCTGGCAACAGATGCTGCGCCGCATTGGAGGCGGGGCGGAACAGAAACCTGTGTCCATCCCAATTGACCTGCTCAATCGGTTGGAGAATAGCCAAGAAGTTTATCGAGCGGTAGCCCCGCTGGATATCTTGGTAGTGACAGGGGGAGGATGTTTCAACCATTATTGGAACAACGGGGAGCGCAAGGAAGATTTCTGGGCAATTTTAATTCCTATTCTGATCGCGAACCAATTCGGGAAAAAGATTGTATTTTCCGGTAACACTTTTGGCCCTTTTGATGGGAGCACAGAATTTTTCTTTAGTTTTTTTCATATATTCCAGGATATCCAGTTTGCCGTGCGGGATACGGTCTATTCCCGTGCGCATTTGCTGCGTCTGGGCATAGAACCGGAAAAGGTCCAGTATGTCCCTGACGACCTGCTGTTTTTGCATACAGCTTTAAGCAATCGACAGACCAAGGGGATACTGCCCCAGGAACCCTATCTGGTGATGGAATGGTATTATCCAGATTCCCTGCTGGAAGGATATAAGAAAGAGCTCCTGCAATTTCAGGAAGAAATGAAGTCCCGCTATGGCCTCAAGACTATTTTTTTGCCTTTTGCCCCGGGGGGCGGCGGCATGGACCAAGGCCGTTGCCTCCAGGAATTCGGGATGGAAATGGAACTGTACGACTGGAATGCAGCGGGATATCTTCCCATAGAGGACGCGGCGGCCCTGATCTCTAACGCCCAGCTTGTCCTATGCAATCGTTACCATGCTTTGGTGTTGGCAATAGGGGCACGGGTCCCGGTCGTTCAGGTGCTGAAAGATGTATGTTCCGATAAACGGTATTACTACAGCAAAAGCTACGGAATCCTCAAAGAAGTATTCCGGGGAAACGTATTTGATGAACGGGAATATCTCAAAACCAGCCTGCCAGGGGCTTTGGAGGAAATTATCGCCCGGTATCCCCTGATCCAAAAATCCCAGAGGCGGAGATATCAAGAGGAGTACCCCAATAATATGAAGTATTTGCAGTCCTTGCGCAGAAGCTACTATATGCGCCAGCTGGGCGGGAAGAAATCAGGCGGCGTATGATGGAACCTAAAAAAGAAATTCGGGTTACCCGTTCCTCTATGCCGCCCTGGGAGGAATATCTTGAGGAGATCCGCCCTTTATGGGAAACCCATTGGCTGACCAATATGGGAGAGTATCATGAACGGTTGGAACGAGAGTTGGAAATATATCTCCAGGTACCACATCTTTCCCTATTTTCCAATGGGCATATGGCCCTGGAATTGACTTTACAGGCGATGCATTTGACAGGGGAAGTGATCACCACCCCGTTTACCTTTGCTTCCACCACCCATGCCATTGTGCGCAATGGATTGCAGCCGGTTTTTTGTGATATTAAAAATTCCGATTATACCATAGACGCCTCTCAAATAGAGAGGCTGATTACGGAAAAGACATCGGCTATCGTCCCGGTACATGTTTATGGAAATCTGTGCGATGTAGAAGCCATCGAAAAGATCGCTCAAAGGCATCACTTGAAAGTGATCTATGACGCCGCCCATGCCTTTGGGGAAACAAAAGATGGGGTCAATTGCGCGGTGTTTGGGGATGCTTCTATTTTTAGTTTCCATGCCACAAAGGTATTTCACACCATTGAAGGCGGGGCTGTGGCCTACCGCGAGCAGGATTTGGGCAGCGAACTCTATAAACTGAAAAATTTTGGTATCCTTTCGGAAACCGTGGTAGACGGGGTGGGGACGAATGCTAAGCTAAACGAATTTCAAGCCGCTATGGGGCTATGTAACCTGCGCCATTTCCAAGAGCAGCGGGAACAACGAAAGATGGCGGCTATGCGGTATTGTGAAATACTTTCCGGGCGAAAAGAACTTCGCTTGCCTTCCAAACAAAAAGGAGTATCCTACAATTATGGTTATTTTCCTGTGCTTTTTCCTACCCAGATCCAGAGGGATTTTGTCTATGAAGGATTAAAAGAACATCGGATTTTTGCTAGGAAATATTTTTATCCCATTACCAGCGCGTTTGACTGTTACCGGGGCAGGTTTTTCCCAGAGAAAACCCCGGTTGCGCAGGAAATATCCGGACGGGTTCTCACACTCCCTTTGTATGCAGGCTTGTCCCACAAAGAAGTGGATGGTATCTGTCAGGTACTTGTGGATCTGTTGAATAATCAGTGAGGAAAGTATCGGTCAATCGTCATGGGGACTCATACACAGACAGGCATATATAGCGACCAGGACGATCAGGCATATGGCGATGATTACAAACAACATAAGAAACTTCCACCTTGCAAATAGACTGTAGTTCATCATATGCGAGAAAAAATTTCTGATGCAAAAGAAATAAATTTACGGTATAATAAAAGTGCTTTTTATAAAATTAGCGATGATAACCTTGATAAGGCCGTTCTGTTAAGCAGTGAGGAAGGAGCGTTTATGAAGCATAAAGTAATCAAAAAACAAGAGAATGCGCGACAGTGCTTTGCCTGCGGGGTGGACAACCCCATGGGGTTGAAGGCTTTTTTTTATGAGATGGATGATGATGAGCTGGTTGCTATTTTTCAGCCTCTCCAGGAGCATCAAAGCTATCCAGGAAGATTACACGGAGGGGTGTCCGCCGCCATCCTGGATGAGACCATTGGACGGGCAGTTATGATAAAAGAGCCGGAGATGTGGGGTGTTACAGTAGAGCTTTCTCTAAAATACAGGAAGCCTGTTCCCCTGGATACCCCTTTAAAAGTGGTGGGGCGCATTACAAGAAGTACTCATCGCATCTTTGAAGGCAGCGGGGAAATTTTGTTGGAGGACGGTACTGTAGCGGTAGAGGCGCAGGGAAGGTACCTCAAAATGCCGATTGAAAAAATAACCACAAAGGAATTTATAGAAAGTGAAGAGATGCATTTGGAAGTAAGCCCTCAAGATCCCGAGTACATTGATTTCTGAGACAAGGGCAAAAGGAAGGTCATCAAATAACTATAAAAAGATTAGTAAATCATTTAATAAGATTATTTTGAGGATTCCAATAGAAAAATTTACAGGTTTAGAGATTGGTTTTCATAGAAAAATATCCCGTCATTCAAGAGAAAATAACGTTATATTTTTAGCGATTTGCAAGTGAAAAATAGCATAGAATTGTGCGAAATGTCGAATCTAGTAGTTTTTAAAGAATAATCTGTTTATTTAACATTGTCTTAACATTAGCGTAATATCATTTTAACATAAACTAAATTATTCAAAGAATAAAACTGAGATGGGGTTGCTGAAGATTATAGTGGCCCCTGGGCTGGAGGAGAAATCATGAACCAGGATATTCTGGGTATGATCATGGGACTGTGTGGAGGTCTGGGATTATTCTTATTTGGTATGAAGCTTATGGGTGAAGGCCTGGAGATGGCCGCCGGAAATAAGCTAAAAACTTTGGTGGAAAAGTTGACTACCAATAAGTATATGGGCGCTTTGGTCGGCCTGCTGGTAACGGCTATTATCCAGAGTTCTTCCGCTACCACAGTAATGGTGGTAGGATTTGTAAACGCCGGATTGATGAATTTGGCGCAGGCGGTGGGTGTCATCATGGGTGCCAATATAGGGACCACGGTGACAGGTATTATGATTGCATTTAAGCTGTCTACCATTGCTCCGGTTGCCATTTTTCTTGGCGTTGCCCTTTTGTCGTTTTGCAAAAAGAACAGCCATAAGCATATCGGCCAAATCATAGCGGGGTTTGGTATCCTGTTTATGGGGATGGAGCTCATGAGCGAATCCATGCAGCCGTTGAGTGAATCTGAGTTCTTTACAGGCATGATGACTACTTTAAGAAACCCGCTGCTGGGGGTGTTGGTCGGTATGGTATTTACCGCCATTATCCAAAGTTCTTCCGCTTCGGTAGGTGTGCTGCAGGCTTTAGGGGCTGCCGGGGCTATTACGCTTCCCAGCGCTATTTATATTATTTATGGACAGAATATAGGAACCTGCGTAACAGCATTGCTTTCTTCTGTGGGGACAAATAAGGTGGCCCGCAGGACTGCTATTGTCCATCTGATGTTTAATGTTTTTGGCGCGGTTTTATTTATTTTTATCACGATGATGCTTCCTTTTGAGGAACTTGTCATGAGTTTGATGCCCAATGACCCAGTGGCACAGATTTCTATTGTCCATGTTTTCTTTAACATTGTGACAACGGCTATTTTATTGCCTTTGAGCAATATTTTAATTAAGATTGCCTGCAAGGTAATTCCAGGGGAGGATAAGGAAAAGGATGGCATGTGCCTGAGCTTCCTGGATTCCCGTATCCTGAATACGCCGCCGATTGCTGTGGCTCAGGTTATGAAAGAAGTAGAACGGATGGGGACAGTTTCTACCCAGAATTTCCAATTGTCTATGGAAGCTATCTTAGATGGGGATCAGCAGAAGATTGAACAAGTGCAAGAAAATGAGGAGATGATCAATTTCCTCAACCGAGGAATTACAGAATACCTGGTGAAGATCAATGGATTAGATATTGAGGACGCCGACCGGGTGACTATAGGAGCGCTCTACCATATTATTAATGACTGGGAAAGAGTAGGAGATCATGCGCAGAATATTGCGGAATTAGCTCAACTGGTGGTAGAAGGAAAAGCCAACCTCAGTTACCGTGCTATCTCTGAGATAAAGGAGATGAGGGATCTGGTGACAGATATTCTACAGAAATCCATGACGATGTTTGAAAAACGGAGCCAGGATATAAAACTGGGTGAAGAGATCAATCAAATTGAGGAACATATCGATGAACGGACACGGCAATTAAGGGATAATCATATTGACCGGTTAAACCAGGGGCTTTGTTCCGCGATTTCCGGTACTGTGTTCATGGACCTGTTGACTAATTTGGAAAGGATTGCCGATCATTCTACCAATGTAGCCTTTTCTATGAATAAAAGGCTGTCAGGATCATCTATGAAGTTGATGAACGCTTCCGCGGAAGCAAAATAACAGAGACTTTCTAATACAGGGATATTGAGATATAACTTATATTTCAATATCCCTGTGTTTTTATAGAAAATCAGCAGGAGTTATGTATTAGAGTAATTCTAGGAAGCAATGGGAAACCATATAGTTGAAGGAAGATCAAATAAGTGCTATGATATTTTTTAACCATTTCTCAGGGAGCGTGTAAGCATGAAATTGATGATCCGACAGACCAGGGGGGATTATAGAGAACGTTTTCTGATATTCGATGAAAAAGGAGAACTTAAGTATTATGTATGGGGAACGCAGCGAAATCAAGGAGAAACTCTAAAAATACAGGATAGAAAAGGCATAGAATACAGTACGATCCGTCAGAGAAATTTCTTTTTTTTAATAGGATACAGCATAGAGATTTCCGGAATCCACAGTGCGACATTGCTCCAGAATCCAGTAACATTTCATACATTGCTTAAGGTAAGAGGGGTGGACTGGACGATCCGGGGTAATCTTCGAGAAAAAACTTTTGAAGTAATTGGAGAAAATCAAGAAGCGGTGATGACACATACTAGAAAATGGGATAGTAAAGGAGAATGGTATGAACTAGAAGTACGGTATCTGGAATCTGAACCGCTTTGTTTGGCCATTGCTATTTGTATAGATATCATTCTTCCAATCGGGGGTGGGGCTATTGTAGCTATAAATTCTTAGGATTCTTTCAGTATTTTAATTTAAAGTAGAAATTGATTCCATTTTAGAGAATGTGATATAATTAAAAATCGGTAAATTGCGAAAAAAGAGGTATTTAAATGGATTCGAGAGAAAATTTAAGAAATATTGCGATTATTGCCCACGTTGACCATGGAAAAACTACTTTGGTAGATCAGCTGTTGCGCCAAAGCGGTGTATTTCGCGTCAACGAAGAGGTGGCGGAGCGGGTTATGGATTCCAACGATCTGGAGCGGGAACGCGGTATTACCATCCTGTCCAAAAATACAGCTGTTATGTACCAGGACACTAAGATTAATATCGTAGACACTCCAGGCCACGCTGATTTTGGTGGGGAAGTAGAGCGCATCCTGATGATGGTAGACGGTGTTCTGCTTTTGGTAGATGCTTTTGAGGGCTGTATGCCGCAGACGCGCTTTGTACTGAAAAAAGCGTTGGGGCTTGGGAAAAAGCCTGTTGTTGTGGTCAATAAAGTGGACCGCCCCGGAGCCCGGCCAAAAGAAGTGGTAGATGAGGTTCTGGATCTTTTCATTGAACTGGGTGCTGATGACGACCAACTGGAATTCCCGGTGGTTTATGCTTCCGGGCGCGACGGATACGCTACCAATGACCCCGATCAGCCAGGGACAGATATGACCCCGTTATTTGAAGCGATCTTGAAATATGTCCCTGCTCCTACAGGGGAAATGAACGGTCCTTTGCAGATTTTGTTTTCCAATATTGATTATGACGATTATGTGGGAAGAATCGGGATTGGACGTGTAGAGCGCGGAAGCGTTACCACAGGCCAGCCGATTGTTCTGTGCCAGCACGATGGAACGACCCGTAACGCTAGGGTGACAAAGCTCTATCAGTTTGAGGGACTGAAACGTGTGGAGACCAAAAAGGCGGAACTGGGGGACCTGGTGGCGGTATCGGGGATCGCGGACTTGAACATTGGGGAAACCGCCTGCGCTCCAGATTGCATAGAACCCCTTCCTTTTGTTAAGATTGACGAGCCGACAGTATCCATGATGTTTATGGTCAATAACAGCCCCTTTGCCGGACGGGAAGGAAAGTTTGTTACTTCCCGTAATATTCGTGACCGCTTATTTAAAGAAGTGGAGACCAATGTGGCAATGAGGGTGGAGGAAACAGAGTCCGCCGATACCTTTAAGGTATCCGGTCGCGGGGAGCTTCATCTGTCCATTTTGATAGAGACTATGCGCCGCCAGAATTTTGAATTTCAGGTATCCCGGCCCCAGGTCATTATGAAACACATAGACGGCAAGTTGTGTGAACCCATTGAGCTGTTGATGATCGAAGTTCCCGATAATTATGTTGGGGCTATTATGGAAAAGTTGGGAACCCGGAAAGCGGAACTCATCAATATGGGGACCCGCGATACGGGAACCACCCACTTGGAATTCCGTATTCCTGCGCGCGGACTGATGGGATACCGTTCGGAATTTTTGACAGATACCAATGGGAACGGCATTATGAATCATGTATTTGAGGGATATGAGCCTTATAAGGGAGATATCCAGCAACGCCAGCAGGGTTCCCTCATTGCCCATGAGACAGGGGAAACCACAGGATATGGCCTATGGGGGGCACAGGACAGAGGACGTTTGTTTATCGGTCCGGGTGTTCCAGTCTATGAGGGCATGATTGTAGGGGCCAGTCCAAAGTCTGAGGATATCGTGGTAAACGTCTGCAAGAAAAAGCATGTCACCAATACCCGTGCTTCCGGATCGGATGAGGCGTTGAAATTAACTCCTCCCAGTATTATGAGTTTGGAACAATCCTTAGAGTTTATTACAGATGATGAATTGGTGGAAGTTACGCCCAAAAGTATTCGCTTGCGTAAAATGATCCTGAGTAAGGAACAGCGAATGAAAAAGCAGGCGCGTTCTAAGTAAAGGATAAAGGGTTTTCAGAAAAGATTTTATTCAAATTAAATGTACAGAAAGGCTGCTGCGGTTGCATATGTTTGCAACTGACAGCAGGCTTTTCCCTTATCATGGGATAGATAGCTGTTTTAGAAATTTTGCCATAAAAAATAGTGGGAGCAGCTCGATGAAATATGTAATTCTTGACTTGGAGTGGAATGGAACCTTCCATAAAAAATGGAAAACCTTCTTTAATGAGATCATAGAGTTTGGTGCGGTAAAAGCGGACGATGAAATGCACCTTTTAGATACTTTTTCTTGTGTAGTACAACCGCAGGTCGGAAAAAAATTGAGTGGAAAAGTCAAGAAACTGACCAATATCACAGAGGAAGAGTTGGAACAGGGAATACCGTTTCCCCTTGCCTTAAAGAGATTTAAGGAATTTTTACAGGATGCTGTATTGATGACATGGGGGACTTCGGATATTCTGACGCTGATGGAAAATTGCCGTTGTTATATGGACCAAAGCCAAATTCCATTTTTGAAAAAATATGTGGATTTGCAGGTCTATTGCCAGGACAGATTACATTATGATACTGGAAAACAGATGGGGTTGAGTACAGCTGCACAGAAACTGGGAATCAGTGAAGAGGGAATGGAACACCATCGGGCGTTGGACGATAGTCTACTTTCCCTGGAATGCTGTCGTCGTCTGTTTGTAAAAGAGGTATTTGAGCCGTTTATTCAAGATGCGAACAGCCAGGAATTTTATGATCGGATCAGTTTTAAAACTACCATTCTCTGTGATTTGAATAACCCCTTGGTTGATCGATCTCAAATGAACTTTTCATGTGAGATCTGTGGCAAGCCTGCTATTCAACTGACTGATTGGGAATTTAAAAGCAAGAGTTATCGTGCCCGTTTTCGGTGCCCCTGCTGCCAACAGGAGTTTTTAGGCCGGATACAGTTTAAATTAAAATATGAGGGATTACAGGTGAAGAAAAAAATTATCCCCATTGTGAAAGAAAAAGAAGAAAAGGGAGAAGAAGAGACGCTGGATCTTCTATCATAAGAGTATTCCAAGGATGACAGTCATAATAGGAGTTGGTATTATGGCTTAGCATTTCTATGGATTATAGTGGAATAGATTCAGCGTATCTTTTCTTAGGATAAAGTCAGAAGAGAAAAAAATAAAAAAATTGCAAAAAAAGCTTGCAAAAGAAGAAAGTTTATGATAATATATAGAAGTCGCAGACAGACGGGGTATTAGCTCAGCTGGGAGAGCGCTACACTGGCAGTGTAGAGGTCAGCGGTTCGATCCCGCTATGCTCCACCAAAAGAACCAGTAATGATATCATTATTGGTTCTTTTTATATTTTTATATAATAAATCGGAAAGAGATGGAAAATTCCATCTCTTTTTTTACATATAGCAAATATATTTTTTAAAAATATCAAAAAATGAAAAAACACAAAGAAAAGTATTAATAATAATAAAAAATATTATATAATTTATCTATAATTTTTGTTGACTTTCTATTTTTGATGATATATAATAAATGTAATTATTCCTATATAGAAGAAAGGAGTGTGAAAAAAATTTAGAATATTTTAATAAATGACAGATTTCCAAAGTGATCTACTGTTTTTCATGCAATTATATCTAAACTAAAAGTATGCTTTTTATCTTTTTATGATCGTGAAATAATTGGGAAAAACTGAAACACGGGAAATCTGGATCAAAAGGAGGAAAAAAAGATTGAAGAAGTTTGTAAAGCGTTTACTTGGGTTGACCCTTGCGGCCTGTATGGTGATGAGCGCAACGACTGTCTCAGCGGCACGGCAAGAGTGGAGTGCAACAGAACCTGTTTCTATTTCTGCGATGGATTCTGGCGACACGAATTTAGCTTTAGGGAAAAGTGTTACGGCAAATGAAGTAGAACCCGGGACTCGATTTACCGCTGATCTGGCTGTGGATGGCGACACCACTACCCGCTGGGCTTCAGATGCCATGAAAAATACCCCTGGAGATAAGTGGCTGCGGGTAGACTTTGGAGAAGAGATCACATTTGATACGGTTAATATTTTGTGGGAACAGCTCAATATTCTCCATTATCGTTTAGAGGTTTCCAATGATATTAGTTCGGAAGATAATTGGACAACCATCTATGAGAGTGATTCTCGCATTAGTACCAAAGATGAGAGTATTTTATTGCCTCAAGATGCGACCGGTAGATATTTGCGCGTTTATGTAACCGATTGCGATGGTGCAGAATCCAACTGGGATTCTGTTTCCATTTTTGAATTAGGTGTTTACTATTCCGGAGGAGGCAGCGAACCGGAAGAACCGACTGGAAATTATGTAGTGTATCCGGTTCCTCAAAAGGTGACGGATTCTGAAGAAACGGTACAATTGACAGATACCATTCATGTTATCAAAGAAGAGGGCATCGACACGGTTACTCAGAACCGTATCGAAGAAGTGCTGACTGAACATGGATACGCTGTAGAATACAGCAATATAGCTGTAGAAGGGGAAACCAATCTTTATATTGGTATCAATGGATCCGGAGGAGCTGCGGATACATACGATGGAATTCCCAAGGATGTTTTTACAGAAGGCGAAAATAAATATGATATGCACGTGGTTGAGATCAATAAAAATGGGGATATCGTAATTTTAGGTAAGGATAACGATGCCGCTTTTTATGGTTTGGCCACCCTGGAGCAAGTATTGGATCAGGCGGAAGATCATACTTTAAAAGTTTCTCTTTTTGAAGATTATTCTAACCAGAAGTACCGTGGTGCGGTAGAAGGATACTATGGTTATCCTTGGTCGGTGGACGGCACGCTTAGCTGGATGGATTACGCCAAACGATATAAGATGAATATATTCCTTTATGGGCCTAAGAGTGATCCCTATCATCTGGGCAAATGGAAAGAAGAGTATCCAGTAGAATTGACAGAGGAAGAGAAAGCACATGGAGTATTATCCCAGGACGACATCCGTCAGATCACTGCCAAAGCGGCAGAGTGCAATGTAGACTTTGTATGGGTAGCACATCCAGCCATGCAAAACGGAATTAATTTTGGTTCCAATCAAACCATTGACCAAGGTGTACAGGATTTGATGGTAAAGTTTGACCATATGTATGATCTGGGTGTACGGGAATTCGGCGTATTCCTGGACGATATTCCGTATGGAAGCGCTACTGGTACAGGACATGCTTATCTGATCGACCAGGTACAGAAGAAGCTATATGAAACCTATAATACCGAAGGGACAGCGCCGGAAGATCAAATTAAGCCGTTGTTCTTTACGCCTACTTACTATACGGTTTACGGGGCCAGCTCCAGTTATTTATCCGCTTTCCGTAATATTCATGAGGATGTAGTCATCTGCTTTACTGGTAATGACGTATTCTCGGATATCAGTAATGAGGATGCCGCCCAATATGAGGAATGGATTGGACGGGAGCCTTGTCTGTGGTGGAATTATCCGGTAAACGACAACGACGATAATGTATTTTATACCTGTCCCATTGATTCCTTCTATTCACAGGATTCAGATATTTCTAATTTTGCAGGTATTATATCTAACCCCATGAACTTTGAAGAGGCTTCTAAAGTTGCGTTTTTTGCCATTGCGGACTATTCCTGGAATCCGGGAGCCTTTAATGCTCAGCAGAACTGGAACCACTGCTTTGATTCTATCATCCCGGATGATCCTGAGATGGCTGAAGCGCTGCAGGTGGTATATGGCTGCTTAAATAAGAGAGTAGAGCCCATGAAACTGCGCAAGCTTTATAACCAGTATAAGAGCGAAGCGGGGACAGGATCTACGGAAGCCGCTGTGGCATTGCGCGATAAAATGGCAGAAATTATTGATTCCATTGGGAAAATTGAGACCTTAAAAGATAGTGAGAACCCAGCCTATCGTTTGCTGGTGAGTGAAGCGCAGACGAGTATGAATAAACTGTACGATATGGCGGTAACTATCAAAGGTGTGTTAAATGCTACGCTGGAAACAGATCCCCTAACGATTTATCAGGGTTATTACAGCGCAAGATTGGCTTATGACCGCTTAAATATTGTGGAAAATCCCCGTTATGAGATGACATCGTTAGAAGGCGCGGGAGAAGAAATTACTGTGAATAAATTGAGCGCTGTGCCGTCCGATACGTATATGCGCCCCTTTGTGGATTATATTATTGGAGAATTGGATACTGTAGAACTTCCTGATTTGGATCCCTCCTTAGCGGGAGTAAAGAGTGTTACAATCACTTCCGGCGATGATCAGGTAAAGCAGGGAGAAACCGGACAATACAGCGCATCTGTAGTAGCGGAACGCGAGGACGCAGTAGAGGTGGTTTGGAGCGTCGAGGGCAATACCGATAAGACGACCACGATTTCTTCTAATGGATTACTGACGATGGGTAAGAATGAACTGGCCCAGGAAATCACAGTGCGTGCTACTTCCGCTTATGATCCATCCAAATCCGATACCACACAGGTGACTGTAGTGGATCGAGTTTATGAAGATCCTACCATTCCAACCAATGTAGCCTTTAACGCTGTTGTTTTAGGGTCTACTGGAGATCCTACTGGTGTAGAGGTTCCAGAAAGAGCGCTGGATGAAAACGAAGAAACCAAATGGTGCCCAGGCTCTAATACCAAAACCAATCAATGGATGGCGATTGACCTGGGGGCTACTAAGACCATCAGCGAGTGGAAAGTTGTGCACGCTGGTTCTGAAGGTGCCGTCTATATCACAAGAGATTTTTCTTTGCAGGTTCTTAAAGATCCCAATGCTACAGAAGAACAATTGAAAGATCCAGATTATTTAGGTAATGATAGCAATTGGCAAACCATAAAGCACATTACAAATAATAGCAATAACCTTACGGATATCACCTTTGAAGAACCGATTGAGGGACGTTATTTCCGTCTATTTGTAGCGGACGGCGGTTCAGGCGGATATCCCGCTACCCGTATTTATGAATGGCAGATGATGGGAGTAGATACAGAGATCGTTTCTCAAACATACAATTTGTCCGTTGATCCTGCTATTGAACATGGATCTATTCATATTGAATCCGCCCATTATCAAGCGGGGGCTCGAGTCAACCTACAAATTGTTCCAGAAGAAGGATATCAGTTAAAAGCCGGTTCCCTACAATACAACGGCAACGAGATTACTGATAACCGCTTTATCATGCCGGAAGAGGACGTGGTGATTACTGCGGAATTTGAGCTCATCTCTTCCACCGAAACCTATCAGGTTACCGTATCGGACACTGAAAACGGAGAAGTGACTGTAAATCCCGCAGAAGCGGAGGCGGGAACTGTCATTACTGTGACAGTATCTCCCGAAGAGGGCTACCGTTTGGTGGAAGGTTCCTTGAAGGCCAATGGTGTGGTTATTGAGAACAATCAGTTTATTATGCCAGCCGAAGATGTTACCGTGACTGCGGAATTTGAAAAAATTCCGGTACAAGTGGTTACAAAAGTTCTGGAAAAGATTCTGGAAAAAGCAGAATTCTTGTGGCAAAGCGGGGCCTTGGAAAACACGATGGAAGCAGTTGTAACGGAATTCCAGAATGCAGTGGAAGCGGGAAAACAATTGTTGGCGGATCCCAGCCAGGCTACCCAGGAGCAGATCAACGACGCTACAGAGCGCCTGCTGAAAGTCATGGGTAAAGTAGACTGGAAACAAGGTGACAAGACCGTGCTGCAAGTAGCTGTAGAAATTGCCAGGGTTATTTATGAGGACATTGATCGATATGTAGAAGAAGGTAAACAGGAATTCTTGGACGCTTTGGCCAGAGGTGAGGAACTTCTCAGCAGCGGCAATGCCTGGGATGACGAGGTTCAGGAGGCCGCAGACCGTCTGATTGAAGCTATGAGCAACTTGAGAATGGCGCCAAACAAGGATATTCTCAATGATATGATCAAGCAGGCAGGTTCCATAGACCTCTCCCTCTATACAGCCGATAGCACAGCGGCTTTAAAAGGCGCTGTGGCACAGGCTCGGGCAGTAGCAGCTGACGTTAATGCAGACCAAGGTGATATTGATGCAGCAGTGGAAAGCTTGCAGGCAGCATTAAAAGGCCTGATACTAAATCAGCCTAGCGGAGAAAATTCTGAAACAGTCACAGTAGGAGAAGGGGCCATTCCCACCAAGACGGGAGATTCAGGTTCTTCTATGATTTTAGTAGGACTTATCGCAGCGGCCGGTGCAGTGCTGGTGCTGTCCAGAAAAAACAGGAGATAACAGATTATTAACTTGTATTAAAAAGCTTCCCTTAAGCAGAAGAATTTCTGTTTAAGGGAAGTCTTTTTTGTGCTTTAATTTTCTGTAAAGTATCAAGAATACGAGTAAAAAGAATGTTTATATAGAAACTCGTGCTGCTTTTTTGATGAATTTTATTTTTATACTTGACTTTGTTGAAAAAAGTATTTTATTATAGTAATAAAATGTAGAAAGTTAATAAAAAGGTTGAGGGAAAAGTATGCAGCAGGCAAAATATGTGGATATCGCCAATTGGATTGCCCAAAAGATTCATTCCGGAGAATTATTGCCGGGGGATCGCATCTGGTCGGAAAAAGAATTGATCGCTATGTTTCAAGTGAGCAGGCAGACAGTACGGGAAGGCATTAGGCTCTTGGTGAACAAAGGGCTGGTAGAATCCAGACAGGGAAGCGGGAGTTACGTAAAATCTTTGCAGACGAAAAAGGCAGTGGCGAATCGAGTAATCGGCGTGGTTACTACCTATAGTAACCATTATATTTTTCCAGAAATTATAGGAGGAATTGAATCTGTTCTTTCACAAAACGGATATTTTATGCAATTGGCATTTACAAAAAATAAACTGGAAAAAGAAGCCCAGATTCTTTCTGATATGTTGGAGAAAGGCATAGAGGGTTTTATTATAGAACCGTCCAAAAGCGGATTACCCTCTGCAAACCAAAATATTTATCATTTTCTT
The DNA here is from genome assembly GCA_934717555.1 of uncultured Clostridium sp. GTDB lineage: Bacteria > Bacillota > Clostridia > Oscillospirales > Acutalibacteraceae > CAJFUH01. The sequence continues at coordinate 17,448 of CAKUYY010000010.1, forward strand.
TTAGAAAATAAAATTCCCACAATTTTTATCAATGGATATATTTCAGATCTAGAAATTCCTCATGTGGGTATGGATGATTCTTTAGCCGGTTTTTTGGCAACCAGACATTTGATCGAGAATGGACACCGGGATATTTTAGGAATTTTTAAATTTGATGATATTCAAGGAAGGGCCCGATATGCGGGATATCTCAAGGCTTTGGAACAGTCTGAAATACCATTCCGGGATCAAAATGTGATATGGTATTCCACGGAATCTGTTCCATACTTATTCGAAAGAAATTCTGTGAAAGAAGCATTGAAAAATCGTACAGGTGTTATCTGTTATAACGATGAAGTGGCATGGAAATGTATACAGTGCAGCAAAGAAATTGGTTTGTCAGTGCCGGACAATTTGTCGGTTGTGGGAATCGATAATTCGGAAGTTTCCCAAAATTATGGGATACCGATTACTTCTGTTTCTCATCCAAAGGAAAAATTGGGTATAGCGGCGGCAAAAAAATTATTGGGAATACTTGGGGGAGAAGATATGCCAGGAAAAACAGAAGAATTTACCCCTTTTTTGGTGGAGCGTTCCTCTGTAAAACAGAAATAAAATATCTTATGATAAAAAGGAAAAATTTTCTTAAAAGAAAATTTTTCCTTTTTTATTTCGAGAACATATTAAAATATATATTTATAAATACATGACAAAAAACGAAAAAAACTTGACTAATTGTGCAAATTTATTTTTGAATATTTTTATGAAAAATGGCTTTACTAAGCCGTTTGCTATAAATTATATAAAACTAACGAACAATTTGTTTGAATTTTATTATGCTTGATTTTTATCAAAAGGTTTTTTAGTATATAGATAACTTCTCTAAAATTTCATTTTTTGAGGGAAGGAAAATGAGAAGATTGTTTGAAGAAATGAGGTCGATGAGATGAAAAAGCGAAGAAAATGGCGCAGATCCGTCATTTCCTTTATGCTGGCATCCGCTATGGTATTGCCAGGAGTGGGAACTGCGTTTGCGGGAGGCGACACGCTGCCCCCGCGTGAAGGGGAGCAGGGCTACAAAGGGGAGCATCAGCCCAGTACCCACGGGTATAACCGCGCTAATATCCTGAACTGGTCGCCGGAAACCGACGGATACGCCGAATTTATGAGGTCAAAGGTTCCGCTTCAGGAGCGCAATGAGGCGTTTACCGCAACCCAGGCCAACCCGCTGTTGGATCAGGAAGTGGAAAGCCTGAGCCTGATGGGAGATTATGGAATCGGTTTTTTTGATTCCTTCCAGTACAACGACCAATTCTCCCAGTATCTTTTTAACTTCTGGCAATACCTTGATTACCATGCTTCCTGGCATGGCATGGCGACAGATCCGCAGCCCCACGATTTGTTTACCCCGGGAAACCCAGAAGGCCAGGGAAAATTTGAATTTGGCGTGGTGAATTTACCTAATCCTGCTTATACCAATGCCGCTCACAAAAATGGCGTAAAGTCTCTGGGATGTATTTTCTTCCCCCGGACGGAGCATACGGAGGATTTTGTTTATCAGGACGAGAACGGGCGTTTCCCCATTGCGGACAAGCTGGTGGAAATAGCGAAATATTATGGCTTTGACGGTTATTTTATCAATGCTGAAGAGGACCTGAAACCGGAACAGATGCCCATATATGAAGAATTCTGCCGCGCGATGACCTCCCAGGGCATTTATATACAGGCGTATGCTTCCTGCCTGTATGGGCCGGATAACGAAGATAAGTGGGGAACAATGGATTACGGCGAGAAAAACGCGGGCAAGTTCAGTAATTGGCTCAAAGGAGCGGATGACGAAACCATCGCGGCCAATTCCCTGTATATGAACCCGGATCCCACCAAGCAGCAGATTGACGATTCCGTGACTTCTATGGAAGCGCTGGGATTGGATCCCAAAAAGGTAGTGTTCCAGACCCTGGAGGCCGGACAGACGGGCTTCAGCGGAAAGAGAGGGACCTTGTTCAACACTTTGGATGAAAACCTCGTTCCCAGAACCGGTTTAGCATTTCTGGGCGCGGATACCAGCAAAAATCATCTGGATGAACAGGTATTCGGACATGTAGGGAAAAACTCTTACAAATATAATAAGAGAGACAATCCGGAATATCAGAAATATGTCTTCGCCAGAGAAAGAACTTGGTGGTCCGGCGCTCTGGATCAGCCCTATTACGAACCCTTCAAGACCCAGCAGCCGGATGATTACTTCCCCGAGGAACTGTGTCAGGAGATTTTGGACGCTACCCCGGATCCCTATCAGACAGCCAACAATCCCAAAAGAGGACAGGCTAACGAAGGGGAGGATTACCAGTCCTGGCCAGGTCTGGCAGCCTTTATCTCAGAGCGTTCGGTAATCGACGGCTCAAACTTTTACACAAACTTTAACACCGGACATGGCATGCAGTATTTTGTAGACGGTCAGGTATCCAACGATAACGAGTGGTCCAACATCAATATCCAGGATATCCTTCCCACCTGGCAATGGTGGATTGAAACCGAGGGAACTCGTTTGGATGTGGACTTTGACTACGGCGAGAAGTACAGCCCGGCCTTTGAGCTCAATCAGGTGGGCGGCTACAACGGCGGTTCTTCCCTGGTGGTCAAAGGAAAACTGGATGCGGAGAATACCCTCCGTCTGTACAAGACCAATCTGGAAGTCAAAGAGAATACCAAGATTTCCGTGACCTACAACAAGACTTCCGCCACGGATAATTCCAAAATGGAGCTGGCGGTAATCTTTAAGAACGATCCGAATACAGTTGTAACCTTCAATGTCCCCCAGGCCAATCAGGAGACAGATGGATGGGTGACGAAAGATATCAGCCTGGGCGATTATGCCGGCGAAGAGATCGTTTCTCTGGGATTTAATTTTGATCCCGGAAAAGAAACGATGGAAGACTATCAGATGAACATCGGCGAACTGAAAGTTTCAGACGGTTCTGTGGCGGCTCCCAGCGTTCCCACCGGTCTGAGCATTGACGAATCTTTTGAAACCTCTGAGACTTATATCTCCTGGGATCTGGACGATTACGACGCAGTACAGAGATATAACGTATATATGAAGGATGGGGACGGCAACCGCACCTACCTGGGCGGTACCTACGATGATATTTACTATATCAAGGATCTGTATGACGTCCAGGGCGATATCACCATCCAGGTCACGGCGGTAGGCAAGGACGGTACGGAAAGCGCTCCGGCTGAAGTAGTATTGCAGCAGGATAAGGCTGTCCGTGATATCCAGGTGACCCAGGAAGCAGGGAAATTTGACATTTCCTGGACAAATCCAGAAACCGATTACGATCATGCGGAAGTGACAGTTACCTTCGAAAGCCATCCGGACGATGTGTATACAGCGGAGGCTGCGAAAGGCGAAACCGGGATTAACCTGGAGATCCCGATCATGGACGGAACCAATTATACCGTCCGCGTCTCCCTGATGGATGCGGAAGGCCAGGTAATCGGTTTTATGGATCAGACCGGTCAATTGGAGGACTATTACTGCCATCCTTATGACCAAGATGTCCGGTTTGCCAACAACCTTTTGAGTTTCGCGCCTCCGAGTGTCAACGACTGGAGTACCATGTACGCTTTCTATAAAGGAGAGCCCATTAAATTCCGCTCTGGAAATATTGGGGCTATCCGTGGCTACGACGATATGCGCGGCATTTTAATCAATGATGACTGCGGTGTGGTTGAAGTGGAACTGGAAGATTATGCGGGCAATCGTTCCGAACAGATTCGCGTTCCCTTCCACAAGGATGGTATGACCTGCGCGGCCATCGACGAGACAGCATTCCCGGATCCGGCTTTGCTGGAAGCGGTGAAAAAGGTGGCGGAAACCCCTGCGGATCTGCTGAATGTCACCACCTTGGATCTGTCCAACTCCGAGGTAAAGGATCTAACTGGGCTGCGTTACCTGAGAAACCTGGAATCCCTGAATTTGAGCAATTGTACTTCTCTGGAATTAATTCAGGAACAGGATCTGTCTTTGAACGTGCATCTGAAAGAAATCAATCTGACCGGATGCACCCAGCTCAAGGCGGCTTCCCTAGCGGACACCACCCTGGAAACCATTGTGTGCGAGGATGTTTCCGCGCTTTCCCAGCTGTATTTCCTGGATGTCTCCGGTTCCCGTTTTGACCTGTCCGAGGGCACTCCAGAACGGGAGTTTGTAGACGCTGTTACAGCCCAGGCAGAGGGGAAAGGGGACTTTACTGTTAATCTCCCCAATCCTGTAAATCTTGCCTATAATATGAAAGCCACAGACACTAACCTGATAATGGCTAGCTATCTGTTCGATGGGGATACCAGTAATCCCATGAGATGTGTGTGGATTCCCAATATCCCTTCTCATGTTACTCTTCAATTTGATTCCCCGAAAGAGGTATTGTCCTATCACATGGATGTTCCCAACGATGATCCCAGCGTAGGATTGAAAGACTTCCGGCTGCAGGGTTCCATGGATGGACAGCAGTGGACAGATCTCAGTGTAGTAACCGGGCATACCGGGGAATCCTGCACGATTACCGTGGAAAATCCGCAGGCGTATACCTATTATCGTTTCCAGATAGACGGTAAGGTTCCGGCGTCCGGTCCTGCTAAATTGACAGAACTGGAAATGACCGGATACGGTGATGTGACCTTTACCGCGGGCGTACAATATGATAACCAGCGCCCGGTAGCTTATGAAAAGGAAATGCCAGAAACCGTTCGCCTGGAAAAACAACTGGGCGGTACCTACGACCTGACGGCCAATCTGGAAAACAATGTTACCATTCACGGTAACGACTTGGCTTCTTTGAAAGGCGCTGACTTTATCGACCAGGATTATGATCTGGATAAAGTGGCGCAAAATAAAGTACAATATATCCGTGTAACAGGAGAAGATGGAAGCCAACTGACCAATGAAATCAGCTTGGATCAGGATGGTGCCTATACTGTAGAGTATCTGACCTACAAGGATGCAGGTTATCAGGCAAGAACAGTTGCTACTCAGACGGTATATGTACGTGGTGTAACTACTGTTCTGGAGAAAATCATCGCCGAAGCGGAAGAACTGCTGAATAATGGAGCATTGGATAACACCATGGAAGTTGTAGTAGAAGAATTCAAGGCGGCTCTGGCCCATGCCAAAGAGATTCTTGCAAAAGATGATGCAACTCAGCAGGAAATCAACGATGCCACCAAGCGTCTATTGGATGTGATGGCCAAGGTAGACTGGAAACAGGGTGATAAGACGGCGTTACAGGTAGCCGTGGATATTGCCAATACCATTAAACCGGATCTGGATCTCTATGTAGAGGAAGGCAAGCAAGAATTCCTGGATGCTCTGGCAAAGGGTGAAGAACTATTGGCCAGCGGAAACGCTTGGGCTGACGAGATCCAGACGGCCACAGAAGAACTCATTAAAGCTATGAGCAACTTGAGAATGGCTCCGAATAAAGATATCCTCAATGACATGATCGATAAGGCTTCTGGACTCGATCTGAGCGACTATACCCAGGATAGCGCAGCGGTGCTGACCAGCGCCTTGGCGGAAGCCCAGGAAGTAGCAGCGGATGAAAACGCTACACAAGAAGAAGTGGACGAAGCGGCTGATACCCTGGAAGCGGCAATGAATGGCCTGGTATTTGTAAACAGCGATGAAAATAACAATACACAGGATGATACCATCTCCAACCCAGATGATACAGAAAATGCCCCGGTTGGCGACGGTACAGCTCCCATCAAGACTGGTGACGCTGGTGCGGCAGGACTGGCCGGCCTTGCAGTGATGAGCGCACTAGGCATTGTATGGATGCTCAGGAAAAGGGAAAAATAGACTGTAAAAGGATTTCTCTGTTACTTTCTAATTCCTAGATAGAAAAAGATCCCTGATACGTCAAAAACGTATCGGGGATCTTTTCTATTAACAGCAAAAATTTCTGATTGCATAATAAAAATTCTTTCGATCTTAGAGATTCTTAATCCAGCAGTGGGAGCTTTGATACATAATTCCAGGTCCGTTTTGGTCATTATACACTCGGCCTTTTTGCGGATATGGAGAAAAAAGAAAATCACGTAAAAATATCCGGAAAACAAATGGCAAGGGCCTCTTTGCGAGAAAAGGCCCTTGCTAAATTTTTAGAGTATTTTTTGTTGTAACGAAGGAATTATAAAAAAGCTATCTGGTATCAATCAGGCTAGCGTCAGCAGCGATTTCATAGCCCATATGATTGAGAGAATTTTCAATTTGATCGTAAGAGATACGTGAACTGTCATAATCCACAGAAATCAGATGATGGTTGGAATGGACAGAGATACTGGAAATTCCCGGAAGGTTCCCTAAGGCGTGTTGGACGTCAATTCCCTTGTGGCGTTTTTGCGTGTTTTCTGCAAGAAAATAAGCATGTTCTTTTGCCATACTATCACCCCCAACAATAGAATTCCCTTTTTCCATGCCCTCATAAGTGATTCTCATTGTAAAAATAATTGGGGAGAAAAGGCGGGAAAAGATTGTTCTATGAGAGAGTAACGTTTAGGAGCATAACGGAAAAAAGGAGGGACAGAATAAAAAGGGGTGATTATGATGGATAAAAAATATAGTGATCTTTATCAGCTGATCGCAGAAAATAACCAGGCACATGAATATTTTTCTAAACTGCCTGATTATGTACAGGAAGAGATCGACCAGCGTGCAAGCCGGGTCAATTCTTTTTCCAGCCTTCGGGACTGTGCTGAAAATTTAACCCGGGGAGATAACTAAATGATAAAAAAAGAAACAGACGGAAGATCTTTCCATCTGTTTCTTTTTTTAGTTAACTTTTTATGGATTATAATATCCACTCTTGATCCGGGCGATCAGTTTTTCAGCACCTTCCGCGCGATCGGTAGCGCGCAGACGCTCGATATACGCATCAATATCCCCTTCTTGGGCATGGTAAGGACCGCCTTCCCGGAACACAGTCCACATAGGATCGGCGTCAGAATCCGAAGTTTTCATCATCTGATATTCCCAATCCAGGATCATTTTGGCTCCTTTGGCGCATATATCCGGCAATTCACTGGCCAGGTTGTGGATTTCATGGGGGTCCTTTTCCAGATCAAACAGCATCTCATCATCGAAAAGGTGATACCCATCATGTACAGTGCGGATATAGATGTAATGATCAAAACGCACAGAACGCTGGCAGACATGGGCGCATTGATTGATGACAATATCCTGATGGCCGTCCTCTACTCCCTCTAGGATCGTATCCGCGTAACTCTTACCGTCCCAACGGGCGTTGCTGGTCTGTCCCAGAAGCTGTTCGATAGTGGGGGCCAAATCCAGGTTGGCATGCAAAGCGTTGTCGCGAATCCCCTGTTTACCGCCGGGCCACTTGATAATCATGGGGATACGGCAGGTGGGATTATCCGCGGTACCATGTTCCCCATATAAACCCAGTTCTCCCAGGTTTTCCCCGTGATCGGAAGTGACGATGATTACCATATCTTCATACAGGCCTTTTTCCTTGAGAAGGTCTACCATTTTTTTGATATTATCATCGGTATACCGGACGCCGCAGTCGTACTGGTCCATAAAATATTTTACATCTTTTAAGTTTTCCAATCGTGCCAGATGGCGGGGAAAAGCGGGATTAGCCCGATCGTTCCACATGTTGACTTCCTGTGCGCTGTGGGGACCTACATGATGATAATGCTGGTCAAAGATCTCATCTGTGATCCATGGGTCGCACAAAGGCTCATTGGCGAAAGGCTCACCGAACGAGGCGGGGGCACGGTAAGGCGTGTGTGGATCCCAGTAATGGACATGCAAGCACCAGTTATCTTGATCTGCATGGCGGGAGAGCCAGTCCAGAGCGGCAGGCGTTACCTTATCGGCAGTTTCCATACCGCAGCCACCTACATTACAGGTCTCGTCAAACCCAGCGTTGAACCACCAAGCGGCATGACGCTCAGCAAAAGTGCTGACAGAAGCGGTCCGGATTCCAGCCTTGCGGAATAAGTTGAAAAGGTTATGAATTCCCACTTCATCGGAAAAACCACGGTTTGGACCGCCAAGACGCATATCCGCGGCGGTTCCTCCATGCCCCACTACGCCGGTATGAATGCCATACCGTCCAGTTACCAGGGCGGCCCGGGAGGGCAAACAAGGGGCGTTGGTGGTATAATAATTGTCAAAAATGACTCCTTCTTTGGCAATACTATCTACACAAGGGGAAGTATCCCTTTGATAACCATAACAGCCCAAATGATCAGGGCGCAGGGTATCCACATCTACAAATAAAACTCTCACCGAAATAGACTCCTTTCGAGGTGTTGATAAATCATCCTGGTGGCAGACAGACGGGAGAGAATTCAGGCGGAGTTGCAAGCTACCGGATGAGGATTGATTCCTAAGGAACATTCCCGTTATGCTGAGTGTCACAGGATTCAGGTTCATTGTAGTGTGATAAGCAACAGTTGTCAATGGAAAGTGAAAAGAAAATACAATCGAAAGTATAAAAAAAGAAGCCTGTGATAACAATTTCAGTCAGAGAATTATCGCAGGCTTCTTTGATTGATTATATTACCGAAGAGTTTCAATTAGTTCATCGCGCAGATGGCGCATATGCTTGATCTCAAAGTCAACCGAATGTTTCAGCATACCATTATAAAGATTACCCATTTCATCGGGCTGTTCCTCCCTCGTCTGTAGACGGGTAAAACCGCATTCCAGCTGGCTGATTCTATCATTCATAAAAGATTTTACTTTTTTCTGGCTTTCGTTCATGTTGTTGTGGACACTCCTTTTGCTGTCTGAAAATAGGGTTTGTGTTTTCTCCGACAAGGAGAAACAGATATAGTATTTCTGGATGGGGAAGAAAATAAACAAAAGGATAATATTACAATCATGATATAGAAAATTTTACCCATTAGAGATATTAAAAACTTTCACGAAATTGTGGGAAAATTAAAAGAATAGAGCTGAAACTATTTTTCGATACTTGAAAGAAGGACAGAGAAAAATAACACGAAAATACCGGCGAATAGAAGGACATATACTAATACAACAGAATCTCCCAAACGGATCCCCCTTTTCTTTGAAAGCGTTTGTATATTAAGTTTACTGGGAAATACTTGCGAAAGAGCGTACTTTTTCTGGAAATAAATTTGATTCTTCATACGGATATTTTTCCGTAACTTTTTGGATTCACATCAATAATACAACTCTTTTTGAGTTTTTCAAACTCTAAAAGTAGAATAAAACAATTTATCTTACTCTTCCCTTTAAAATTAAAAAATAGAAGAGGTGATAGAATTGAGTTTTGGAGAGAATTTGCGCTCTTTGATTGAAGAGCGGGACATGACTCAAAAAGAGCTCGCTATTCAGTTAAATATCGCGCCCGCTACTATGGGAAGTTACGTTCAAAATACGCGTGAACCAGATTTTTCTACCTTGAAATTACTTGCTAATTATTTTGATGTTTCGATTGATTATCTTTTAGATCATTTCACTGGGAAAACTGCCGATGGTCAGGAGGCTGAATTACTTCGTATTTTCCGTTCTTTGTCAGAAAGCCAAAAAGTTATTTGCATTGAGCAGTGCCGGGTGTTCGTCCGTATGAATTATCAAGAAAAAGAAGCGAAGGACAAATCATCATAATAGATTTTCCGAAATATGAATAAAAAATAATCCCGCTGGTAAAATCTATCAGTGGGATTATTTTTTTGTTCTTTATTTTCAATCATGTAGCTTAAATGCAAGTTCTAGTTTTTCCGATTATTCAACATGATTTTAAAATACCATTGAATTTTTGTTGCTGTATAGCGCCTTGTCTCATAGTTAAATACAACGTATCTGACGTTGCACCATCCTATGAATTTGTCCTATTGACAAAACAAAAAAGGAAGGATATACTAACTATACACCTACACCCCCGTGGGGGTGATAAGGAGGGAATGATATGACAAATAAAAAGTTTGATGTGATAGGTATGACATGTTCCGCTTGCTCCGCTCATGTGGAAAAAAGTGTGAAAAAGGTACCTGGAGTAGAAGAAATCCAAGTGAACCTTCTCAGCAACAGCATGTCTGTAGAATATGATGAAAGCATGACCAATCCGCAAGCGATTATTCAGGCGGTACAAGACGGCGGGTATGATGCACGTGAACGCCAGAAGGAAAAGAAAAGCCAGCAGGCACCTGCACAGGATACCGCGCAGCAGGAACTGCGTAATATGAAGAAACGGTTTATTGTTTCTTTGATCTTTTTGATTCCCCTGTTTTACCTTTCCATGGGGCATATGATGGGTGCCCCTGTGCCCGGCTTTTTTCTAGGAACGGAAAATGCCCTGGCGTTTGCTTTTACGCAACTGCTTTTGTGTATTCCAATTGTAGGGATCAATATCAAGTATTTCAAAGTGGGATTCCGTTCCTTATGGAAACGTTCTCCCAATATGGATTCTCTCATTGCGATTGGTTCTGCCGCAGCTTTGCTATATGGGATCTTTGCCATTTATCAAATTGGCTGGGGATTGGGGCATGGAGATGTAGAGAGGGTGCACCATTACTCCATGGATCTGTATTTTGAATCCGCGGGTATGATCCTTACCCTGATTACACTGGGAAAATATTTGGAGGCCCGGGCCAAAGGGAGAACTTCAGATGCGATCACCAAGCTGATTCATTTGGCTCCCAAGACCGCCCTGGTAATCCGGGATGGACGGGAACAGGAAATACCGGTAGAGGATGTATTGGTAGGGGATACTGTGGTGGTAAAACCAGGGCAAAGCATCCCGGTAGACGGTGTCATTGTGGAAGGAACTACCTCAGTGGATGAATCGGCGCTCACCGGGGAAAGTATCCCTGTGGAGAAACAACCAGGGGACCGGGTAACCGGGGCTGGCATCAATAAATCCGGCTATATCAAATTCCGGGCCACACAGGTAGGGGACGATACCGCCCTGTCACAGATCATCAGGCTGGTGGAAGAAGCAAGTTCTTCCAAAGCGCCCATCGCGAAACTGGCGGATAGGGTGAGCGGTGTTTTTGTTCCTATTGTGATTTCTATTGCGGTCATAGCCAGCATAGTGTGGCTTTTGCTGGGATATTCGGCGGAATTTGCCCTTTCGATCGGCATATCTGTGTTGGTCATTTCCTGCCCTTGCGCTTTGGGGTTGGCCACTCCCACCGCCATTATGGTAGGCACTGGAAAGGGCGCGGAGAATGGGATTTTGATCAAATCCGCGGAAGCTCTGGAGATTGCCCACACAGTGGATACTGTGGTATTGGATAAAACGGGGACGATTACAGAGGGAAAACCCAGGGTGACGGACATCTTGACCCAAGAGGATCAGGACGGCTTTCTCCAGGTTGCCGCCTCTTTGGAGAAAGCCTCCGAGCATCCGCTGGCGGATGCCATCGTTGCGGCGGCGGAACACCTGGATTTGTCGCCAGTGGAACAGTTCCAGTCTATAGCGGGGCAGGGAATCACTGGGATGATCCAGGGAGAGATTTACCTGGCAGGCAACATCAAAATGATGAACGCTCATCAAGTTCCCTTCGAATCCTATGGACAGCAGGCGGAGAAACTTTCTCAGGAAGGAAAAACACCGCTGTTTTTTGCCAAACAGGAAGAAGAAGGTTTTCGGCTTCTGGGGATGGTCGCCGTGGCCGACGTTATCAAGCCTACCAGCCGGCAGGCGGTACAGGAATTGAGGCACATGGGGATTGAAGTGGTGATGCTCACCGGCGACAACCGGAACACAGCGGCTGCGATCCAAAAACAGGTGGGGATTTCTTCCGTAGTGGCGGAAGTACTTCCACAAGATAAAGAAAAAGAAGTGCGTACCCTACAGGAGCAGGGAAAGCGTGTAGCTATGGTAGGGGACGGTATCAATGACGCTCCAGCCCTTACCCGTGCGGATGTGGGGATTGCCATTGGAGCGGGTACGGATATCGCCATTGAATCCGCTGATATTGTGCTGATGAAAAGCGATTTGCTGGATGCGGTGGGAGCGATACAGCTAAGCCGCAAGGTGATCCGCAATATTCGGGAAAACCTGTTTTGGGCGTTATTTTATAACTCTATTGGTATTCCTTTGGCGGCCGGCGTATTCTTTGGAGTGCTGGGCTGGACGTTGAATCCTATGTTTGCAGCGGCAGCTATGAGTCTAAGCTCTGTATGCGTGGTAAGCAATGCGCTACGTTTGAAGGGCTTCCGGCCTAAATTTACAGCAGCGAATGCCCCTGAAGAGCAAGAACATATCCCGCCGTTTGATATTACAGTAAAAGAAAGAAAAGGAGACGATCTCATGAAAAAAACAATGATCATTGAAGGTATGAGCTGTTCCCATTGCTCCGGCCGGGTGGAAAAAGCGTTGAATCAGTTAGAAGGTGTAACAGCGCAAGTCAACCTGGAAACAAAGACCGCTTCCATTGAATTAACGCAGGGGATATCCGACGAACAGCTGAAAAAAGCGGTAGAGGATGCGGGTTACGAAGTCGTATCCATTGCGTAAAAAGGAGAAAAGACATGCAGGCGGATAAGGAAAGCGTTGTCCGGCTTTTGCGTACAGCCAGAGGCCAAATGGACGGAGTGCTCAAAATGGTGGAAGAGGACCGATATTGCATGGATATTTCCAATCAGCTGTTGGCGATACAATCCGTGCTGAAAAAGGCGAACAAGGAAATCCTCCATGCGCATATGAATTCCTGTGTCAAACAGGCGTTTGAACAGGGGGATGGACAGCAGAAAATTGATGAAATTTTAAACCTGCTGGATAAGATCTCTAAATAAATGTAAAATATTTTTAAAATTTGGGAAAGGATGGAAATGAAGCTTCCTTTAGGGATGGACAACCGAAGAGTTTTGTGGTAATATATAAAAAATAAAAACAGTTAACGTGTTTTTTATACAGATAACTGTACGGAAAGGGGTTGTTCTCATGGATGGAAGAATCATGGAAATCCAATCCAAACGAAATAAAAAGATTGTCATCAAAGTAGCACCTGGACATTTCGCTACCAGCCATTCCCATGTCAATTATTATGTGGATATGACAGAGATTAAGTCCCAGCATCGCATGGCGCGCAGGGCGGCCAAAGAGCTGGCGCAGTCCTATCTTGGCACGGCGGTAGATACTTTGGTCTGCTTGGAAGGGACCCGTATCGTTGGAGCTTTTTTGGCCGAGGAATTATCCCAGGCGGGTATCAATAAGGATGAGGATCTGGCGGTCATTACCCCAGAGATCAATCCCAACAACCAGATGCTTTTCCGCGACAACGTGCAGAGAATGGTATGGAAAAAACGTGTCATCCTTTTGGTGGCATCGGTAACTACTGGAAAAACCATCAACCGTGCGTTAGAGTGTATCCGTTATTACGGAGGCGAGGTAGTGGGAATCAGTTCCCTGTTTAGTGCGGTGGACCAGGTCAACGACTTAGAGATTAACACTATTTTTGACACCAACGATTTACAGGATTACCATACGTATTCTTATCATGAATGTCCTTTGTGCCAGGAAAAAGTGAAGATTGACGCAATGATAAACAGCTACGGCTATTCCAAAATTTAAGGAATAAGTGGTCCGCATCATATTCTAAATAAGCGAAAGAAAAGCGCGAGCTATGAAATTTTTGAGAGGTAAAATCTTAGGATTTTGCCTCTTTTTATTTAGGATGAATTCCCTTTTCAATTTCCATGGTTGCCATCTGTTCTGGAGTCACTTGATGTGCTTGCGCGAGTCTTATCCAGTACTTCGTAGAAGCCCTGACAAACGCCTTTTGGGAAAGCGGCATGGTAACAGACAGTTTTTGTGGACAGCCGGAGGCAATCGCCTTGGACAGTTTCCGGATGTTTCTTTTGACCAGAAAATGGAAAGGAGTGCCTAAGATAGCCTCGCCGCTGCCGATACAGAGGCAAGAGCCAAAAGAAAACCCGTTTTCCTTACAGAAAAGCTGGATCATTTTTACAGCTACAGCATTCTGTTCTGGTTCTAAAAAACCGCAGTTGACAATCATATGCACAGTAGCTTTGTAATGATGGGGAAAAGCTTCATAGGCTTTCAGAAAATCCAACAGGGTGGAAGGAATGCCATCCGCGTATAATGGGAACACCAGCAGGATATCGGATGCTTCCGAGGCCAAATCCCAAATTTGCCCATGATTTTTAGACGTGATGGAAACGCTGATTTCGGGGTGTTTCCAATATGACTGGAAAAGTTGAAGATATTGTTTAGAATTTGACTTGGGAGCCCTGGGGCTTCCATTCACCATCAAGATCTTTCCCATCTTTGAATCTCCTTTTTCACGGTGTCGAATAACTGATCCTTGGAAGAGAATTTTACGGTTACTGCTTCGAAGGACATATTGTGTCTATTCCGCTGTACCAATTGTTTGAATACTTCTTTTTCATCAGCACTGAGTTCTCCATAACCGATCAAGGTGGCTTTTTTGGGCGCTACAGCCCGTTGTACATGGTGGGTTTCCCCGTGATGAATCCGAAGAAATGCCTGCTGGACAGGAATGGCCCGCTCCAGCATGGTTTTCATAGGCGTATCGTAAGATCCATATTTGACGCGGCTTACATAAAGGACTTCCTCACTTTTGGCGATCAAAGGATAAATTTTGGTAGCATCGTCCCGGATTACACATTTTCCTGGCGTTTTCACCCAGCAGCCGAAACATCCCACGCAATGTGAAATTTTTTGACTAGATAAGTCAATCAGATAATTTTCAGACCCTTCTGAAAACTGGATGGGAAGCGGTGTATCGGTTAAAAGCAATCTCATTGATATTCCCCTTTTCCAAGAATACTCCGAATAATATGGTTATTATATGGTAGGCAGGAGAAAAAATCCATCTTTTTTCTATTATTTAAGAGTAAGATAGAATTTGAAGATGGATGGCGAATTTCCCTAGATAAAAATGGAAAAACAAGATCATTTTTATTTGACAAACAACGAGATTTGTTCTATACTACAATTATACTATTTGTTATAATACAATTAGAATAAAAGGAGGTTTTCATGATGAAGGGAAAAACTGTACTGCGAAAGATAAACCGTGGTATTGTTTTAGGGGTTATCCTGCTGATTGGGCTGGTTATTTTTCTGGTGATAGACGACCAGAATTTCCAAAGGCAACAGCCTGAAATTCAAAGGATGGTGGAACAGTATTTACAGGACGTTTCAGAAATTTCTATTTTTCCGGAGCAGTATCAAAAAATAGGGGAAGAAGTGCCTGTTCAAGTGGTGGAAGAGAAGAAAAAAGAGGTGGGAGACGTTCTCAACCGGTACTGGGTCAGGCAGACAGGAACCGTTAACTATCAAAACTGGGAATCGATCTCCTTGGAATGGAATAGTATGATTGACCAGAACAGCAAAGGCAATGGTTACATATCCGACTGGTCAGGGTTGCCGATGGGCAGTGTCAAGATAACCAAGACAGGCCCCGGGGCCGCGAAAGCTGTATTTCCCTATTCTATTGTAGTAGAGGTGCATGGGATAGCGGACAGTAATACTTTGACGGGATGTTTATATACAAACCAGGGAATTTCTCCTGACCAGGCTTCTGAAGAGGAAAAACAGAAGGTTCAGAAATATTCCGTATCAGGAGAATTTCAGGTAGATATGATCCAGATGAATGGGTCCTGGAAGTTTGCGGAAGGGTACTATAGTTCCGTGAGCTCTGCGGCACCGGTGGAATAGGAAGGGAGGAAGAAAACATGGAAACAGCGTTAAAATTAGAACATGTTTATAAGCGGATCGGAAAACGGGAAATCCTCCACGATATCAACTTGGAAACCTATGCCGGTGAGGTGTTTGGATTTTTAGGGCCCAACGGTGCAGGAAAAACCACTACCATCAAAATGATTGTCGGTTTGCTCAGTACAGATGAAGGAAAGATTGAAGTAGCAGGATACGACATCAGAAAAAATTTTGAGAAAGCTATGCGTAATATAGGTGGTATTGTGGAGAATCCGGAGATGTACCCTACTTTGACCGGCATGCAGAATTTACAGCAATATGCCAGAATGCGGTATGGCGTTACCCAGAAGCGCATCCAAGAAGTGGTAGAATTGGTAGGGCTGAGCAACCGGATACAGGATAAAGTAAAAAAATATTCCCTAGGGATGAGACAGCGGCTAGGAGTAGCCCAGGCCATCCTCCACCATCCCAAAGTACTGATCTTAGACGAACCTACCAATGGACTGGACCCGGCGGGCATCAAAGACTTGCGGGATATCTTAAAAAATCTAGCGCATAAGGAAAACATCAGCGTCATGGTTTCCAGCCATCTGATGTCAGAGATGGAAATGATGTGCGACCGTGTGGGGATTATCGTCCGGGGGAAAGTAATCGGGGTTCAGACAGTGGAAGAGATGATTGACAGCGCCATGGGGGGAAAGCATCGTTTTGTATTCCAGGTGAACGACCCACAGAAAGCGGCTTTGGAACTTTCCCAGAGGAACTGCCAGGAGATAAAACATATGGAGGAAAACTGCTTGGAGATTTCCCTGCCCCAAGAAAATCCCAAGGAGCAAATAGCAGATATTCTGGAAGCGATGGTACGGGCGGGCATACGAGTCTACCGGGTATCTCCAATAGAACGCAAAAGCTTGGAAGATGTCTTCCTGGAACTGACTGAAGAGGAGGGGAAACAAATTGGCTAGGTTTTTCCGATTGATTCACAATGAATACATCAAGATTTTTCACCGTATTAGTACTTTTATCATGCTGGGTCTCATGGTTTTGGCGGCGTTGGGCCTGAACCTGGTAGCGTTATTGGTTCAAAGTTCCATGTCTGCCAGCCGGGATGGGTATTATGGAGATCCTGATACCTACTACAATGACCAAATTGACTATCTGAAAACAGCGAAACCGGAGGGATATCAATGGGATATCGAGCAGTATACTTTTATGAAAGAAATGGA
>CAKUYY010000011.1 GCA_934717555.1 uncultured Clostridium sp.
CCTAAGAAAGCCCGGGAAGTATGCCGGCTAACTGAGCGGCGTCCGCCCGCTCAAATAGCCGGCATACCGCAAAGTGACCGCCCATGTTATTTTTACTGGTCAGACATAAAGACGACAAGCTATGATTTTCAGAAAAGAAAAACAGAATCTTTCATAAAACAATCGTTTCCCAGAGGCCAAAATAAAAAGGCGAATGGAGGCATACGCTATGATTACGGAAAAACCAGCCTTTATTGATAGCAGTTTACTGACAAGCCCAGAGACAGGAAAAAATTCTGCCTCTGGGCTTGCTTTTTGAAATATATTTTCCCTACGATCAGCCGCACTTGGAAAAACCGCAGTTGCGGCAAATCACGCAGCCGCCCTCATGCTCAATGCGCGCTCCGCATTCCGGACAGAAATTGGTTTTGCCGGAAGTGGTGATGGTCTGGGAAGGGACGGGACAGGAAACAGTTTCTACCGCTTCCTCTTCGGGTTCCGCCCAATGCCCCAATTCGATCTGCTGCTGATATACCTTTTCAATGGTCTTGGCGATGGCGTCCGGGCAGGAAGTACACTTCATGCCGTTTTGCCGGATCGTGGAGGGACACCGGATTCCTTTGAGCTGATGCACAATACTGTGTACATCAATCCCAGCCCGCAAAGCGATAGAAGCCAGCCGCGCGGTCGCTTCCGACTGGGACGGGCATCCCCCTGCCTTACCGGTATTGGTAAAGATCTCACAAATCCCCTTGTCATCATAATTGACGGTGATATACAGGTTCCCGCATCCGATTTTTACTTTTTCTGTAATACCTGTCACCACTTCGGGGCGGGGTCTGGGGACAATGGCCTGAGATTTTGCTTTTTCCTCTATCGTCTGCTCTTGGGTGGATTCCTCCCCCTCTTTTTTCACCTTACCGATATTGAGCACCTGCTCGCTCCGGCTACCGTCCCGGTAAATGGTAACGCCCTTGCACCCCAACTCAAAAGCCAGCCGGTACACTTGAGCGACCTCTTCCCTGGTGGCATCGTGATTAAAGTTAACGGTCTTGGAAACAGCGTTATCCGTATGGCGCTGGAAAGCGGCCTGCATCCGGATATGATACTCGGGAGAGACCTCGTGGGCGGATACGAACACCCGCCGGATATCCTCAGGAATTTCCGGGATATGGCTGAGGCTCCCCTGCTTGGCTATGGTTTTCATTAACTCATCAGAGTACAGGCCTCTTTCCTCCAATACTTCCTTGAGGATCGGGTTGACCTCGATCATTTCCGTTCCATCCATAATGTTGCGGATATATACATACCCAAATACCGGTTCTACCCCGGAAGAGCACCCCGCCAGCAGGGAAAGGGTACCTGTGGGAGCGATGGTGGTCACAGTGCCGTTGCGCTGAGGCTTGTCCTGGGGCAGGATACTTTCGGAAAACAGCGGGAACACGCCCCTCTGTCCGGCGAGTTTGCGGCTTTCCTCCCGGGCGGCTTCGGTAATGATCTTCATGACTTCTTCCGCCAGGCGGACCGCCTCTTCCGAATTATAAGGGATTCCCAGCATCAGCAGCATATCCGCCCAGCCCATGATTCCCAAACCAATTTTGCGGGTCTGCTTGGTGGTAAAGTCAATCTGTTCCAGGGGATACTTATTGGCATCTATGACATTATCCAGGAAATGTACCGCTTTTTTCACAGTATCCGAGAGCTTTTTCCAATCCACCCTCCAGGTATTTTCCGATTTGTTTACCATCTTTGTCAAATTGATGGAACCCAAATTGCAGGATTCAAAAGGAAGCAGGGGCTGTTCCCCACAGGGATTGGTGGATTCAATTTCCCCTTGCCTGGGAACAATATTATCCCGGTTCAGGCGGTCCAAAAAGATAATGCCTGGTTCCCCATTGCGCCATGCGGCGTCTACGATATGGTCAAATACCTCCCTGGCGTTGAGCTGTCCCGTTACTTCCCGGGTGTGGGGGTCCACCAGGTCATACATGCCTCCCTCTTCGGCGGCTTTCATAAAGGCTTCCGTCAATCCTACTGAGATATTAAAATTGGTAATTTCCTTGTTGTCCTTTTTACAGTCGATAAACTGCATAATATCCGGATGATCGATGCGCAGGATCCCCATATTGGCGCCCCGGCGGGTACCACCTTGCTTGACGGCCTCTGTGGCCATATTAAATACCTTCATAAAGCTGATGGGTCCGGAAGCCACCCCACCGGTAGAATTTACTGCGCTGCCGCTGGGACGCAGGCGGGAAAAAGAGAAGCCTGTCCCGCCGCCGGATTTATGGATTAGGGCGGCCTGTTTAATTGCCTCGAAAATTCCCTCCATG
Organism: uncultured Clostridium sp.; assembly: GCA_934717555.1. GTDB lineage: Bacteria > Bacillota > Clostridia > Oscillospirales > Acutalibacteraceae > CAJFUH01. The sequence goes on from CAKUYY010000011.1 coordinate 2,313, forward strand.
GTATCTTCCACAGGAAGCACAAAACAGGCGGAAAGCTGTCCCAAGGGCCTGCCTGCGTTCATGAGGGTGGGGGAGTTAGGCAGGAACTCCAGCTGGGTCATCATATCATAAAATTCCGAGGCGGTTTTTTCCACATCCGCTTTGGGATCATAAATACGGTCAGACTGCGCAATGGCGCCGGCTACCCGGTGGAACAGTTCCTCTACGGTCTCTATTACCACGCCTTCGCCGTTTTTGATCAGATATCTGCGTTCCAATACTGTTTGAGCGTTCTGCGACAAATTCATATTTAATTCCTCCTATTTAGTCCCCAGTCTTTCATCAAACACTACATATTGTATCACGGAATTGCTTGAAGTCAATCTTTTCCCCCTGAGAAAATCTAATTCCCTTCCAAAGGAAAAATAGGATAAAATGGAATTATTATCCATAAAATTAGGAGCAAATACAAGAATGCATCCATTTAAAAATCATTTTTCTGTGAAACAGATATGCAAAAACAAACTTTTTTTGACCGGAAACTCAACCGTAAAAATTTGATTACCCGTCAAAATTATGGCCTGAAAAAGGAAAACAAGTCAATGGTAAAAAGAAAACAGGGTTGATATAATTAATTACGATAGATCTATTGGGGAGGGAACCCTATGAAAATAAATGAAAGAATCCGAGCGCAACGTTTGACAAAAAAATTTACACAAGAACAAGTGGCAAGTTATCTTGGCGTAACAGCCTCAGCTGTTAACAAATGGGAAAAAGGCATTTCCTATCCCGACATCACCCTGCTTCCCCCTCTCGCCAGGCTGCTAGATACTGACTTAAATACACTTTTATCCTTTCAGGAGGAACTAACCCAGAAGGAAATAAACTCCTTCCTCCATCATCTGTCAGAAATCTTTGATAAAAACGGATTTCAACAAACCTATAAGATTGCCATGGAGAAAATAAAAGAATATCCTACCTGTTATCCGCTGGTACTAAACGTAGCATTGTTTTTGGATGGTTCCTTACTGTTAGATCAAAATCTTGACCACTATAAAACCGCCATCGAATCCCTGTACCAACGTGTGCTGGACTCTCCTGATCAGGCTATCCGCAGCCAAGCGCAATCCATTCTCATTTCTAAATGTATGGAGAGGAAGGAATACGCGAAAACGGAGGAAATGTTACAGTGTTTACCCGATCAGGGGCTTGTTGATAAAAAACAGCTTCAGGTAAAGTTGTACATGGCATATGGAAAATTAGAAGAAGCCGCAAAACTGGAAGAGGAAAAATTATTATCCGCGATCAATGAGATACAAACAATTTTAATGACTCTGATGGAAATCGCATGTAGGGAAGAACGAATGGAAGATGCCCAACACCTTGCGGATGTTTCTGAAAACAGCGCTAAATTATTTGACCTATCGGAATATCATTCTTATATTGCCCATTTCCAACTTTATTCCTCTTGTAACTATCCTGAGAAATGTATCAAAATTCTGATACCCATGTTAAAATCCCTTACTCATAAATGGGATATCAAGAGCTCTCCATTATATCGTCACATTCAGGCAAAAGAAAATAACAAGCAATTGGGGCTTAACATGCAAAAATCCCTTATAAGATCCATATATTCCGATAAGGAAACTTCTTATTTAAAGGACAGTCAGGAATTACAGGCTCTGATAAAAGAATTAAAGTTGGATCAGAAAGAGGGCTGATAGCGTTTCAGACGTTAACCTGTGAGCTTTCCAGGAAAACAAATTTTCCCAGCCTCCGCAAATTCACCTGAGTCCTTCTCAAATCTTTAACAATTTTATTCTTGAACCCCGCATATCCATGGAGTATGATAACAATAAATCAAAAAAAGGACTGATCTTATGGCAAACCGCCAGACAAAAATGCAAGGAAAGAAAAAGCCCTTGGACAAAAGGATGCTTTTGATCCGGGTAGTCGCGGGAGTGATCGCTCTGGTAATGATAGCTTCCGTTTTGATGGCCGTTTTCTTTTAACGCAGAATCCTTCGCGCAGTTGCGGAGGATTTTTTGTTTTTTGTACAAAATTGTCAGAAAAATCTCTTTATTGCAATATACTTTAGAACATGATAGAATAAGTTTTGTTTAGGAAATTTTCCTCCCAGTAGCTATGCTATATTGTTAGGGGAATCAAGAAAATTTCCTTTGATAAGGAGCGATCTGTTTGACCAAATCAAAAAAACTTCCCTTTTCCTGGCCGCATATTGTATTGACCGTCATCCTATTGGGGATCATTGGCGTGATCATCTGGTTATTTTCCAGTTCCCACCCACAAAATGATGTCTATGAAAACACTTCCTTAGCTATGGGCACCTATGTACAGCAGACTGTTTATGGCAGTAACGCGGCCCAGGCCGCTGAGGATGCCGCCCAGGCTGTCTCTGAACTGGAAGACCTTATTTCTTGGCGCAAAGAGGATTCCGACATCGCCAAAATCAACGCCAACGCGGGAAATGATTGGGTTTCCGTGGACAGTAAGACCGCCAGCCTGCTGGCGCGATGCCTGGATGTGGCCCAGCAGAGCGGGGGGGCTTTTGACCCCACGATCCTTCCCTTATCCTCCCTCTGGGATTTCGGGGGAGAAAACCAGCACCTACCTTCTGCGGAAGATATCCAGCGTTTTCTTCCTTATGTGGACTATACCAACCTGCGGGTTGACAGCGAAGAAAATTCCTCCTCCCTAAAAAATTCCATGTACGCCCTGGATTTAGGCGGAGTGGGCAAGGGGGCCGCCTGTGATGAAGTAGTGGCCTCTTATGAGGAATCCGGCGTATCCTGCGGGATCGTAGCGGTAGGGGGAAGCGTGGGTATTTTCGGTCAAAAGCCGGATCACTCCGATTGGACCATCGCCATCCGCAACCCTTTTCAAAACCTCTCCACGGAAAGCAATGTTTCCATGGGCACGTTAAGCCTGTCCGGCGGCTTTGTTTCCACCTCCGGTATCTATGAAAAATACTTTGAAGAGGACGGGAAACTGTATCATCATATTCTTAATCCGGATACCGGGTATCCTGTGGAAAACGATTTGGTTTCCGTCACTGTGGTGTGCGACAATGGGGCGCTCAGCGACATGCTCTCTACCGCCTGTTTTGTGTTAGGGGCGGAAAAAAGCCAGGAACTGCTTGCCCATTATGATGCTCAAGCGATCTTTATCGATCAGGATAAAAGGGTCTTTATCACCGAAGGCCTTCGCAGCCGCGTTTCCATTACGGCCGAAGGCTATATGCTTTTGGATTCCCTGTCATGAGCCGTCAACGCCTTGTGAAAAAAAGCGTGGTTTCCCTTTTTCAAAAACGCGATCTTTTCCTGATCGTTGAGGTGTTATTAGCCGCCCTGTTTTGTTATCTGTGGACCTTTCCCCGGGAAAGCGCTTCCTGCATTGTGGTGGAACAGGACGGCCAAATCATATCCACAATTTCTCTTTCTCAGGTACAGGAACCCTATGAGCTGGAAATCGGCGGCCCCTATCCCGCTGTCCTTTTGATCGAGCCGGACGGCGTTTCCTTCCTCTCCGCTTCCTGTCCGGACAAGCGATGTGTGCATTCCGGCAAACTTACCCAAGCGGGACAGATCGCCGTGTGTTTGCCCGCCCGTCTGACCGTGCGTCTACAGGGATCTGATCCTTCCATAGACGCCTACACAGGATAAAAACAGGAGCTACACCGCTATGCCTTTTTTTCACCCCTCGAAACAAAAAAACTCTCCCGAACAAGGAGTGCTACATATCCGCCCCCAAACCCAAAAACTAACCCGCCTTTCCCTTTTATGCGCTTTGGCGCTGGCGATCTCCGGTTTGGAGATGCTCATCCCACCCCTTCCCATGTTGCCCCCTGGGGCGAAACCGGGATTTTCCAATATCGTCACTATGTACGCCGCCGGTTCCCTGGGGATCATTCCCGCCTTGGGAATCGCCCTTATTAAGGGATTATTCGCCGGATTCACACGGGGCTTTACCGCTTTTCTGATGAGTACCTGCGGCGGGCTCCTCAGCACTTTGTTGATGGGATACCTTTTACATATGAAAAAACGTCCGTTTGGTCTGGTGGGGATAGGGATTGCCGGCGCAGTAGCCCATAACGCCGCACAGCTAGGGGTCGCCGCTTTGTTGACAACCTCCGCTGTGGTGGCCTACGCTCCGTTTTTGCTGTTGTTCTCTTTGATCACCGGAACCGCCACCGGCCTTGTGCTTCGCGCTGTTTTGCCGGCGCTCAACAAAATTTCTCAACTGCGTTAATCTCATTTTTTCTTATTTGTTTACAGATAAATAAAAATCCGATGAGTGATACCCTTACGGTATGCCGGCTATTTGAGCGGGCGGACGCCGCTCAGTTAGCCGGCATACTTCCCGGGCTAGTTTAGGAGACCCGCCGCGGCGGTCTTGTAAGGGGTTCAAAGGGGGGAAACATGATTCCCCCCTTTGCGTTCTCTTTGCTTCCTTTCTCTGACGTCAGAGAAAGGAAGTGCCCCCGCTGCAGGAGCGGTTTCGAGAAAAAATGGATCCATAGGATCTCCCTTAAAAAACAAAAATCAAGTCATTTTTTGCAAGCACTTTTCAAAAAGATAAAAAACAGAGAGAGCCTTTTTATAGCCTTGTCTTATCAATAAAGTATTCAATAAATTTATGAAAAAGTACGTTTATCAAGACGTATCACAAATTGTGGCAGCCGGATTCTTTCCAGCCTGCCACAGGGAAAGGAAGAACCTTATGTCAACCATGAAGCGCCTGCAATTTCCCCGCCGCCCATTCTCGACCCACGGCGGCGCCAAAGTCCCCCACCGCAAAAACACCTCCGCTATGGAAACTGTAGTCATGCCGCCCCCTAAGCAGGTGATCCTCCCTATGCAGCAGCATATCGGCGCTCCCTGTGTCCCCACCGTAAAACCGGGAGATACCGTAGAGGTAGGGCAAATCATCGGGGACAGCGGCCAATATGTAAGCGCCCCGATCCATGCCAGCGTGTCGGGAACAGTAAGCAAATTGACCACCGTACAGCTGCCTGCCGGCAACCGGGTACAGGCCGTTGTCATTGATTCGGACGGTGAGATGCGGGCCTATCCCGGGCTCCAGCCTCCTAAGGTAGAAACAGCGGAAGACCTGGTGAAAGCGGTCCGCGCTTCTGGACTGGTGGGCCTGGGCGGGGCGGGTTTTCCCGCCCACGTGAAACTAAGCATTCAGCCTGACAAACAAGTGGATACCCTTTTGGTGAACGTAGCGGAATGCGAGCCCTATATCACCGCCGACCACCGGGAGGCCCTGGAAAACTCCTGGGAAGTGCTTTCCGGCATCTACGCGGTTAAAGAGCTGTTAGGGATTCATCGGGTTCTTATCGCCGTAGAGGACAATAAGCCGGACGTGATCCAGGTTCTTTCCGAAATCGCGGAAAATGATGATCGGGACCCGGAAAACCTGGTGCGGGTGCTCCCGCTGAAAGCCCGTTATCCACAAGGAGCGGAAAAAGTCCTGGTGCAGGCCTGTACGGGCCGGAAAGTCCCCCCGGGGAAACTTCCCGCCGATGTGGGTTGTTTGGTCATGAATGTCACTTCTATCGCTTTCTTAGCTGTTTATTTAAAAACCGGTATGCCCCTTGTTTCCAAACGCCTGACCATCGATGGTTCCGCCATTTCGCGTCCCCAAAATGTCTTGGTACCCTTGGGTACCCCTATCCGGGATGTCATAGAATTTTGCGGAGGATATCGGGAAACGCCCAAAAAACTTCTCATGGGCGGCCCTATGATGGGGATCGCGCTGGCCGACGACAGTCTTCCAGTACTCAAACAAAACAACGCCATCCTGGCCTTTTCGGAAAAAGAAGCCAAGCTGATGGAGCCAACCGCCTGTATCCGGTGCGGCCGGTGTGTACAGGGATGCCCTATGCATCTCATCCCCACCGCCCTGGAGCGGCAGGCCCTGAGGAAAAACACCCAGGAGCTTATCCGGCTGGGGGTAACCACCTGTATGGAATGCGGCTGCTGCGTTTATAACTGTCCCGCTGGGCGGCAGCTGGTACAGGCCATCCGGATGGGGAAAGCATTGGTAAAACAAGCCGGCGCGAACGGCGGAAAGGAAGGCAGAACATGACGGAAAAGCTTTTTGTATCCCCCTCCCCCCATCTGCGATGCGGGGATACCACTCAAAAAATTATGGGGGATGTTTTGATCGCCTTAATTCCCGCGGCCATCGCTTCTGTGGTTATCTTCGGCTTCCGCGCCTTGATGATCCTGGTGGTAACGGTGATATCGTGCGTACTCTCTGAATATCTTTCCCGAAAAATCATGAAACGGGATAACACCATCCCCGATTTGTCCGCCGTGGTAACCGGCGTACTGCTGGCCTTTAACCTGCCTGTGAGCATTCATCCCCTGATTGCCGTTTTCGGCGGTGTGGTGGCCATCGTGGTGGTCAAGCAGATGTTCGGCGGCATCGGCATGAATTTTGTCAATCCTGCCCTGACCGCCCGCATTGTGCTCATGTCTTCCTTCCCCACGCAGATGAGCACTTGGAGCGAATCCTTTTATTATCTCAAAGGTTCCGCCGACGCTATCACCACCGCGTCTCCCCTCAATATAATGGCTAACGGCGGGGAAGTGCCCAGCTTAAGCGCCCTGTTCCTGGGTTTCCGCGCCGGATGCCTGGGGGAAACCTGCGCGGTCGCCCTGCTGCTTGGGGGCGTATACCTGGCGCTTCGCCGGGTCATCCGGATTGAAATCCCCCTGTGTTTTATTGGCACGGTATTTGTATTTTCCTGGATTCTCGGGCAGAATCCTGTAGAACATATCCTCACGGGGGGCCTCTTGCTGGGCGCGATCTTTATGGCCACTGATTACACCACCTCCCCCATCACCTTCTCCGGCCGTATTATCTTTGGGATAGGCTGCGGCCTGCTCACGGTGTTGATCCGAGTATTCGGATCTTTGCCGGAAGGGGTATCCTTCTCCATCATCCTTATGAATATCCTGGTTCCCCACATCGAACGCCTGACCCGCCCCAAACCCTTTGGAGAGGAGGCAAAGCATGAAAAAGCTTAGCGCAAAAGAGGTTTTGATCCCCGCGGTTTCCCTTTTTCTCATCTGTCTGGTGATCACCGCCCTGCTGGCGGGCACCAATCTCCTCACCCAAGACGCCATCGTCCAGCAGACCCTTTTGAAGGAAGAGAGTTCCCGGAAAATCGTCCTCCCTCAGGCGGAATCCTTTGAGGAAAAAGATCTGGACGGCCTGGTGTATTATGTTGGGAAGGATTCTTCCGGTCAGGAAATCGGTTATGTATTCACCACGGAATCCAAAGGGTACGGCGGCACCATCCAGGTAATGACCGGGATTGGATCGGACGATACGGTCCAGGGCGTTGTGCTCCTGTCCCAGGAGGAAACCCCTGGCCTGGGCGCCAACGCTGCTAAAGAGGAGTTCCGGCAGCAATATCAGCAGGCGGTTCCGCAAAATGGGTTTGAAGTGGTAAAAAGCACTCCAGGGGATGGGCAAATCGAGGCCATGACCGGTGCTACCATTTCATCCGACGCGGTGACTGACGCCGTCAACCTGGCAGTTTCCGCTTACCAAACCATTCAGGAAGGAGGAGCTTAAATGGCAAAATCTCTGTGGCATGAATTCTCAAAAGGTATCCTCAAGGAAAACCCTGTGCTCTGCCTGGTGCTGGGCACCTGCCCCACTCTGGCTGTCACCACTGCCGCCACCAACGCCATCGGCATGGGCGTCGCGGCTACCATCGTGCTGGTATGTTCCAACGCGGTGATTTCCGCCATGCGGAAAATTATCCCGGATAAAGTGCGCATCCCCGCTTATATCACCATCATCGCCGGTTTCGTCACCATCGTCCAGATGCTGGTAAAAGCCTACGCGCCTTCCATTGACGAATCGCTGGGCATTTATCTGCCCCTGATCGTGGTAAACTGCATTATTTTAGGCCGCGCGGAGATGTACGCCAGTAAAAATTCCGTGCTCCCTTCCATTCTGGACGGTCTGGGGATGGGGATCGGTTTTACCGCCGCCCTGCTGGCCATGGGCATGATCCGGGAATTTCTCGGTACCGGCTGCCTGTTCGGGATACCTGTCACCGCCGGGCTGATGGACCCCATCATCATCTTTATCCTTCCTCCCGGGGGATTCTTTGTGTTTGGCATGTTAATCGCCTTGGCGAATAAGTTGACTGGTTCCAAAAAGAAGCCTGAGGAAATTGGCTGTGCCTCCTGTCCCTTGCAGGAGAACTGTTCCAAACTCACCGCAAAGGAGGGCGACGAAACATGACCAAAGAGCTGATCGCTATTTTCCTGGCCGCTATCCTCACGGAAAACTATGTCCTCAATAAATTTTTAGGGATCTGCCCCTTTTTAGGGGTGTCCAAAAAAGTCAATACCGCGGTAGGGATGAGCGCCGCCGTTACCTTCGTTATGGTGCTGGCCACCGCCGTCACCTGGCCGATTTATCAATATCTATTGGTTCCCAACGGCCTCGCTTACTTACAGACCATCGTCTTTATCCTGATCATCGCCGCGCTGGTACAACTGGTGGAAATCGTTCTAAAAAAGTTTATGCCGGCCCTCTATCATTCTTTGGGGATTTATCTTCCCCTAATCACCACCAACTGCGCTGTTTTAGGCGTCACCATGCTGGTGATTGAAAAAGGGGCGGCGGACGCTTCCTTCGGTTATCTCCAGTCTCTGGTGAATGCTTTCGGGGCGGGAATCGGGTTTCTGGTGGCCATGGTACTTTTCGCCGGTATCCGGGAACGGATGGAAAACTGTGACATTCCCAAAAGCCTCAAGGGCCTTCCCATCACTCTGGTGGCGGCGTCCCTGGTCGCGGTATCCTTTCTGGGATTCCAAGGGCTTGTGGACGGCTTGCTGGGTTAAGGAGGGATTTGCATGAATCAGATACTATTGGCGATTTTCATTGTGGCCGGGATTGGTCTGATCGCCGGCCTGGGTCTGGCCATCGCCTCTATCGTCATGGCGGTGCCCAAGGATGAAAAAGCGGAAGCCATCCAGGAAATCCTGCCGGGGGCCAACTGCGGCGCCTGCGGATATTCCGGCTGTGCCGGGTACGCCTCCGCCCTGGCCAAAGGGGAAGCTGAAAACGGCCTCTGCGCGCCGGGCGGCCAAGCGGTGGCGGAACAGGTTGCCGGCCTGCTGGGGATCGACGCCGGACAGGTGCAGAAGCAATCCGCCTTTGTCCATTGCCTGGGCAGCTATGACCATACTTCCCAGCGGATGGAATACCAGGGGATTTCTTCCTGTGCCGCCGCGGCCCAGCTGTTCGGCGGCACAGGGGAATGTTCCTATGGCTGTATCGGTCTGGGGGACTGCGCCGCGGTTTGCGAATATGACGCCGTTCATGTGTGTAACGGCGTGGCCTCTATTGATCCTTCCCGATGCAGGGGTTGTTCCCAGTGCGTAACCGCCTGCCCCAAGGGGTTAATTTCCCTGGCCCCTGTCAAGCGTCAAGCTATGGTACGCTGTTCCAACTGCGATAAAGGCGGGGAGGCTCGGAAAGCCTGTGTCACGGCCTGTATCGGCTGTATGCGCTGCGTCAAGGAATGTCCTGTGGGAGCTGTTGAAGTAAAAAATTTCCTCGCCCGGGTAAACCCAGAAACATGCACTGGATGCGGCAAATGTGTGGAGGTATGTAAACCCGGATGCCTGACGCTCTTTTCCATAAAGTAAGGATAAGCGTTTCCTGTACTAAAAAACACAACACGCCTGCGGTGGGCACGTCCTGCACTAAGCCTATCCCACAAAGAAAATGTAGAGGTTCCATCCACCTTTTTAAAGATGGATGGAACGTTTCCCCGCCCATCGCAATGGGCAAAATTCTTCAGATTTTAAAAAGTTCAGCAGGAGAGACCAATCTGTTTTGCGACTTACTTTTTGATAATCTAACTTTTTATTTTACTTTTTTCCGCCTACGCCTTTTGAGAATTCTTTTTCACAGGGCGCAGGCTATTTTTCTATTCAGAGATAAAAAAATCCTTCTTTTCTGTATCTTTCATGTTATAATAGAAAAAATCCTTTTATCTTTTATGGATGCCTAATTAAATTCCCACTGATTTTCCAAATTACTTTTGACAGCAGGGGAGGAATGGAGATGCCGCAACATATCGTTGTCACGGAATATAATCCCAAATGGCCAGAAATGTTCGAGAGAGAATCGGAAAAAATCAAACAAATCCTCGGGGCAAACTGCGCTTCCATTTACCATATAGGCAGCACTTCCGTGGAGGGCCTTGCCGCGAAACCCATCATTGATATTATGCCGGTCGTCAAAGATTTGGAATCTGTCGATCTGATCTCGTCGGAATTTGAAGCAATCGGTTATGAATACCTAGGGGAATTTGGAATTATCGGCCGGCGTTACCTGCGAAAAGGCGGGGAGAAACGTACGCACCAGGTACATATATTTGCCCAGTCCGACAGGACAAATATAGAACGCCACCTTGCTTTTCGGGATTATCTGTGCTCTCATGAAGATACCAAAGCCGCATATGCCAAATTAAAAAGGGAACTCGCCAAAAAATATCCCTATGATATTGATGGATACTGCGACGGCAAAGAAAAATTTGTAAAAGAGGTCGAGGCTAAGGCCTTAGATTGGAAGAATAAATAACCCCCTTCGCCACCAGGAACGGCCTGTATTTCGAAAAGAATAGGCGCCTTGAACAGGGCTGACACGCAAAACCAAAAAAGAGAAACATACAAAATCATTTTGAAAAGGAAGGTGCGATATGAATCGGCAGAACCTCATAAAAACCGCGTTAGGAGACAAGGAACCTGATCTGGTATTGAAAAACGCTACTGTGATACAAGTGTTGACCGGCGAGCTGGTCGCCGGGGATATCGCTATTTGCGACGGGTACATCGCCGGAGTGGGGCAGTATGACGGCCCCCATACTGTCGATTTACAGGGGCGTTATGTCTCGCCTGGATTTATCAACGCCCACTGTCATGTAGAATCCTCCATGGCCCTGCCGGAGATCTATTGCCGGGAAGAGCTCCGTTTTGGCGTTACCGCCGTTGTCACCGATCCTCATGAGATCGCCAATGTGGCGGGGGCCGACGGGATCCAATTTATGCTAGACCGTTCGGAAAATCTACCTCTCCATTATTTCGTCCAGGTTCCTTCCTGTGTGCCCGCTACTCCTTTGGAACATTCCGGCAGCGTGCTGAAAGCGCAGGACTTGGCTCATTTTCTCCATCATCCCCGCGTCACCGGATTGGGGGAAATGATGGATTTTTATGGGGTATCCCAATGCGATCCTGATATTCTGGAAAAACTTTCCCTATATCGAAACAAAGTACTTGACGGCCATCTCCCTTCTGTACCTCAAGAGCTGCTGCAACCCTACGCGGCGGCGGGAATCCAGACCGACCATGAAAGCGTTACTTTTGAAGAAGCCCGGGAAAAGCTCCGCGCCGGCTTATATGTCCTGATCCGGGAGGGGAGCGGTTCCAAGAATCTGGACGCCATCGTGGAGGGCATTTTACGGGAAGGGCTGGACACTTCCCGCCTGGCTTTTTGCACCGACGATAAGCATCTGCTGGATATCCACAAAGAAGGCACCATACGCTGCCATATTCAAAGAGCTATCCAGCTGGGTATGGATCCTGTCACCGCCTATCAGTTGGCCACTATACAGGCGGCCCGTATTTACGGCATAACGGATATCGGGGCGGTCGCCCCGGGCTACCGGGCTGATCTTGTAGTATTGGATGATTTGGAGCAGGTATCTGTATCGGATGTATACGTAGGAGGGGTTCCCTATGAGGAACTATGCCTGCGCCCCTTCATGCCTCCCATTCCAGAGCGCGTCCTTCACTCAGTGCATCTGCCGGAACTTTCCCCTGATTGTTTCCGCTTGCCGGAACAGGATAATTATCCGGTGATTCATATGGTTCCCCGGCAGCTTCTCACCAAAAAGGTGATGTTAACGCGGGAAGGCGTTTCCAAGGGGATTACAGAAGGGAATTTATTAAAAATTGCGGTTTTGGAACGCCACCACGCCACAGGGAATTTCGGGCTGGGGCTTCTGGCCCAGTACGGGCTTCGCCATGGGGCTATCGCCACCACAGTGGCCCACGATTCCCACAATCTCCTAGTTGCCGGCGATAACGACGAGGATATGCTGCTGGCTGTAAAAGAGCTGGAGCGGGTACAGGGCGGTTATACCCTAGTACAAAATGGTCAGGTCGTGGCCACTCTCCCCCTCCCTATCGGCGGCCTGATGTCCGATTTGGACGTACAGCCCCTCACCGAAAAAATCCAGGAATTGACAGAGCATGCTTATGCCATGGGGGTAGACCCTGGTATTGATCCATTTATCGCATTGAGCTTTTTAGCCCTCCCTGTCATTCCAGAAATCCGGATTACCGATATGGGCGTAGTGGAAATATAGCTCTTTCCGTTTTGCTGAACATGTGCGCATCTGGTTCCATTGATACAAGGGGAGGCGTTGCTTTACTTTTTGCAACGCCTCCCCTTTAGAATATCGAAAAAGGTTTGCTCTGAAATTACTCAAGCGGGCAAGGGATGGGAACCTCCTCCCTAGGGTTCCTCATGGCAAACCGTTCCCCGCACAGTTTGGCCTCCCTTCCTAAGCTTTTGGGAGCTGGAGGGTTTCGCCCATTGCGATGGGCGAGGAAGGGCTTTTCCCCTCCACCCTATCACCTGTGAAAAGATAGACGAAACTTCTATATTTGGGGCGCAGGCAGCTCCGTCCTTTTTCAGAGAAAATCCGATGCGCTCTTCGCCATTTTTATCATAACAACCGGAAAACATTCTTTTGAAAAGTAAGGATTCCTTCATCCCTAAGCTTTCCCAGGGTAGCGGACATGGCGCTGCGCTCCACACACAGATAGTCGGCTAGTTCCTGCCTATTAAAAGGGATACAAAATTCCCGCTTTCCCTGTAATACTGCCTGATCGGAGAGATACGCCAATAATTTTTCCCGGGTGGAACGCTGGGAAAGGTATCCAATTTTCCGATTCAGCAGTAAATTTTTATTTGCCAATACCCGCATGAGGTTTCCCACCAATTTCCCCTGGGTAATATCACCTTCCGTATTCATCATAACCGCACGGCGGCATGGAATCCATAAGACCGTACTCTCCAGTGCGGTGACAACCGTCACCGGAATAGGATTTTCTTCTTCCGGATCAAGGGAAGCACAGGCAAAAGCTTCCGCAAATAACTCTCCAGGAACCAGATCCGCTAAAATATGACGTTCCCCTGTGTACTCTTCCCGGATAATCTGGGCCCGCCCTTCCAGAAGAATCCCTATCTCTGTTATTGTCTGTCCTGCCAGCAACAGCACCGCGCCTTTTGGCGCTTTCTGTACCCGGGCTTTCCATGCCGACAAGGCTTGTAACCGTTCACTGTCCGTCATCCCTTGAAACAACGGGCTTTTTCTGAGTATGTCCTGATACTGTTCCATCACTCTTCCTCCTATCGGAAGTATCGTTCTTCTATCCCATACTATACCGGATTTTCTCTACAGAGAAAAGTCGCATGATGGAAATCAACCAGTCCGCTTGCGCCTTATTGCGGGAAGCAGTACAATATCACTATCAAATTGGAAATAGGAGTGGAATAAAAAATGGGAATTGAGCAGGCCAGGGCATATTTACAGCAATGGGGAATACAGAATCAAATTTTAGAATTTGATTCTTCCTCTGCTACTGTGGAATTGGCGGCACAGGCTTTGCACTGTGAACCGGGGCGTATTGCTAAAACCCTTTCCTTTTTGGTAGACGGGGAGGCCGTTTTGGTGGTGGCAGCCGGGGATACCAAAATTGACAATGCCAAATTCAAAGCCCAATTTCATACAAAAGCGAAAATGTTAACCCCGGAGCAGGCTGTGGAACTGGTGGGCCATGCGGTAGGGGGCGTATGCCCTTTTGGGGTGAAGGACGGCGTCAAGGTCTATCTGGATGTTTCCCTTCAACGTTTCGATATCGTTTATCCCGCCTGCGGCAGCAGCAACAGCGCCATTGCGTTGACACCTTCCCAGCTGGAACGATATTCCGGCAGCCTGGGATGGATCGATACCTGTAAACTTCGGGCATAAAAAATCCTCCGGTTGGGAGCCATGACTTCCAACCGGAGGATTTTTTATTTTCTATCCAAAAAGAAGAATTTATTTTTCTTTCTCTTTTTCCTCCTGATCTTTTTCCTGATTCACCGACCGTTCCACCGCCAGCCGTTCCGCTAATTCCCGCACCTTATTATCTAGCTGGGAAACCCGGATGGTCATGAGGAATAACTTAATCAGCAAAATGAAGATCGTCAGCAAAAAGACAAAGTTTACCGTAGAATAAATTCCCAGCAGCCGGGTAAAGAAGTCCGCCAGTCCCGGGAAAATACTGACCACAAGCAGGATCACGGAAAAAATCACCCAGAAAATGGAATCCTCAATCTGCACTTTGGATTGACGGATTTTCCTCATCATATATAGGATGGTTAAAAGGGAAGCAATAATCAAAATAATACGCAGTACAATACTCATAGCAGCAAATCCTCCTCCTTTTCACCCATGGGTTAAGATACCGCCCGTTTCCGGAACAGCTGTACCAACATAATAGAGATCCCCATCCTCATCATATAAGAAAGGGACTTGGAAAAGGTCAAATAACTTTGCCCCTCAATGCGCTCGTCCATTGTCGCCTGTACTTCCGACACCTTCGCCCCGTGTTTCATCAAATAAGAGATGGTATCGGGCTCAGGGCCATAGTTGATATTGGAAGCAAATTCATGGATCATAGTACGGTCAAACATACGCATCCCGGAAGTGGGGTCCTTGATCCGTTTTCCAGTGGTGAGTCTCATCGCGAACGAAATCAGATGGCTGCCTACCATACGCATAGTAAAGGGTTTCTTTTCCGTCACAAAACGGGAAGCGATCACAATATCGTTTCCTTTTTGCATTTCTTCCAGCATAGGGGCAATGAACTCCGGCCTGTGCTGCCCGTCGGCGTCAAACTGGATGGCGTAAGCATACCCCATACGGTCGGCATATTTCAAGCCGGTCTGGAACGCGCCCGCCAAGCCCAGGTTGACCGGAAGGTCAATAAGATGATAGCCGTGCTCCCGGCAGATGGCGGCGGTACGGTCTTTGGAACCGTCGTTGATGACCACATAATCATACTGCGGATAATTCTGGATCAGATTATCCACCACGCGGACGATATTCTTTTCTTCATTATAAGCAGGAATAATCACTAAGACCTGATTCATCGTTCCCATTCCTTTATCATTCTTTTTTCTCAAAAATAACAGAGATAAACTCCATAACAAGCCCATTATACAATTTTCAATATTCTAACACTATTATACCGAAAAATCAAGATATCGCCATATTTCCCTGTTTTTCTTCCTTTTTACTCCTTTAAAAAACTTCTATGGCCATAGTTAGTATTTCCATGTTTTTCCGTATCTAAATAAAATGGGGGATTTTTTGTATGGAAATCTATATTTTTCCGCCAGATCCCTATATAAATAAAAAATTCACGTTATCTACGCACCGTAGAATTGATCTCCTTCTTGTTGAAAACCCTTTATTTTCCCTTGTCATGCGCCGGGATTTCGACTAGAATAGACCCAAAAAGAGAAAGGAAGATTGCCTGATGAAACGGTGTTTATCATTTTTACTGCTTTTTCTGTTTTGTGTCGCGTTTTCCGGATGTCAAGGAAAAGAGAATACCAGCAGTATCTCCTCCGTCGTCTCTTCGGAATCCCAAGACCGCCTAGTGGATACTTTGCCGCCTCCCCGGTCAGACATTGAGGACGAGCTTGCCTCTTCCCCCGAGATATCCTATCCTGAAGAAAATTCTGTTTCTTCAAAGCATTCCTCAAGTTCTGTACCATCCACCCCCGAAACCGTTAAGATTACCTTCCCGGAAGGGAAAACCTTTGCCCAAATGGCGGAGATTTTGGAGCAAAAAGGGGTGTGTACCAAACAGCAACTGTTGGACACCATCAATACCTATGATTACAGTTATTATCCCCTGGTAGCCGCCCCAACCCCATAATGAACACCGCTGTTTCCGTTTAGAAGGGTATCTGTTCCCTGCCACCTATACATTCGAGCTGAACATGAAGCCCGAAGACGTGCTAGGGATGTTCCTGCGGGCCGAAGAACAGTATATCACGCAGGAGGATCGGCAAAGAGCGGCTGAGCTGGGATATTCCATGGATGAAATTCTCACCATTGCTTCCCTGATCCAAGGAGAAGCGGGAAACCCTGATGAACTAGCCAAGGTATCCTCCATCATTCATAACCGTCTCCAAGCGGGGATGAAACTCCAGATGGATTCCTCCATCCGTTATGTGGAAAACTCTGTGAAGCCCTATATCACCGGCGATATCAACCGGTATAACTCCTATTACAATACCTATAAGTGTCCCGCTCTCCCCGCCGGTCCTATTTGCAACCCAGGCAAACAATGGATTACCGCCGCGCTTTATCCGGCGGATACCGATTATCTGTATTTTGTCAACGACGCAAACGGCAACTATTATTATGCCAGTACTTATGAAGAGCATATAGCAAACTGCGAAGCAGCCGGTATCCCCATCTCCTGATCTCCTGTAAATCTGGACGTTTTGTAATATCTGTACTTTCAAGAGGGTTCCTTTTTCAAAACAGGATCCCTTTTGTTTTTTTATCTCTGAAAAATTTTTATCCGCTCATAAATTTTCCAAGGGGACCCTTTTCTACAGTCCGGGATATCCTTTACCCGTTGCCGTGCCGTTTTCGGTCTGTTCACAAAATTTTTCAGAATTTTTGATATAATAAAACAAATGCCGGTTTTTTGGAAAGTTCCAGGCAAAATCTTACAAAAATGCAATTTGACTTTTCGTTTTATGCGTACTATCATTTTGTTGAGTTTTTCGGAACATACTAACAAAGGTTTCAAACTACTAGAGAAATAGCCGAATGGGTTCTTTTTCTCTTTATTCTTTTGAGAAAGGAG
Organism: uncultured Clostridium sp.; assembly: GCA_934717555.1. Taxonomy (GTDB): domain Bacteria; phylum Bacillota; class Clostridia; order Oscillospirales; family Acutalibacteraceae; genus CAJFUH01. The sequence continues at coordinate 19,304 of CAKUYY010000011.1, forward strand.
GCGATACCAGTGCCGGACTTCTCTTCTCCGGATATCCTGCTGTCGCTGATCCTGTTTATTGTACGGATTTTGCAGCCGTTTTTCGCTCTGCTGATTTTATATCATATCTTTTCCTCTATGCGAAATCATCAGAGGGAAGAGCAGCCATTGGTGGTGCTGGATAACCTGGTCACACGGGACCGGATTCCCGTGATATACTGGGAAAATTCCATCGGACGGAGCAAAACCTCTGATATTATGCTGGCGGATCAGACTGTTTCCCGCAACCATGCGGTGCTGTACCGCCGGGAAGAGGGATGGATGATCGCCGATACCGGGTCGAAATCCGGTATCCTGCTCAATGGGCACAAGGTTGAGAAACGCGCCACGCTCCATGTGGGGGATCAGATGACTCTGGGGACCACCACGCTGGTGTTGCAGCGGGCGGAACGGCCTGTCAAACGCCGGGGTTCCTGGTTTTTTGACAAACGGAAAAAGCCCTCTATTTCCCCTTCTTTGCTTTTGTTTTTTGTCTCTTTCTTTCATCTGGTATGCGCTTTGCAAGTCTGTTTTGCCGCAGACCCTTTCTCCTGGGAGCCGCTGCTCCCATTCGCCGCTGTGACGGCGGCGGCCTGGATTTTGTTTTTCTTTACCCGAACGATTTTTCACCGAGTAAGCTTTGAACTGGAAACCTTTGCGATCTTTCTTTCCGGGATTGGGGTAGCCCTGATTTCCGGCGTGGATGTAAAAAATACCGTCACCCAAGTGGCCGCTCTGGTCATTGGGATGTGCCTGTTCTGTTTCTTGATCTGGTTCATTGGGAATCCAGACCGGGTGATGAAGTGGAGGCTCCCCCTGGCTATTTTGGGGTTGGGCCTGCTGGCCGCCAATCTGGTTTTGGGCACGGTGGTCAACGGTTCCCAAAACTGGATCTACATTGGCCCTTTCTCCATCCAGCCTTCGGAATTCGTAAAAATTATTATGATTTTGGTGGGTACCTCCACCCTCAACTGCCTGCAAACCGGTAAGAACATGACGGAATTTATCGTCTTCTCCGCCCTTTGTATCGGGGCGCTGTTCCTCATGGGCGACTACGGAACCGCTTGTATCTTCTTTCTGACTTTCTTAATTGTAGCGTTTATCCGGTCCGGCAATATCCGTACCATTATCTTTTTATGTTCGGCGGCTGTACTGGGAGTTTTTGTGATCCTTCAGCTCAAACCTTATATCGCCAACCGTTTTGCCGCCTGGGGCAAGGTATGGGAATATGCAGACGGGCTCGGTTACCAGCAAACCCGGGTGCTTTCCTATTCCGCCAGCGGCGGCCTGTTTGGCATGGGGCTTGGGCAGGGGAACCTAAAATATGTGGCGGCTTCTACCAGTGACCTGGTCTTTGGTATGATCTGTGAGGAGATGGGCGTGCTTTGCGCCTTGATCATCGCCGCTTCCCTAGCCGCGCTGGCCCTATACGCTGTCACCGTCAGTTCCCGCAGCCGATCCACCTTATACTCCATCGCTTCCTGTTCCGCCGCGGGAATGATGGTTTTTCAGGCCTGTCTTAACATCTTTGGCGCTACGGATATTCTTCCTCTCACCGGTGTCACTTTGCCCTTTATTAGTATGGGAGGTTCCAGCCTGATGTCGGTATGGGCTTTGCTTGCCTTTATCAAAGCGTCGGATGAGCGGACATATGCTGCAAGGAGGCGAAAAACATGAAAACTACCCGTGTCCGGTCTATGATCGTTTTCCTTTTGGCGGCCTCTTTTGTTTTTGGGTTAGGGGTCTTTTTTTTCCGTTTGATCTTTCATGGAGAAGCTTGGGCCACCAGTTCTGTCAACCAGCATTTATCCGGCTCCGGTTCCTTGAGTACCGCCGGGCAAGTCCTGGACCGGAACAATGTCGTATTAGCACAGACGGTGGACGGCAACCGGGTATACAACGCCGATGCCGATACCCGGAAAGCCATGCTGCACACAGTGGGGGACAATGAGCGTTTTATTTCCACCGCCGTGCAAAACGCCAACCGCTCTGATCTGGCCGGTTATAATTTCTTTACCGGCATCACACTGCCCCAGATCACAGGAAAGGGCAGCGATATCCACCTGACCTTAGATAGTGACGTGTGCCGCACTGCTTACCAGTCTATGAACGGCCGTAAGGGGGCTGTCATGGTCTATAACTATAAAACCGGGGAAACGATCTGCATGGTGAGTACGCCCACCTTTGACCCCAATAATCCTCCGGATATCAATGGGGATTCCAGCGGCCAATATGAAGGCGTTTATCTTAACAACGTGCTTTCCTCCGTTTATACGCCAGGTTCCACCTTTAAAGTGATTACCTGTGCCGCTGCGATCGATTATATCTCTGATATCAACAGCCGTACTTTCACCTGTAATGGTTCTATCGACGTCAACGGCCAGAAGATCACCTGCATGGCCCATCACGGCAATATCAGCTTTGAAGAAGCCATGTCCCAGTCCTGTAATGTGGTGTTTGCCGAAATCGCCATGGAGCTCGGAAAAGACAAGATGACAACAGAAGCGGAAAAACTGGGCTTTAACCGGTCTTTTTCCGTAGAAGGGATTTCCACCGCCAAAAGTGTCTACGATGTATCCCAAGCGGACGAAGCTGGCCTGGGCTGGTCTGGTATTGGGCAGTATACCGATCTCTCCAATCCCATGCATATGGCGATCCTGATGGGGGCAATCGCCAACGGCGGGCAGCCGGTTATGCCCTATTATATCAGTGAAGTGACTTCTCCGCTGGGGATCGCCACCCATACGGGAAAAGGCAAAAATGGCGACCGCCTGATGACGGAAGGGACTGCCAACGCCCTGGGGGATATCATGCGCTATACCGTTAAGAACCATTATGGCGATGATCTGTTCCCCGGCCTGACCGTATGCGCAAAAACAGGTACTGGCGAGGTTGGCGAGGGAAAGCAGCCCAATGGCTGGATGGTAGGATATACCACCGACGAGGACTGCCCGCTGGCTTTTGCCGTTATTGTGGAAAACGGCGGTTTTGGAATTTCTTCCGCCGGCCCTGTAGCGGAAGCCGTATTGCAGGAAGCCGCCAAATCCATTCGCGGATAAATCAAGTGTTTTCTATCTATTGTTACCGCCTTCCCGGTGAGATGAGATCGCCGGGAGCGGTATTTCTATGTCTCTTTTTCCCGCGCTTTTCCTTTTTCGGGTTTTCTATCGGCCATCCGGATTCTACTCCAACGAAAGCGAGGTTTTTCCATTCGTGAAAAAATATGCCAGCCTAATCATTTCCCCTCTTGCGGTGCTTTTACTGATGGGAATCGTCTTTTTCTGTTACAGTCTGTTTCCTTTCGCAGAAAATACGTTATCCTGGTGTGACATGAGCCAGCAGGTGCTTCCCATCCTATTGGAATTTAAAGATATCCTCGCGGGACACGGAAACCTGTTTCTCAATATGGAAAACGCCGGCGGGATGAACTTCTGGGGGGTCTTCCTCTTCTTTATTTCCAGCCCTTTTTCTTTTTTGGTAGCCTTTGTTCCCAAAGAGGATATGATGGTCTTTATGAACATCCTGGTGGTACTGAAAATGATGGTCTGCGCCTTGACAGCCTGTATTTTCTTTCGCAGGCGGTTCCCGAACCTTGGGGAAGGACCGACGGCCCTGCTGGGGGTTATGTACGCCTTCTGCGGTTATACCATGATGTTTTATCAAAACCTGGTTTGGCTGGATATGATGTACTTATTCCCTCTGCTTCTTCTGGGAACAGAGCGGATGCTTACCGAGCGGAAACCCTTGCTATATTGCCTGACTTTATGCGCCGTAGTCACAGTAAATTTTTATTTGAGCTATATGGTGGTGCTTTTCCTCGTTCTGGCGGTAGCCCTCTATATCGCGCTCTGTATTCCCCGGGATCAGCGCCGGGGCAGTATCGCCCTATTCGCGGTTTCCAGTTTGGTCAGCGCCCTGGCCACTGCGGTGGTATGGCTGCCCGCTCTGCGTCAGTACCTCTCTTCCGCCCGTGGGGATGACCTGCTGCAAAGCCTTTCCTCCGGCGACTTTATCACCAAACTGTTTACCATGGTGCCGCTGCTCTTCTGTACCGCGGTAATTTTCGCCTGCCTGCCGTTTCTGGCACTGCGTTCCCACCGCAACTCCCGAAAGATAACATTCTGTATCCTGATGTTTGTCCTCATGCTCATCCCCATCTTTATAGAACCGATCAACAAAATGTGGCATACCGGGAGTTATCAGGCCTTTCCTGTCCGATATGGTTATATCACCATTTTCTTGGGTTTGATTCTCACTGCCGTGGTGTTAAACCACGCGGAACCCGACCCCCTGCGCCGTTCTTCCCGCTCCGCTATCGCTGTTGTGGCGTGCGATCTGGTGGTTTTTACCGGGGTTCTGCTTTTCCTGCTTTTTAATTACCAGACCCAGATGAGCCATTATTCCCGTTCTTTATGGGGGGATAAGGATTCCTTTACTTATCTGCTGATCGCCTTTTTGGCCGCTTTTGTGTGTTATTTCGCGGTTGTCTACCTGTACAAATTCCGTAAAATCGGACGCACACTGTTCCTAGTGGCCTTATGTGTATTGGTTGCCATCGAATGTGTCTTTAACGCCAGCGTCTACATCGGCACCACCTCCCACAGTGTCTCCAGCTATCAGGATCTTGTAGATCTGGCCGGCCGCCTGCCGCAGGATTCTTTTTACCGGGTTAAGGCGGACAAAAAATATTTTGACGTCAATATGATGGGCGGTTTGGGGTATCATTCCCTTTCCCATTATACCTCTCTAAATTCCCAGAGTTATCTGTACGCCATGAAAAAATTGGGATATTCTTCTTACTGGATGGAGGTCAACTCCAACAACGGTACCCTGCTTACCGACGCTCTCCTGTCCAATCAATATACCATTGCGGCATGGAATAAAGTCTCCCCTATGGCTACTTCCGTTTATAATAACGGCACGTACAGTATTCTAAAGAACGATTTATTCCTTCCCCTGGGTCTGAAAATAAAAGGGAATCTGGACGAGATGGAGTATCTGCCGGACGGCGAACGGGTAGACATCCAGGAATATCTCTACAAAACCCTATTGGGCGGCGAAGGGGATCTTTGTACCCGCTATGAACCCACCGGCAAACATAATATTACCCTGGGGCACTCTTCCCGCTATGTCCTGCGGCGGGGAAGCCTCCCGGAAGAGTCCAGCCTTACCTATCATATTTCCGTGAAGGGGAAACAAGCCCTTTATCTGGACTGTTTCGACGCTCTCACCAATCGCCTGAAGGAGCCCATCAACGATTCTTTCCAGGTCATTGTAAACGGCGCGGTTGTGGAAAAAAGTTATCCCAATCAGCGTACCAACGGATTGTTGGAATTGGGTATCTTTGAGGATGAGGAAGTGGATATCACGCTTTTCCTCACCCGGAACATCTCCGCTAAGTCCTTTGGGGTTTTTGGCATGGATATAGAAAAACTGTCCGAGGCTGTGGAGCAGGCCCAGGGAGTGGAGGTTACCGTGGACGGGACCACCCTCACAGCCTCCTGTGAGGCAGAACAAGGGGAAGCCCTGGCCTTGTTTGTTCCCTATGATACTGGCTTTACCGCTATGGTCAATGGACAGGCGGCGGACATCCAACGTCTGGATGATACCTTTATGGCGGTTTCCCTGCAAGAAGGGGAAAATGCTATTGTCCTCCATTACACTCCCAGCGGATTTTCCGTCGGGCTGATTCTTTCCGTTGTAGGGTTACTGCTGTTGATCGGATTATGTATCTGGTACAGTAGGGGCGGAAGGTTACCCCGATGGACAGAAAAACTGTGTTTTGTTCCATTTTATATCTTCGCGTATCTGGTATTCGCTTTCCTATATCTGTTCCCGGTTGCTGTTTACTTCTTTTATTAAAACCTGTTTGATCTTTTCTATTGCGCAGATTATTTTCCTGATTATGAAAAAAGAGCTTTCCTGCCCTGACGAAGGGCGGGAAAGCTCTTTTTGGAAAGTGGGGCCTCCGCTGTATGGATTCTATCCTTCAATATTCAATCCCCAACCGGGCGGAAATACCGTTGTCAAAAGGATGCTTCTGTTTTCTGACCTCAGAAACATAATCAGCGATCGACAAAAACGCTGGGGCCGGATCACGGCCCGTGAGCACAACCTCCAGTCCCTCCGGTTTTTTCTTCAAATAGGAAAGCGCCTGTTCCTGATCCAGCATCCCGGTGGCCAGTGCCCCGAAAAATTCGTCCAGTATCAAGAGGTCCGCCTGCTTTGCCTGCGCAAAAGCCATGGTAAGCAGTTCGTAGCTGTCCTTTTGGGCTTGTTCCCTTTCCTCGGGGGACATCGCAAATGTAAATTTGATATGATCCGGGCAATCGGTCATCATCAGACCCTCCAGGCGCGCCAACGCTTTTCGCTCGCCGGAATCCTTGCTCTTGAGAAACTGGGTAAATACCACCCGCTTCCCCCTTCCCCAGGCGCGTACCGCCAACCCTACCGCGGCGGTAGTTTTGCCTTTTCCATCCCCGCAATAAATATGGATCAATCCCTGTTCCATTGTTATTTCTCCTTATCCTCTATTTTTTTAATTATTTTTCTGGTGTTCCCGGGCCCGTCCCTGCTGAAGGCACGCCGTCAGAAGGGCTTGCCGCTCATTCGGTAGTTCCCCGTCGATTACCTCATGGAGCAGCCACTCTAAAGTCTGCCCCATTCCTATCCCAGGCATAATGCCGATTTTCTGTAAGTCTTTCCCTGTAACCGCCAACTCTTTTCGGGAAAGACACTGGCCTTCCTGCACAATCCGTTCCCCTATTTCCCTCAACTGATTTAATTGCTTGATCCGTTCTTCCTGTCCCGGAGCCTGCGCCAGGCAATCCGCCTGCTTTACCTGTAACAATGGAAAAAACACCGCGGGGGAAAGCCGCGCAAGCCATCTTCTCACGTTTTTTTCCGTGGGTTCTATTGGGATATCATGGTATTCGATCAGCGCCGCCACCAGGGAACTGGTGGCGTTGTCTATTCTTAGCCGTTTCATGATGGAACAAGCCATATCTTTCCCCAAAGAAGCGTGCTTGTAAAAATGCCCCACCCCATTTTTATCTAAGGAAAAACAACGGGGTTTTGCCACATCATGGAGCAGCATGGCCAGCCGAAGCGCCGGAACCGGCGGGATATGCGCTAGGCTGTGCAGCGTGTGTTCCCAAATATCATAAACATGATGGGGATTTCTCTGCTCCCTCCCCACCAGCGGCAAAATTTCCGGGATCCAGACGCCAACGGCTGGATAATATATACGCAGGACCTCCGCCGCATTATTTCCACACAGCAGTTCCATGAGTTCCTTGGACACCCTTTCAGCGGCCACGTCCCGCAGGCCCTCTTTTTGCCGTAGGGCCGCTTTCCCGGTTTCCTCTTCCAAAGGAAATCCCAGCACAGCGGAAAAACGCAGGGCCCGCAGAATCCGTAAAGCGTCCTCCCCAAAACGGGTATCCGGGTTTCCCACACAGCGCAAAATGCCCCTTTCACAATCCCGCTGTCCTCCAAAATAGTCCAATAAACCGCGGGATGGGTGGTATGCCATGGCGTTTATGGTAAAATCCCGCCGGCTGACGTCATCTTTCAGATTCCCTGTAAAGCATACCTGTTCCGGCCTGCGATGGTCGCGGTATTCCCCGTCCACCCGGAAGGTGGTCACTTCCACCGGTTCGCCCTGCGCCATGACAGTTACGGTACCGTGCCGCATTCCCGTCTCCAATACCGGATATCCGGCATCCTGAAAAATCCGCTTTACCTCTTCCGGGCGGGCGGATGTGGTTATGTCCCAGTCTTTTGGTATCCGCCCCAGAAGGCTATCCCTCACGCAGCCGCCCACCACATACGCCTGGTATCCGTTCCTCTCCAAAATTTCCAGAAGCCGCTCCACTGTTTTGGGGATCTGTACGGTAACACTGCTTGGCTCCAAACTTAACATAACATGACCCTCCTTTTTCCGGTATGAGCTCCTCTAAAATAAATAGGGCTTCCTCCCAAAAAGGAGGAAAGCCCCGCAACATTTTATTATTTATATTTATTTTTCCGATAATACTTGTCGTCGAGCAGGTGTTTGCGCTTGCTCTTATACGTGCCCCGGTGGTAACGTTTTCTTCCCACCGATTTCTTAGCCCCGCTTTTGGCGCTGGTAAACAGGACAATCAGCACAATTATAATCCCTACACCGATCAATACCCACGCCAAAATTCCTAAGAGCGTATTATTTTGGGTGGTTTCCTCTACGCCGGAACCCAGCATCTGAGGCACGGAAAGATCCATGGAATCCACATCCGGAAGGCTGATGGTGCTGGACGGCTCCTCGCCGGAACTTTCTTCCGAGGAAACCTCACTGGAACTCTCCGGCATCGTATTGGAAACCGGTTTTGTATTTCCGCTGGTTTTTTTACTGGAAGTAGCTGAGGTGGAGTTTGGGTTCTTATTCCCGCTCGTAGTTGGATTTCCTGTTGTTCCGGCGGGAGGATCTGATTGTGTGGGGGGCGGGGTACTGCCGGGATTATTATCAGTAGAAGGTTCACCATCTGGTTCTTGCGGATTACTTTGCGGAGGATCGGAGCCTTCCTCACCAGAAGGGGGAGGCTGAGAAGAACCGGTATCAGGGTTACTGGAAGGCGGTAAGGACGGTGTTGACGAGCTTCCAGGGTTCTGTTCCTCTTCCCTGGGAAGTACATTGGCATGGGACGTCCCCAGTTCCTGCCCTGCGGGATCGACCGGCGCTGCAAACGCTACCGATGTGCCGCATATTGTAATCATGGCGGCGCATACCAGCCAAGCCGTCCATTTATGAAAACGTTCGTTCATTTATCTGAATCATCCTCCAAGATTATACACTCTCTTCGCCATACGGCCCTGTAAATCTGTACCCTTTTATAGATTTACACTTTTATTCCTTCCCCTTTATCGTACAGGGCTTATCAAAAAAACTGCCTAACAAAGAAATGGCGCTTTATCCTGGCAGCTATTCATGCAATTTTACAAAAATTCGACATTTTATTTTATTATATCAATATCCCTGGAACAATGCAACCGCCGTGGCTCGTGGAAAGAAAAGATTTCGCAACATTTTTATGAACAAACCGTTATTTTTTTCTTTGTTGTCTTTAACTGGCAGAGTTTCTGAGAAATAATGGAGTTTCTGTCACCATGCTTGGGGAGTTATCTGTTCCCTCCAGCTGTCCATAATCCCCTGGACGCTTCTGCCTGCCTGTTCCATCCCTTGGGCAACACACTGTACCGCCCAGAACCACGGGGTAACATCAATGGTGTAAGATTTCCCAAACAGGTAAACGGATAAGCCCCTTCGGTCCCCTTCCCCGGTATAGCGGGAAATGATTGGGGTGGTATCCCCAAACCCAATACGGCGGGTGTTTCGGTCCGCCACCACGCACCCGGAAAAAAACAGAGCAAACAAAAAAATAAAGAGGAGGAATGTGGCTAGAAATTTTACTTTTTTACGTCTTTTTGTCTTCATAATCTTTTACTCCGTCAAATCATTTAATACATCCACCAGCACATCCCCTAAAAGCGAACCGCTGTATACCGCCTCGTCTAACGTATTGGCATCCGTCCCTACCTCGATCAGCAGGGAACCGTGGGTTAAGTACATATTGTATTGCATCGAGGTAAAATTAAGAGGTCGGGTCATTCCTGGATACCGGTTTTCCGCCGCCTGCTGGAGCTTTAAGGCAAAACTCATATTATATTGCCAATCCGGGAACTTATTGGCGCTATTATTGTAGCCGCTGACAATCATAATCTGCGCCGCTTTTTTCCCGTCTACCACAAAAACAGGTTTGGTCTTTCCGCTCTCCTCATTTCCCAAAGCGTCCCGGTGGATATCCAGGACTACCTGAATAGAAGGATACTGTTGTAAGTTCTTCTGGATTGTGGCCTCAGACCGCGTATAGGAACCGTTATAGCTGGGATTGTCGTGTACCGTCATATCATGTACCACACCGATTCCCGCCGCTGTCAGCTTTTCCGCTATGGCGTTTCCCACCCGTGTGACATTGTATTGATTGTCTGTAGTGCGGGGATAGAAATCCGCCGGATAGTATCCCAAGTCCTCTGTCATATAGGATTCACAGGTATGGGTATGCATAATCAGCACTTGAGGCTCCCCGTTCTTCTTTACATGGATATCCGGGCGGCGAAGCAGCAATTCTGGTACATTGATAGCCGCTCCCGCATTGTTTTTTAAATAAAAATTGGCGTATTTTTCTCCAGAAGCCCCAAACTGTACTTCCCGTATTTTGATACTATTATTGGGGTCTGGAGGAATCGGCTCGCTTTTCGTATCAGATGAGGCAGTTTCCTCAGAAGAAGGGCTGGATGATAACTCGTCCTCTTTTTCATCAGACGAGGACTCTGCGGCAGGCGCCAGTGCGGAAACATCATCCGGTGGCTTTTCCGGATTTTCGTCACCGTATCCGTTCTCAAGCGCCGCTTTTGCGCCATTGGGCAGCGCCATCCCCGCCGCCCAGGTTGTCAGCGTATTGCCGCCGTCCCCCAGCAAAACAGGCAAGCGAATGGCCAGGCACGCCACTGCCAGGACAGCAGCCGCACAGCCAAGCACAATTTTCGTGATAAGAGATAAATTTTTTTCATTGATGAAACGCACAGCCAAGCCCCCCGGTGTGGACAAGATGGAATGAACTCTTTACAAAGCTATGCGTAACCTCTTGCTTTTATACCTAAAAGTCTTCCTGCTTGTCAGGACACCAAGGCTGTCAGATCCTCAACGGATAATCCTGGCTGTAAAGCGCAATTGATGGCCATCCCTGTCAACTGCGCCGCCCGCTCAATCAATAAATCGATTTCCCGGGGAGTCACCATCATAGCTTCCCCTCTGGGAGATACCTGGCAGCGTACCTGTTCCTGCTGCCCATCCTCTGTACAGTGAAGCAGGTCCGCCGCCAGGGTAGCCGCATCTACTACAGTGGGTACTCCCATACTGATCACGGGAATCCCCATGGTTTCCCTGCTAATCAAAGGGCGGGCATTCCCTACCCCGGAACCGGGAGAAATACCCGCGTCACTGATCTGCAAGGTACATCCCAGTCGGTCCAGCCGGCGGGAGGCCAAGGCATCCACTACAATCAAAGCGGCAGGGGATAGACGCTGTACAATGCTGTATAACAGTTCTCCCGTCTCAATCCCAGTTTGTCCCAACACACCTGGAGCCAGCACCGCTACCGGGCGCAATCCCGTTAACCCCACCGCCCGGGCCAGTTCCTCTGAAATATGCCTCGTCGCCAAAATAGTGCCGGCCGTACGGGGCCCCAGGTCATCGGGGGTGATATCGGAATTCCCCAGCCCTGCTACCAACACCAGGCCTTCGGGAGGCAAAAGGGAACGTATTTCCTTCGCAGCAGTTAGAATCCGTTCTTCCTGGTTTTGGAAATCATCGGTCATGGGCGGTACTTCTATGGTAATGTATGTCCCTATGGGTTTTTCCAGGCGTTTGGAGGCTTCCTGTGTGGATATAATAATCCGGGTGACAGTGATCTCCCCGTGGCGGATGGTATCGCTTTGGATTCCTTCGGTTTCCCCTCCAGAAAGTTCCTGCGCCTCCACAGCCAAATCTGTGCGAAAAAACATTGCAAATCAACTCCTTATATGATATTATTACAACAATTCCATATTCTATCCGCAAATATTTTCAAAAACACATTGCATTTTTTCTGGTTTCATGGTATTATAAGTTGTACATGACTATGGGCAAAAGGAGGTGTGACAATGCCAAACATCAAATCCGCTAAAAAGCGTGTAAAGGTTAGCACAACCAAGGCTTTGAGAAACAAAGCTTACAATTCCGCTCTGAAGACCACGGTCAAAAAAGCTACTACCGCAATTGACACCGGTGCTGCTGATAAAGCAGAGGCTGTACGTCTTGCGATGAAGAATATCGACCAGGCTGCTGCCAAGGGAATTCTTCACAAAAATACTGCTGCAAGAAGAAAGTCCGCCCTTGCTCGCAAACTGAATGCAAGCGCCTAATATTTTGTGCAGAAAATAGACCGTAAAAGCAGAGCCTTGTGCCCTGCTTTTTTGTTTCTGTGGTGTTTTGTGAAAATTGGACAAGGAACATCTCTTCTCTTGACAGAGTATTATAAATTGGATATGATATACTATAGAAAAAGTCGATAAATTTGTTTCGGAGGTGCTCTATTTTGAAAAAGTTTAACAAACTTTCCGTACTGATCACGATTGTTACGGTAGCCGCTACAGTGGCTGCTGCTGTCGCTACCATCCTGGTTTTCCATGAAAAGAAAAAGAAGGATGAGGAGGAACTGGAGCACTATCTCGACTGTTCCATCCAGTAATCTCATCCATATGTTGTTTTTTGATTTTTTGTATGGGAAAAACTTGTAACTCGTTTTGGCTGTTACAAAAAAGCTCCGGGTCCTTTTAAAAAGGATTTCCGGAGCTTTTTTGTCATCATCTATTCACCGCCAGATAGGATAGATAACTCCAACCGCACAAAAGCAAGACACCAATGAAGACCACAAGAAAACTGCAAAAGTATCCATACCCAAATTGGATGAGAATCCATTCCACCAGTCCCAATCCTACGCCCAGCACCAAATTATATGCCACAATTTTTCCGGGAAATCGGTGTTTTCTCCATCCTGCCAAAAAACTGGGCAATAATAATATTACCACCGCAATGATAATACTGAGTATTTTTAACATCCCACACACTCCTATTCTCATTGATTTTTCTAAAACACTCTAAACCAAAATAGACAATTACAGGTCACTATGTCCGCATTACTCCCTTGGTCAACCCAAAAATGCGCTGTCCTTTTCCTACCTCTTTATAAATTACTTTTTGAAAACTTCTTAGAGTATCCTACTCTAAGAAATTCCTAAAAAATTCGCGTACGAGAGCCATCCTTTTTTTAGAGAAAGGAAATGACGGCAATTATCATTTTATACCCAATGATCCAGCTTTTCCATGTTTGCTTTTTTCAAACTTCTTGAGGAATGTACATAACGAGATAATGTAATATTCACATTCGCATGCCCCAGAATTTCACTTAGACTTTTGATTTCAAATCCCGCTTCCACACAGCGAGTGGCAAATGTATGGCGTAGCGCATGAAAATGGATTGACCTTATCCCACTTTGGCGAAGATACCTCTGGAATCTGTCTTGATATGTCCTAGGTTCCATGGGTTTATCCCTGTTTGAAGTAAGGACATACCCTCCTTCTTTCAAATAAAAAGGTTTTATTTTCTGTAAAAGGAATTCAGGTAAAGGGATTTCTCGAAGAGAGCATCGACTTTTTGGGGGCAATACCAATAGTTGCGTTTTCGGACTATGTTCTGCCTTTATATTCTGGATTCTTTGTACCGTTCTCCGAACTCTCATAATTCCCTCAGAGAGCAGAATATCTTCCCACCGTAACGCACAAATCTCCCCTAGCCGTAATCCGGTATACAAACTGATATAAATGCCCAGTTTACTGACCGTCATCTCTTTTACAAGAAAGGTTTCTAGTTTTCTCTGCTCTTCTTTTTCCAGAACCTGAATTTCACGGAAATCCTCCTGTGGACAGATCCCTCGGAAATTAAGGATGGATTTGGAAGAACCTTCAATAAAAAAGTGAAAGGCTGCCTGTAATACGCCTAAAAGATCCTTTACTGTTTTATGGGACAGCCCTCCCGATCCATCCATTCTTCCAGATTCCAATTTCTTTTCTACAAACTGCTGTATTATCTTTCTATTTAATTGATCGATTGGATAATCGCCCAGTACAGGGATGATATGAGAATAAATGAAGTGGTGATATTTTACATAGGTAGATTCCTTGTTTTTTTGTTTACAGGCTTTCAGCCAGGTCTGTAAAACCTCTTTTAATAATACCGGGGAATCCGTTGATTTTCGCTGTGGAACGTTTAGAGAAGGAGGAGGGGTTCCATTCTTTTTTTCCTTTACTTCCCGATAACTTTTTCCATAAATATAACCGTATTTTGCTTTTCCATTGGTATCATATTCTTTTATATACCTGCCTTCCCACCTTCCGTCTTTCCTTTTATAAATATTTTCTCCTTTTCTCGGCATAAGAAACACCTTCTTTTGACGATTGATTGACGATTATCATGACGGCAATTACAAGGTAAATGCTTTTCTTTTTATTTTTGATTATTGTTTTTCTTCATATTGTCAATATTTTTCTATTTTTTACCCCTTTTCTTGACTTTTTTCTCATTGATATTTATAATATAAACAAAAGTTTTTCTTTTATATTCTTCTTAGAGTAGGATACTCTGAGAAGAATATAATTTTTGTTAAGAATTATACAAAACTCTAAGTAAATATCCACCGGCATAGCCGGTGGCTTTACAGAAGCGGGTGTAACCCGCTGTTACTGGCAGCCATTGCAATAGCATGGTACGATCTGACACTTGCAAAAGCTTGTTACTTGCTACCCTTGAAAGGGTCTTCGTACTCTCTGAAAGTCAA
>CAKUYY010000012.1 GCA_934717555.1 uncultured Clostridium sp.
GCATAATAACACTATTTAAACGATAAGTCAATGATTTTTACATATCTATAACAATATTTTTTAAAAATTATTCATATTTATATTTATATGACTTTTTATGTAAGAAAACCATCTACAAGGGGCAAGAAGAACCTTACCCTTGTAGATGGTTTCAAACAGTTATTAGATATTAAAAGATGGGAGAGGAAAAGCGATTCTTATGGTGGTCTTTTTTCAATTTATATGATTTTGTTTACTTCTCAGTACTCAGATCGATAAACTTTTCTTCTCCGAAAAGTCCGCTGACTTTGAGAACCAGGCCTTCCGTATCACTTAAATAAGCGTCTATTTTATCTTTGCCTGTCAGCGGTTCGTGTACGCACCAGCCGACTTGGAAGACGGATTCTTCGCCGGAATCCAGCCAGTAATACCCCTGTTCTTTTCCAACGGCGCCGGGATCGCCGTCGAAATAACAGATTTCAGGAACAGCGACGATATTTTCCCTGCCTTCCTCTTCCATCATGCTCCGATTGTACAAACAGAGGTTGGTAATGAGATCTTTATGATCTTCGTCGGTCCATTCCGGTCCGCTGACCTTTTTGACTTTTACCTCTAACAGGATAAAGGGAAGGTCACTCAGTCCAAAGTCAAATTCGGATTCCGGGATACCGCTTTCGGTATAATGGTCAAAGATCTGGACATTCTGGACCGTGTACTCCATAACAGTGTCCCATGTATTAACCCGGACGGTATCTCCTACTTTGGCTATGGTGCCGTCTTCTATGCCAGAAAGGGCTTCTGCGAATGGATTTTCCTCCTCGACCGAAGAAGATACTACTTCTGGTTCAGAGGTTTCCTCAGGCTCCGGTGGAACCGGAGCAGTGACCCCTATGTTAGCCCCTGTCAAGGAGTTTTCCACGGGAGCATTCGTTTCTACCGGGGTACAAGCGGTGCAGGCCATTAAGGTCAGGGATAACAGAGCTGTACACACTTTATGCAACTTCTTCATTCTAATACTTCCTTTCCTTTTATTTTTCTGTCAAGGGTTTAATGAAAGGGTGTAGTCCTGCAGGAAAATGAAAAGAATAATCAAAAATCATATTCATTTCAACTAAATAATAGTATTTTTGCATAGTAAAATCAACGGATTTCTGTAATGATATTGTAAGAATAATTTAAAAATTAGTTGTATGATAAAACTATTTTCACAAAAAATATAATATAGATGAATTAATATTTTTCTATCAAGTTAGGTTTTATGGCACTTTTATGGGAGAGCAGGACTTTCGAGTTTTCACTATTTTTGCAGATTCTTTTTGAGAAAAAAATCGGCGATAGGGAAAAGGTGCCCGTCTCTTTAGTCTCTTGACAAATAAACAAGAGGAGCGTATACTTTCCTGTATAAAAGTGGCAACGGCGCTACAGAAATGCAATGAAAGAAAAAATTATATACTGCTTACCGATTCAAAAGCGACAAAGACGTCGTAGAAAGAGATTTCTACCCGCCTTTGCCGCTTGTTTTTTTGAGAAGGGAATTTTTTATGAATACGATTCAAACTGTGTTTGGGATTAATGTTTTCAACGATACCGTGATGAGGGAACGGCTGCCGAAGGAAACCTATAAACAGCTACAGCGTACCATCAAAGAAGGAAAACATTTGGATAATGCGGTTGCCAATATAGTGGCCAATGCCATGAAGGATTGGGCGATTGAAAAAGGGGCAACACATTTTACCCATTGGTTTCAGCCCTTGACAGGGATTACTGCAGAAAAACACGATAGCTTTATCACGCCTACGGATGATGAGCGTGTGATTTTGGAATTTTCAGGAAAAGAACTGATTCAGGGAGAACCGGATGCCTCTTCGTTTCCGTCAGGGGGACTGCGCGCTACGTTTGAAGCCAGGGGCTATACGGCATGGGATCCCACCTCTTACGCTTTTATCAAGGGAAAGACATTATGCATCCCCACCGCTTTCTGTTCTTATGGGGGAGAAGCGCTGGATAAGAAGACGCCTTTGCTCCGTTCTATGGAAGCTATTAACCGTCAGGCAATGCGGGTATTGAGGCTGTTTGGAGATGATAACATCACTTCTGTAAAAACCACTGTAGGACCTGAGCAGGAGTATTTCCTAGTGGAAAAAGAGATGTTTGATAAACGTCCAGATTTACTTTATACAGGTAGGACATTGTTTGGAGCGAAACCGCCAAAAGGGCAGGACCTGGACGACCATTATTTTGGAACCATCAAAACGAGAGTGGCTGAATTTATGGAAGACTTGGATGAAGAACTGTGGAAACTGGGGGTACTGGCCAAAACGGAACATAACGAAGTAGCCCCGGCCCAGCACGAGTTGGCCCCGATTTTTACCACGACCAATATTGCAACCGACGGTAATCAGCTGACGATGGAGCTTATGCAGCGGATCGCCAAAAAACATGGGCTGGTGTGCCTGCTCCATGAAAAACCTTTTGAAGGGATCAATGGTTCCGGTAAACATAACAATTGGTCCATTTGTACCAATACAGGGAAAAACCTTTTGGATCCCGGTGATACTCCCCATGAAAATGCTCAATTCCTGCTCTTTTTGTGTGCAGTGATCAAAGCGGTGGACGATTATCAGGACCTGCTGCGCGTTTCTGTAGCGTCTGCCGGAAATGACCACCGTCTGGGCGCCAATGAAGCGCCCCCGGCAATTGTTTCTATATTCTTAGGTACAGAATTAACAGAAATCCTGGATTCTATCGAGAAGGGAGAACAGTATGGTACCAGGGAAAAGGAATTGTGGAAAGTAGGGGTACATATTTTACCGCGGTTCCCCAAGGACACAACCGACCGCAACCGTACGTCTCCCTTTGCCTTTACAGGAAATAAATTTGAATTTCGTATGCTGGGTTCCAGCGACTCCATTGCAGGGGCCAACATTGTGATCAATACGGCGGTAGCGGAAAGTTTGCGGCAGTTTGCCGATACTCTGGAGCAGAGCGACGACTTCAACAGTGCTTTACACGACCTGATTCGGGAAACAATCCAGGAACACAAAAGGATTATTTTTAATGGGAACGGATATGATGATACCTGGGTGAAAGAGGCGGAAAAAAGAGGCCTTTTGAATCTAAGAAGTACGCCGGATTGCCTGCCGTATTTTATGCAGCAAAAGAATGTAACCTTATTTGAGAAACACCGGGTGCTTTCCGCTACAGAAATGCGGGCGCGCTATGAGATTATGCTGGATAATTACAGTAAGATCCTGCATATTGAGGCGGTCACTATGATTGACATGGCGAATAAAGATCTGCTGCCAGCATATTCCGCCTTTGTAAGACAGTTGAGCGAAGCAATGACAGCAAAGAAAATAGCGGTGCCAGAGGCTGACTGCCGATATGAAGAGGAGAGAATCCGTAAAATTTCCGCTTTATGCGGCGATATGTTTACAAAGACTGTGGAATTGGAAAAGCTGTTGAAAAAAATTCCTCAGAAGTACGAAACCGAACTGGAGCGTGCGCGGTATTACCAGAATAGAGTTTTAGATGTTATGGTTCAGCTGCGCACAACCGCTGATGAGATAGAAAAAATTACTGACAGAAGCTATTATCCATATCCCAATTATGGGGATTTGCTGTTTGGTGTTCGATAGGAAAGTATGAGGGCGGCCGTTTCCGTTATCATCCCGGAAATAATGAGCGAGGAAAACAATTTGCTCATCCGCATCGTTTCAAAAATTTTGAGGTTTCCGGTATATGGTTTTGTTTTTCCGTACATAATAAAGATGGGATTTTCCAAAAGGAAAATCTGGAAAACCATACCTAATGAGGTGATTGGATGTCTTTTGTACATCCCAAATTAAGGCCCCGGTTTGAAACGCTGTCTCCGGAATTAAGAAATGCAATTTTAGAACGCAATGTCAAAATATATACTTTGCAAGACTTGATCCGGGTATTGGAGGAAATTGTTTCGGAAGGTTCCTGACAGTATAAAAAGAGAGTATCACAGAAAGCTTCTTCTGCGATACTCTCTTTTTTATTTAGAAACATTATTTCTTTTCGGGAACAACAGAGAACTGTCCAGTCAACAGGATATTTTCCGAATTGGAACCAACCATGACATCAAAGTCACCCGGTTCTACCACCCAACGGAAGTCAGATGTTAAGGTGCGCAGCTCCCGGAATCCCAAGGAAATGGATACAGTTTTGCATTCGCCTTTTTTCAAGAAAATCCTCTGGAATCCTTGGAGTTCCTTTATGGGGCGAACGACAGAACTATAACGGTCATGCACATAGACTTGGGCGACTGTTTCCCCGTCACAGTCTCCGGTATTTGTCACATCAAAGCTTACCTCTACACTTTCATCCGGTTGTATTTCGGATGCGGATAGGCGCAGATTGGAATAAGAAAAGTCCGTATAACTCAGGCCGTAACCAAATGGATACAGAGGCAGCCAGTCCATTTCCACATATCGTACCCCGCCGCCGGGAAGACGGCTGTGATGACAGGGAATCTGGCCGACGCTGCGGGGGAAGGCCATGGGAAGATGGCCGGAGGGATTGACATCGCCAAACAGGACTTCTGCAATGGCTTGGCCGCCCTTTTCTCCTGGGAACCAGGCTTCTAAGATAGCGTCTACATGTTCTTGTTCCCAGGAAACGGACAACGGGCGCCCATTGAGTAAAACCAGAACTACAGGGGTTCCTGTTTCCCATACTGCCTTTACCAGGTCCAGTTGCTTGCCTGGAAGATTGAGGTCTGTACGATCGAAGTTTTCGCCGCTGGTTTCCTCATTATCTCCCACGCACACGATGGCCACATCGGACTGCCTGGCCAATTCTACTGCCTCTTCTGGGTGCTCTTTCCCTTCATTAAAGCCAAAGAGCACACGAGCGCCTCGGGCATCATTGCGGTATTCAATACGAATATCATAAGATCTGCCCTTTTCGAAAGAGAACGGCACCATCTGATTGGCGGATTTACCGTCCCATCCGTCTACAATCAGTTCTCCATCCACATAAAGGCGCATACTGTCCATAGAACTCAATCCAATACAACCCTCAAAGCTGTAATCCGGACGCATGGAACCTGTCCATAGCACACAAAATTGGCGGGTATCTACATCTTTATGCGGTTTTGAATAGATCCAATTAAATTGGATACTGCGATCAATACGGGTGAGAACGGGTTCCCCTCCCACGTGGTCACTGTTATAATAACGAGCCGTAAGTCCGGATTTTCCATCTTCACTCAACAGCCAGCGGATAGGAACTGGTTTGATATCTTCCCCTAAGATGCTGCATCCTTTGGCGAAACATACTTCTGTTTCAGGAGATACTTGGTTCCGGATCGCATCTAGCACGGAAATACTGTTTTGGGGATAGGGCTCATTGAGGTAATCTCCCAGGACAGCATGGTCGGCATTTGGTCCGATCACAGCAATTTTTTTGAGATGTTTGGAGAGGGGGAGGCAGTGGTTCTGATTTTTCAAAAGACAAATTCCCTTGCGGGCGATTTCTAAGGCGTCTTCCTGATGCTTTTTACAATGCATCACCTTTGGCGTTAATGTTTCGTCGGTATAAGGATGTTCAAACAATCCCAGCATAAACTTGACTCGAAGTACGCGGGCGGTCGCTTCATCCAATACTTTTTGGGAAATTACACCGGATTTTACCATATCTAAAATACCGTTTTGATATTCCTCGTGGGGGAAATCGTAAAGTTGCATGTCCACGCCTGCTTCGAGCCCCATCTTCATAGCTTTTTCCGGGGTATCCGCCACAAAGTGATCGGTATGAAGCCGGGAAACTGCCGTCATATCCGCACGGACAAAACCAGGCATCTGAAATTGGCCGCGCAGCACTTCTGTGAGGAGTTCATGATCCATAGAAACAGGGACACCATCAATGGAATTATAAGAACACATGGTGTTGGTAGCTTTTCCATCCACAAAGGCGGCCTCAAAGACGGGCAGACAGTAGGCAAAGATATCATGCCGCCCCATCGTGGAAGGGGCACAGTTTAACCCGCCTACCGGATTAGCGTATCCTACATAATGTTTTGGCTCTGCCGCTACCGTATCAGGGCAGTCTAATCCATCCCCCTGCAGTCCTTTTACCACAGCTTCCGCCATTTTGGCAGAAAGATGTGTATCCTCACCGAAAGTCTCTTCCGTACGTCCGTAACGGGGATCGCGGGCCAAATCCATAACAGGACTGAAAGTTTCATGAATGCCTACACTGCGGGCTTCTGTAGCAATACCGCGCCCCATACGATATCCTAGTTCAGGGGAAAAAGTAGAAGCTAGCATAATTTGTTGCGGATAAGTAGTAGCTCCGTGCTGGAAAAAGGCGTGCAATGCTTCTTCACTGAACAAAAAAGGAATGCCAAGACGGGTGTTTTCTACAGCGTACCGTTGCAGTTCATTGTTAATTTTAGCGCTGGAATTTCGGCTTTGCATGCTTCCTACACTGATATTCCCAAGGGAATTTTTCACTTTTTCCCAATCAATAGCGATGGCGTCACCATCAGGAGAGAATTGGAAAAATTCATCTCCGGCGTACTGATCGATCTGTTTTACTTTTTCTTCCAATGTCATGCGGCCCAGCAAATCTTGGACACGCTCTTCCAAAGGAGTATTTTTATCCTGATATGGATACATAGGGATCCCCCTCTTTATTGAAATTTCTCCTATTTTACTACAGTTTTTTAAAGTTGTATACCCATTTGTCAGAAAATGCACATTGTATCAAAATAGCACAGTTTATGATGAAAAGAAAATGAAGATAACCAGGCGAAAGGCTATGTTATTTCTTACGGATAACCTTTACCAATAAAACAATGAGGGATGCGATGAACAAGGCAAGACAAACGAGAGCGATATAAAAAAGAGGATGACGAAATAACAGATTTTCAAGAATAAAAAAATAAACAGAAGAATCCGCCCCGCCGATGATCCCTATTTCTGGCTTCTTTGGTATTTGTAACATAACAGTGATGAATGGGATAAATGATAAACAGGATAAAACAAGGGAGACTATACAAATAATTTTCCAAATTTTTTTATTCATGTTTTTTCCGCTCTTATGTATCAAAATAAAAAATAAGGGGACAAATCAAAAATTTGTCCCCTTATTGAAGTTAATCAAATTCCCTCATCAATTGGAATTTAGTTAAAATATCTTTTCAACAAGCCAGTAAAACCAGCGCCGTGACGAGCCTCGTCCTTGGCCATCTCATGTACAGTGTCGTGGATAGCGTCATAGCCCAATTCCTTAGCGCGCTTAGCAATCTGGAATTTACCGTCGCAGGCACCAGCTTCGGCCTCTGCACGCATCTCCAGATTTTTCTTAGTGCTGTTGGTAACAACTTCACCCAGCAGCTCTGCAAACTTAGCGGCATGCTCAGCTTCTTCCAAAGCGTATCTCTTGAAAGCTTCTGCAACTTCCGGATAACCTTCGCGGTCAGCCTGACGGCTCATGGCCAGGTACATACCTACTTCACAGCATTCGCCGTTAAAGTTAGCAACCAGACCGTCGTATACTTCCTGATCCACACCCTTAGCAACGCCGATTTCATGCTCGCAGGTGTAAGAAGCGCCTTCTACCATTTCTTTGAATTTTTCCTTTGGAGCCTTGCACTGAGGGCAAAAATCCGGAGCCTCATTGCCTTCATAGATGTAACCACAGATAGTACATACAAATTTTTTCATTATTTCCATTCCTCCATGATGTAAAATATTTTCTTTTTTAATTTATATAAAAGGAAAAACCTTTTATAAACAATGGGAACAGGTACCATGAAATACCAAATCATGAAAATCAACCTGGCAGCCATATCTTTTTGCAATGCCTTGATCCAGAAGGCAGTCAGTCATCATACCATCGGAACCTACGTCTAAAACACAACCACATTTTTTGCAAATAAAATGTGAATGTGGAACGGTATTGCCATCCAAACGTTCCTGTCCATTTACCACACCAACGCTGATGATTCTGCCCTCTTCTTTGAAACGGTTGATATTGCGGTATACTGTACCCAAACTTAAATCTGAATAGACAGGCTTTAGATTCTGATAAATCCAGTCTGCCGTGGGATGAGTATCCGTAGAACAGATTGCTTGATAAATAGCTTCTCGTTTTCGGCTGTAATTCTGACGCTTTTCCATAGTCACCACCAAATTGATAATAATTCCTGTTTCTGTTTTTAATATTATCATATTGGATTGTATTTGTAAAGTCTTTTTCGATGGAAAAAGAAATTTTTTCGGTCTAAAAAATAAAAATATCGCTTATATTGAACTAATGAAAGATTTTACACGCAAAGCGGAAGGGCTGCTATTGCGGGGAAAGGGATGGGCACATGTATTTGAGTATCCATATCCATAAAAAAATGCTGATTTCGGCAGTAATATCCTTCCTTATTGTTACCATCGTTGGAATTTTCTGCTGGCACCCTCTGAGCTTGGCACTTTCAGTCCCTCCGGAAGAAGCTGTAGAAGTCCCTATTTTAATGTATCATGGAATTTTAAAGGATAAAAAGTTACAGGGAAAGTATGTAATTGGTCCAGATTTATTGGAAAGCGACCTGTGCTATCTGAAAGAGCATGGATATACTGCGGTAGTGATGCAGGATCTAATTGACTATACCAATGGAGGAGATTTACCGGAAAAACCCATTATGATTACTTTTGACGATGGGTATTATAACAACTATCTTTATGCATTCCCATTGATGAAGGAATATGGTTATAAGATGGTGTTCTCTCCAATTGGGAGATACGCTGATCAATATACGCAGAAACCGGATACGCATGCAAGTTATGCGCATGCCAACTGGGATATGATCAGTGAGATGATACAATCGGGCTACGTGGAAGTACAAAATCATTCCTATAATATGCATGCTAATACAGGGGAACGTAATGGGACGAAAAAGAAAAAAGGGGAAAGTGTGGAAACTTATAAAAAAGTACTGACTAATGATGTAATGCAGGCACAACAGGCTATAGAGGATCATACCGGATGGACACCCACAACTTTTGTATACCCATTTGGAGCGGTCAGCGATGTCTCTTTGGAAATTCTCAAGGAAATGGGATTTCAGGCTACATTGACCTGTGCGCAAAAGACCAATTATATTACCAGGGACCCTGAATGCCTGTATGGGCTTAACCGGTTTCTACGCCCCAATGATATGAGCAGTGAAGAATATTTTCAATCTGTTTTATCTTGAGTTATTGGAGAAAGGAATATCGCTAGAGAGAAGTAAAAAATTTTTAGGAAAGGGAAGAGACATATTCTTCCAGGCACATGCCGCTTTCCTGGATCGCTTTGGCGTTTTCCACTCCTACATATCGAAAATGCCTAGGTTCGTAGATAATATTGGTGATATCCTGTTTATCCGTGGGGTACCGTTCAATGAATCCATATTCTGCGGCATGTTCCGTTAGCCAGCGATATCCTTTTGTTGTACGAAAGTCCTCTTCCACATTGTTGAAATCTACAGAAAGTCCAGTATTATGTTCGCTGGTACCTGGCTTGGCCACAATGGTGGCAGCTTTCGCTAAGGCGCTTTCCTCGGAATATCCCTGCCCTAGGAAATAGTTGACCTTTCGATTGTATAGTTTGGTCTGTAATGCGATATCCCGGTAACCGGAGGCCAACCAGAGCCCGGCTCCATCAGCAGAAGCAGCGTCCATCATTTCTTGAAGATGGGGAAGAACACGCTGATCGATTTGGATGGATTGGTAAGTGGTAATCTGAGGGTTATAATCTTCCGGGATAGCATTATCTTTGTTGATAACTATCATATACCAGTCGCAGATTTGGTTCCAGGCAGTAAAATCCCCCATATCGATTGTTGGGCCAGAGGAAGAAGGGGAGAGTACTGTTAGGAAAAGGGTTGCAGATAGGTTGTTTTCTAATGTTACTATGATGCTTGCGGTTCCAGCAGAAAGGGCGGTGACAGTGCCATCGTCGGACACTGTAGCTACTTCTGAATCGGAACTGGTATAAAATGCATCTAGGGGAGAGGCTTCTGAGGGAAGCAGGGAATAGGAAAGCAGGAAAGTTTCCCCGGGAGATAATTCCAATTGATCAGTAGTGAGTAGGATTTCCTTTGGTTCTATTGGCTCTATATTTTCTGCAGAGGATAGGAAAGAAGGAGATTCGTAAAATGAGGAAGAGCTGTCAAAGGAATCCGTTGGATTTGCCCTACAGCTTGAGCACAGAAAAGCAAAGGAGAAAATCAAGATGATACACAGGAGACGTGCTCCAGTATGCCGACAGAAGCAGGCACTCCTGTCAAATTTCTTTTGAATTTTAGATTGGTTCATCGTCGTTCCTTCTTTCCTAAAATCATACAAGGATGTACTTTATTTTATCATAAAGAAGAGGAAAAGAAAAATGAATAAAAAATCCCCTCACTGGTTACTAACCAGTGAGGGGATTTTAATAATCAAAGATTAGTCGCTGCTAAAAGGCAACAAAGCCAAATGACGGGCACGTTTGATAGCAACGGTCAGCTCGCGCTGATGATGGGCACAAGTACCAGTCACTCTGCGGGGAAGAATCTTTGCACGCTCAGAAATATAACGGCGCAGTCTGGCGATATCCTTATAATCAATGGATTCTACCTTATCTACACAAAAGCCGCAAACCTTCTTCCGGCCCTTACGGCCGCCGCGGCGATTATCTCTCTCAGGTCTTTCGGTTCTTTCAGCCATGGTAAAGTCTCCTTTCAAAAAAATATTCTCTCCATACGGCATATAGGAAAAATCAATACTTAGAAGGGCAGATCGTCATCGGTAGGGATTTCCTCAAAATCTCCAGTATCTCCCATGGAGAACGAAGAAGCAGGTTCCATTTCCGGACGTGCCGACCCATTCATCGAAGGCTGTTGATATGCGCTGTTGTTGGAATAGCCTTGCTGATACCCGCCTGCATTTTGCGCGGGATTACTGTAACTATCCCTCTTGGATTCCGCGAAGTGGACGTTATCCGCCACAATCTCAAAAGCTTTGCGTTTGATGCCTTCCCGGTCGGTATAACTGCGGGTTTGGATAGAACCCTGTACAGCTACTAATTGACCCTTGTGGAAATAACGGCATACAAACTCAGCTGTGGAACGCCAGGCGACCACGTCGATAAAATCTGTCTGACGCTCTGCGCCGGATTTTACATAACTGCGGTCTACTGCCAGCGTAAAACTGGTAACAGCCAGATTATTTGGTGTATGGCGTAGCTCGGGATCAGCGGTTAGCCTACCCATTAAAACTGCTGTGTTGAGCATTCCAAATCACCTTCCTTAGTTTTCCTTCTTGACGATGAGAGAACGAAGGATACCATCGGTAATCTTGTAAATACGATCCAGTTCGGCCGGGAACTCAGCGTCACTTGTGAAGTTGAACAGCACATAGTAACCCTCTGTCTCCTTGTTGATCATGTAGGCCAATCTGCGCTTGCCCCATTCATCAACGCCATCCAAAGTTGCATGCTTCTCGATGAGATCTTTGAACTTCTGCACCATAGCGGCAACTCCCTCGTCACCCAGTTTCATAGAGATGACGACAACGGTTTCGTAAGCACTTTTTACATTTGCCATGTTTACTTGCACCTCCTTTTGGACATTAGGCCCCGGAATAATCGGAGCAAGGATATGATATTTTGACAATATCAGAATTATTATAGCGGCACGATTCCAGTTTGTCAACCATGACCAAAGAGAAAATTATCTAATGGTGCGATTAAAGGGAAGAAATCATTTCTTTTAAGTAAGCTTTAAAATCATCGCCGATTTCCGGATGCTTTAAAGCAAGCTCCACTTGCGCCTGCATGATTCCGAGCTTATTGCCCATGTCATACCGTTTACCGGTAAAATCTACAGCCACCATTCCGGCGGTACGGGCCAATTGACACATAGCGTCGGTTAACTGGATTTCTCCACCAGCCCCCGGCTGGGTACGGTCTAGGATATCGAAAATCTCCGGGGGAAGGACACACCGGCCCAGGATAGAAAACAGAGAAAGAATTTTATCCGGGGAAGGCTTTTCCACCATATTGGTACAATGATATAAGTTATCCCGGATTGGCTCCACTTGGAGGGAACTATATTTCACGATGGCTTCCGGAGACACTTGCTTGACGCCCAACACGCCCTGGCCGAATTCCTCGTATGCCCGGATCAGTTGCCCGCAGGCGGGGTCGTCCCCGATGATGACGTCGTCCCCGTACAATACGGCGAAGGGTTCGTTCCCCACAAAGGAGCGGGCGCAATTGACGGCGTGACCCAATCCTTTGGTTTCCTTTTGACGGACAAAATAAATATTGGCGAGCTTAGAAATGTCTATAACGGAACGCAGCATGGCATCTTTTTGAGAGCTGATGAGTTTTTCCTCTAATTCAGGGGCGCGGTCAAAATGATCTTCGATCAGCCCTTTGCCACGGTTGGTAATAATCAGGATGTCAGTGATGCCGGAGCGAACCGCTTCTTCCACAATATATTGGATAGCGGGCTTGTCCACAATAGGCAGCATCTCCTTGGGCATGGCTTTGGTGGCGGGAAGTACCCGCGTACCTAATCCTGCCGCAGGAATTACCGCTTTGGTTACTTTCATGGGAAAACCTCCTGTATGGTTTGTTTTATTGTCATTCCCCATTTATAAAAAATAGGGAAGATAACTGACGATCATATAACCCACCAGCAAACAGATCGCTAAGGGGACATTGACGCCCCCATCGGATTGCAGCTTTTGAACGCGGGCCTCTTCGGAAGCCGCGCTCCCATTGATCTTTTTTACGGTATCGACGCAATGGCGGTAGTAAAAACGGTTGCCCTGGAACCCGACAATAAAATGGAGAGCCCAGCGGATCAAGTCGGCTATCAAAGGAATATAGAAAAGCAACTGTGCCCCGAAATCTTTTGAGCTGACCTCTTGGATCAACAGGGGAATATATTCCATGGAATATATTTGGCTATCCGTCAGGTTCAAGGATTCAATCATAGGCCACCACACAAAGACCTGCGCAGCCAGATTGGCGATGATACAGGCTACCATGAGCAGACAGACTAGGATGCCGTACTTATATTGTTTGCGGTAAAGCATCCACCCACCGGAAAATAGGAAAGCGGAAAAGCTGAACTTACCTTTATTTGTTTTCTTGATTCGGTCGAATACCGGCAGATAATAGGGGGTGCTGGGACCTACCAGTTTGGCCACGTCCGAAGCGGGGACACCATCGAAGTCTTCTGTGGGGTTTACTCCGCCTAAGGGGTCAAACGCCACAAAAGGCATCCCACCCATAGGAGGCTGGCCAGGTGCGCCAGCACCTGGAAATGGGAATCCTCCTGGCCTGGCTTCATTAGCGGATAGGGGGAAACCGCATTTATCACAAAAAAGGGCGTCTTTATAATTTTGAGCGCCGCAGCGTGGACACGGTTTGATCCGATGGTTGTCCTCCTGGGAACTTTCCCCGTTTTCCGTGTGGGGTTCCTCCTGCTGTTTTTGCGGGGGTTTCCATGCTTCGTCGGTTCCATGTTTATCAGTATAGATACAGTGCCCCACACTTTGATAACATTCCCGATGATAAGGGGCCCCGCATTCTGGACATACCACGATATCATCGTCAGAAGTGAATTCTTTGTGGCACACTGGACAAGGGATTCCAGTATAATCGATCATAAAAGCTTCCTCCTTTTTTTCTATTGTAACGAATTTTTCAAAAAACTGCAATCATTGTTGGCAAGATTTACGTTCACGTAACATTTACACCATGACTTCACAAGGGAAACCCCGCTTTTCCTTTACTTTTTCCCAAATGTCCGGTATAATAAGCAGTCAGAGAAAATGATAAGGATTCCTGAAACTGGAAAGATGAGGAGACAATCATGCTGCAATTTGAGGAATTGAGATTAGAACTAGAAGGCCTACAGCCGGACTTGCAAGATTTGAGAGATGCTCTGGGTATGGAGGCCATGGAACGTGAGATCGCGGAGTTGGAACAGAAGCAGGCTGAGCCTGGCTTTTGGGACCGGATGGAAGAATCCCAGAAAATTTTACAGCGCGCCAGCTTTTTGAAAAACAGAGTAGAAGATTACCAGAAGCTTATGGCGACCTATGAGGACGCTTTGGCGCTCATTGAAATGGGGGATGAGGCGGAAGATCTTTCCCTGCTGCCGGAGGCCCAGGAAGAAGTGGAAAAGATCAAGCGGGAACTGGAGAGGCAGAGGCTGGATACCCTGTTAACCGGAGAATACGACAGCCATAACGCAATTCTCACATTTCATGCGGGCGCTGGCGGGACGGAAGCCCAGGACTGGGCGGAAATGCTTTATCGAATGTATTGTCGTTGGGCGGAACGCCACAGTTATACGGTAAAAACATTGGATTATCTGGACGGGGAAGAAGCGGGGCTGAAAAGCGCATCTATTTTGATCGAGGGCCCCAACGCCTATGGGTATCTCAAAAGTGAAGCGGGGGTTCACAGATTGGTGCGCGTTTCCCCCTTCGATTCTTCCGGGCGCCGGCATACATCTTTTGCGTCATTGGAAGTGATGCCGGAAATCGATGACAGCATTGAGGTGCATATCGCGCCAGAGGACATCAAGATGGATGTGTTCCGAAGCAGCGGTGCCGGCGGGCAGCATATCAATAAGACTTCTTCGGCGGTCCGTTTGACCCATATCCCCACAGGTATTGTGGTGGCGTGCCAGAATGAGCGTAGCCAGCATCAGAACCGGGAAGTGGCTATGAAGATGTTAATTTCCAAATTGGTGGAAATCAAGGAAAGGGAACATCTGGACAAAATTGAGGATATCAAAGGGGTACAAAAGGAAATCGCATGGGGTTCCCAGATTCGTTCTTATGTCTTTATGCCCTATACCTTGGTAAAGGATCACCGGACCAATTATGAAATGGGCAATATCAGCGCGGTGATGGACGGGGATCTGGACGGCTTTATCAACGCCTATCTCAAAGCGGAAAGCCTGCAATCCCTGGAAAACAGCGAGCAGTAAGAAGTGACAGCTTGAAGAAAAAGATAATAGCAAAGACATGAAAATTCAGGAGGAAAGAAAAAAGTTCCTGGACGATTTTGCAATTGATGAAGGATATTCCGCTTTTGATGGAATATCCTTTTCCAATTGGATCACTATATAAAAATTTTGTTGTCGGAATCACTGCTTTTGTTCCCTGTGGAAAAATTTTTTCTTTCTTTTGAAAAAAGGAATTTTGTAATATAATGAAAGGAAAGAAACCATGTTGGGAAAGGAACGTCTTATATGATTAAATTGATTGCTACCGACCTGGACGGTACTTTGCTGGATGAGGAAAAAAACCTTCCTCCTGATTTTCTTTCTCTTTTAGACCAGCTGCTCAAAAAGGGAATTCATTTTGTAGCCGCCAGCGGCCGGTCTTCCACGTCCCTGCGGGGACAATTCGGCCCGTATGATACACAGGTGACGTGTATCTGTGACAACGGGGCCTGCCTGATGGAAAAAGGGATCATTACAGAGACAACCCCCCTGCCCCGTGAAACAATCCATCGCATTATTGAGGTGTGCCGTACCGTTCCAGAGATCAGCTTGGTATTGGCCGGCGCACATAACGCCCATATTTCCCCTTATACGGAAGAGTTCGCCTGGGAACTGGAGCGTTACTACCCCCATCATGAGCTCCATGAAAATTTAGAGGGTGTCACAGAAGGGATTTTTAAAATTGCCGTGTGCGATATGAAAGGGGCCGCCGCGAATTCCTATCCAGTCCTGAAAGCGGAATTTGGAAACAGCCTGTCTATGGCGGTATCCGGTGAACACTGGATGGATATCATGAACCCCGGGGTCAATAAGGGCAGTGCTTTGCAAAAAATTCAGAAAAAATTTGGAATATCTTCTGAGGAAACCATGGCTTTCGGGGATTATTATAATGATGTAGAAATGCTTCAGCAGGCAGCTTATAGTTTTGTCATGGAAAACGCCAATCCCGATCTGCGTCAATACGGCAGATATCTGGCCAAAAGCAACCGGGAATACGGCGTATCCCAGGCGATTCGCCAGTATGCCCTGTAAGCACCGGTATTTGTAAAAAATCAATGGTTACAGAGGAAGGAAAAGAATTGACTTTTTTGACAGATTATGTTATAGTGACTAAGCCGCTTATTACGGGCTTTTAAGAGAGCGATGCTCCGCCTAGTGGATAGCGAGATTAAAAAAAGGCAGGTGCCTCAATTCATGTATGCAGTAATTGAAACCGGCGGCAAGCAGTATAAAGTAGAAGCAGGCGATGTGATCTACGTAGAAAAGCTTGCGGCAGAAGATGATGCCACCGTAGAGTTTAAGGTTGTAGTGGTTGGAGGAGAAGACGGCCTGAAGGTTGGTACTCCTTATGTCGACGCAGCCAAGGTTACCGGTAAAGTGCTTAAGACCGGTAAAGGTAAGAAAATTACCGTCTTTACCTACAAGCCCAAGAAGGGTGAAAAGCGCAAGATGGGCCACAGACAGCCCTATACCAAGGTGCAGATTGAAGCGGTTAACGCTTAATGATCTCGGTTGAGTTTTTTACCACCGAATCAGGCGAATTAATCGGTTTCCAGATCAGAGGACATGCGGGCGGCGTACAGGGACAGGATATTGTATGCGCAGCGGTATCCTCGGCGGCTTACATGACGGCAAATACGATCACAGAAATTCTTCACGTGGATGCCAGCGTGGCAGTGGCGGAAGAGGGAGAGATGTATTTGCGGATTCCCCGGCGGGATGTTGTCCAGTGCAGGGAAATGTTGGCCGGATTGAAATTGCATTTATTAGCGCTTGAAGAGCAGTACCCCAAAAATATTCAGGTAAATTATACGGAGGTGTAAAGATGATGTTAAAGATCAACATTCAGTTGTTCGCGCATAAAAAGGGAATGGGTTCCACCAAGAACGGCCGTGATTCCGAGTCTAAACGTCTGGGCGTAAAGCGTGCCGACGGACAGTTTGTGCTGGCAGGAAATATCCTGGTAAAGCAGCGCGGCACCCATATTCATCCCGGTGAGAATGTTGGACGCGGTTCCGACGATACCCTGTTTGCTCTGGTAGACGGCAAAGTGTGCTTTGAGCGTGTAGGCCGCGACCGTAAGCGTGTAAGCGTTTATTCCGTGGAACAATAAAACAGGTTACATCAGTTACATGAGAAAAGCCCGGGTCCGAGTGCCCCGGGCTTTTTTGTGCAACAAGGAATGAGAGCGGGGGTTGTAAGCGGTGGGGAACCCTGTTATAATAGAGGCCGGTTATCCCCTTGACCCTATCCATAAAAGGAATATTGCATGGAGAAAGGAAAGCAGGTGACATAATGTTTGTAGATATCGTAAAAATTAAAATCAAAGCGGGAGACGGAGGCGATGGAGCAGTGGCGTTCCACCGGGAGAAATACGTGGCTTCCGGTGGACCGGACGGCGGTGACGGTGGCCGGGGCGGAAATATTTTGTTCCAGGCGGACGACCATTTGTCTACATTGGCTGATTTCCGTTATAAAAGAAAATATAATGCCCCCCGGGGAGAAAATGGCCGGGGAAACCGGTGCACCGGGAAAAATGCGCAGGATCTGGTGATCAAGGTTCCCCGTGGTACTCTAGTAAAAGACGCTGAGACCGGACGTATTCTTGCGGATATTTCCGGTGACGAGCCTCAGATTGTGGCAAAAGGCGGACGGGGCGGATGGGGAAATATCCATTTCGCCACGCCTACCCGACAGACGCCGCGGTTTGCAAAACCGGGATTGCCAGGGGAAAGCATGGAAATACAGCTGGAACTCAAACTACTGGCTGATGTGGGATTGGTGGGTTATCCCAATGTGGGAAAATCTACTTTGGTTTCTGTTGTCAGCGAAGCCAAGCCGGTAATCGCCGATTACCATTTTACTACCATCACTCCAGTTTTAGGCGTGGTACGTATGGGGGAGAATTCCTCTTTTGTGATGGCGGATATTCCAGGGCTGATTGAAGGTGCCGGGGAAGGCGTGGGATTGGGCCATCAGTTCCTCCGCCATGTGGAGCGTTGCCGGCTGTTGGTCCATATTGTCGATGTTTCGGGCAGCGAAGGACGCGACCCCAAAGAGGATTTCGAGATTATCAACCGGGAATTGGAAAAATTCAACCCGGAACTGGCTAAACGGCCAATGCTGGTAGCGGGAAACAAATGTGACCTGGCGGAAGAGGAGCAGATAGAGGCATTTAGGGATTATGTGGAGGCCAAAGGATATGAGTTTTTCCCAATCATGGCGGCCATCCGCTACGATGTGGATCCCCTGCTCAAACGGATACAGGAGCTACTAAGTAAATTGCCTCCTATGATTCGCTACGAACCGGAACCAGAGCCTGTTAAGCCAGTGGAAGAAGTGGGAAAACACGATGTGAAAATTACCGTGGAAGACGGCGTATACATGGTCGAAGGGGAATGGCTGCTGCAAATTATGAAGTCAGTCAATTTTGACGATTATGAATCGCTGCAATATTTCCAGCGGGTTTTGATTTCTTCCGGTGTGATCGACGCGTTGCGCGAGGAGGGAATCCAGGAAGGCGATACCGTCAGTATGTATGATTTGGAATTTGATTTTGTCAATTAACAATAAGGAGAAAGTCTATTTTACATCTGGCAGGGGGATTTTTGCTCCCTGCTGGATAAATTTTTGTAGAGAACTTTTTAGGGGATTTTTGTTCTGCGAAATGATTCAGAAAAGAAGAAAAACGAGTAGGGGATGATATAACTGGAAAGACTATGGAATGAACCGTGTGATCCGGGTTCTTTGAGCCCTCTGACCCTGGCGTTTATTGGGGACGGCGTATATGACCTTTTTGTGAGGGAACAGCTCATCTGCCGTGGAAATTGCCCGGTGGGTACCCTTCATAAAACGGCGGTGAAAAACGTATGCTGCCAGGCACAGGCGGAAGCGATACAGGAACTCCTGCCAATGTTGACACAGGAGGAACAGGCGGTTTATAAGCGGGGGAGAAATGCCCACACCTCGCGTACCCCAAAAAACGCTACCTCAGCGGATTATCATGCGGCAACAGGGCTAGAAGCCTTGTTCGGTTATTTATATTTAAAGGGAGATCTGCTGCGTCTGAGAGAATTGTTTCAGAAGATACAGCAAATAAAGTAGAGAAAGTTTCCGACTTTTCAATATGGATTTTTAGGGAGGAAAAAAGCCGGAGAACGTTTCAGTGAGAAAGAGGCGGTTTGGAATGGCTATGAGCAAACGCGCAAAACAGGTAAAGGATCTTTTGCTGGATGGTGTGTTTTTTCTCATAGGAAGCGTGTTGTTTGCAATTTCCGTCAATGTGTTTACAGCGCCCAATGATATTGCTCCCGGAGGTTTAACTGGTGCGGCGACACTGGTGAATTATCTTTGGGGCACCCCCATTGGTGTTGGGATTATTGTAATGAATATCCCAATTTTCCTGTGGGGAGTACTGGAAGTGGGATTCCGGTTTATCTTAAAAACCGCTGTGGCGACTGTGGTTTCTTCTCTGGCGATTGATTTAACCGTCCCCTATATGCAGCCCTACCAGGGTGATATGATGTTATCTGCCTTATTCGGCGGTTTACTGGCGGGGCTTGGGCTTGGCCTGATTTTTATGAGAGGGGGCACTACGGGAGGTACCGATCTGATCGCCAACCTGATCGGGCGCCATCTGCGTCATATCTCTTTGGGAAAGCTCATCTTGGCGGTTGATTTGGTAATCGTGGTGATTTCCGCATTTGTTTATAAAAATCTGGAAAGTCCGTTGTATGCGGTGATCGTGATTTTTATTACCAGCAAAGTAGTGGACGCAGTATTGTATGGTACAGACAGTGGAACCGGGAAAATGATGTTTATTATTTCCCCGAAAAACCCGGAAATTTCCCAGGAAATACTAAGTCAGATGGGGCGCGGCGTGACAGCTCTGAAATCCAGAGGAGGTTTTAGTGGGATCGAAGGGGAGGTCCTTCTGTGTGCTGTGCGCCGTCAAGAAGTTTATAAAACCCGCGATATTGTTTATTCTATGGATCCCAATGCTTTTATCATTGTGGGTGATGCAGGGGAAATTACGGGGGAAGGATTCCGGGAGATCAAACAACATCAGAAAAAATTCCGGATAGGAAAAAAGAAAAGGCAGGATATAAATGTCTGACAACTGAAACTGGAGGTATAGGGCTTTATCTATACAATTCATAAATATTGTAGCGAAATATTATGTAAAAAACATACCATCCCCACATAGATGGGATGGTATGTTTTTATATCATGGCGACGTATAATTAGAAATCGTTTTCGTGGCAGTTGCTATTCTGGGAAAAACTCTGCTGTTTGTCTACCGCGTTGGAACGATTCTTCTTATTCTGGGCGTTGTTAGCTTTCTGGTTGTTGCTAGAATTGCTCTGGTTGCTGTACTGGTTGTTTCTCTTGCTGTTTTGCTTATCCATAAAAGTTGCCTCCTATTTGTAGTGTTTTCACTTCATCGGGAAAATTTCGATTTTTTGTCTTGAGCAAAAGGACCGCTTTCGCTGTCCGAAACTAGTATGTGATCCGGATGCTTTTTTTATTCCGGTGGAAAGGAGAAAAACATGATAGAATTGCCTCATGAATTTTTACAGAGAATGCAAAAAATGCTTTCCAATGAATATGAAATTTTTTTGGAAGAATATAACAAACCAGCAAAGCGGGCCATTCGGGTTAACCGTTTGAAGGCAGATCCTCAGTGGTTAGGCAGTATCCTTCCTTATACCCTTGAAAAGTCACCTTTTTGTGAGGACAGTTACCTGCTTCCTGATGAAGCCAAAGGGATAGGAAAACATCCGCTTCATCACGCCGGCGCTTACTATGTGCAGGAACCTTCTGCCGCCAGCGCGGTGACAATCCTGGATCCGCAACCGGGAGAAAGGGTACTGGATCTCTGTGCTGCTCCAGGAGGAAAATCTACGCAGATTGCTTCCGCCTTACAGGGGGAAGGACTTCTCTGGTCCAATGAAATTGTGAAAAACCGAGCGCGTGTGCTGTTATCCAATATGGAACGCATGGGGGTAAGGAATGGCGTGATTTCCTCCTGCCATCCGGATAAGCTTTGTACATCGTTGGCGGGCTTTTTTGATAAAGTACTGGTGGATGCCCCCTGTTCTGGAGAAGGCATGTTTCATAAAGACCCCAAGGCAGTGGAGGAATGGAGTCCCGCCCATACTCAGGCGTGTGCACAGAGGCAGCTGTCTATTCTATTGTCGGCTTCCCAGGCAGTGCGGGAAGGGGGCGTAGTGGTCTATTCTACGTGCACCTTTGCGCCGGAGGAGAACGAAGGGGTTGTCGCAGATTTCTTGGAACAACAGCCTGGGTTTATACTGGAGGAGACAGGGGTGGTTTTTGGCCGTCCAGCAGATCCCCGATATGGAAAAGGCAGGGAAGAGATCAGCAGGGCAAGAAGAATTTATCCCATGGATGGAGGAGAAGGGCATTTTATTGCCAAACTGCGCCGTGTGGAATCTAACCCCGCATTCCCGTCCCTTTTGGAGAAATCCAAACAGAAGAGGGATACCCAGCTTTGGGAGCTGTGGGATACTATGTGTTATGGAAAACCCTATGGAATTCCTCTGCGCCTGCAAAACACAGCGGTTTTACTGCCGTATGGACTGCCGGACCTGTCCGGACTGGGAGTACTGCGTGCCGGCGTACAAATAGGGGAGATCAAAAAATCCAGGATAGAGCCGGCCCATGCCCTTTTCTTAGCTGCGAAACCGGAGGAATTAAAGCAGGTCTATGATTTTTCTTTGGAGGATCCCAGGATAGCGGCGTTCTTGAGAGGGGAAGAAATCGAAATAGAAGAAAATTATGCTGGTTATACTGGCGTAGCGGTGGAAGGGATAACGGTCGGGTTTGGGAAAGCTTCCGGCGGACGGTTGAAAAACCGTTATCCAAAAGGTCTCCGTAACCTGTAAACCCTCAAATTTTTCTTTTATGGCTCTTGCCTATTGACAAGGAAAAACCATAGCGGTATACTTACTAAAAAGTAGATAAAACAAATGGCAATGATAGGGAAAAGTACCTGTTTTTCCTTGCGCAGAGACAAGATGGTTGGTGTAAATCTTGAAAGGGAAGCCAGCGTGTAGACGGCAGAGAAATCTGTGGAAAGTAGCCCTGGAGCTTTGAACCCAAAGGGACACATTCCTTAGTAGGCTTCAACGGAGTTTTCCCCGTTATCGGAAAATCAGTATCGGCAGGCTAGCCTGTACTGGGTCGAGTGCCCGAAAGGGAATTTAGGTGGTACCGCGGTAGTTTCCGTCCTAAGCAAAAGAGAATTGCTTAGGGCGGTTTTTGTTTTATCTTACTTTTGCGGCGGATCCAAAGGACATCAATAAGTGGGAATGAAAAGATTTTTCTTTTCAAAAAGAGAGGGAATACATCTTTGGCCTTGTCAGATGTCCTAAGGGGTGCTATACTTCTAAATAGAAGAATTCAGTTTCATGGAAGGAAGGATTTTCGATGCAGGAAATCAGAGTAGAACGGACTCAACATCCAAAACAAAAGCCCACAGATGAAAGCAAGCTGGGATTTGGTACAATTTTTACCGATCATATGTTTATGATGGACTATGATGAAGGAGAAGGCTGGCATGATCCCCGTATCGTACCTTACGGACCCATTGCCTTAGATCCGGCCGCTATGTGCTTACATTATGGCCAGGAAGTTTTTGAAGGAATGAAAGCCTATAAAAGCGCAGAAGGCAAGGTATTGTTATTCCGTCCAGAAAAAAATATGGCCCGTTTAAATGTTTCCAATGAGCGGCTTTGCATTCCGTTGATTGACGAAGCGTTTTGTGTAGAAGCGATTAAAAAATTGGTATCCATAGAAAAGGACTGGATTCCCAGCGCGGAAGGGACTTCTTTGTATCTGCGTCCCTTTATTTTTGCGGTGGATCCTCATATCGGCGTACACCCGGCTCACCATTTGATCTTTATGGTTATCTGCTCTCCAGTAGGCGCTTATTATCCGGAAGGGTTGAACCCGGTAAAAATTTATGTAGAACAGAACTATGTCCGCGCTGTGCGGGGCGGTATGGGCTTTACCAAAACGGCGGGGAACTATGCGGCTTCTTTGAAGGCGCAGGATGAAGCCGAAAAACAGCATTATACCCAAGTCCTGTGGTTAGATGGCGTAGAGCGTAAATATATCGAAGAAGTGGGAACCATGAATGTGTTCTTTGTCATCGATGATGAAATTGTTACGCCCGCCCTACAGGGATCTATCTTATCTGGTATCACTCGGATGTCCTCCATTGAGCTGCTCCGTTCCTGGGGATATAAGGTTAGCGAACGCAAGTTGTCTATCCAAGAGGTGGCGGATGCCGCTGCCCAAGGTCGTTTGAAAGAGGCCTTCGGTACCGGTACCGCAGCGGTGATTTCTCCCATTGGACAGTTGAAATGGGGAGAAGATGTTATGTCCATCAATAATGGGGAAATTGGCCCCATCTCCCAGAAATTGTATGATAACCTGACAGGTATCCAGTGGGGAAAACTCCCGGATACGATGGGTTGGACAGTGGTGGTTGAATAAACAATATAGAGGATAAAGAAGCCCACAGAATGGTTTTGCCAAAGTTTTTGGCGGCCTTCTGTGGGCTTCTTTGTTATATCAATCAAATGATGCGGTACGCGAGGAAATCGCTGATTTTTTGCAGGTCACAGATCGCAGGGTTTGCCCTTTTTTCCTTTCTGCTGTAGAAAACCAATCCCGTACATCATAATATTTTCCGACATCTCTGCAACCTCCTCTACGCTGCTGGCCATGCCTTCATCCAACCATTTTTGAAGAAGGCCAATGCATCCGGCACTGACAAAGGCGTAAAAAAACTCTAGTTGTTTATGAGTAGCGCCGGAAAATAGGGAAGAATAAGATTCGATACATCTTTCCCGTCCAAGGTTTATTAATTGAGCGGCAAATTTTTTATCGCCATACGGCCCTAATGTTACCGTGCAGATATCGGCGTTTTCTTTTAGGCACTGAAAGATACTGGTGGTCACTTTTAGCGGGGTGAGGTCTCCTTCCTGTGCCTGTAAAAGAGGTTCCAAAGCCACCTGAAAATCGGTAAGCATCTCTTCTTCCATTTTTTTCAATAGATCGTAAATATTATTATAGTGCGCATAGAAAGTGCCCCGGTTGATCCCAGCACCATCGCACAGCTCCTTAATGGAAATACTTTGGATGGGCTTTTGACGCAGCAAATCGGTAAAGGTATGGCGGATTAACATTTTGGTGATACGGGTCCGATGATCCTTTTTGACAGGCATGAAAAACACCCCTTTGAAATGGAAACTTTTTATGAAACCGCCTATTTTTTCAACACTTTGTGGTGGTTCTGTGCAGGAACGTCGTTTTTGACAGACCTTTGGTGATTGTTTGATGACGTTTTGATTAGTATAATACAATACAGAAAGAAAATCAACAATGTGTCTATTAGGGGGATTGGCTATGAAACAGCTATATATTATCACAGGCGCTGCTGGCCATCTTGGCAACACAATTATCCGTATGCTCAAGGGAAGGGAGATTGTGATACGCGGGTTGCTGTTGCCGCATGAAACAGGGGCTGTACAGGAAAATGTGTTTTATTACCATGGGGATGTACGTGATAAAGAAAGCCTGCGCCCACTGTTGGAGCATACGGAGGGATATGAGGTATCTGTGATCCACACAGCAAGTATTATTGATATTTCTGAACATGTCTCTTCCAAGATCTATGAGGTAAATGTCAAAGGAACCAAGAATATAGTGGAGTTATGCGGGGAATATCAGGTAAAACGTCTGCTTTATGTCAGTTCTGTCCATGCGATCCCAGAGGGGGAACCGGATTCTGTCTTGCATGAGATTTCCTCTTTTGTCCCTTCTCAGGTAGAGGGAGGATATGCCAAAACAAAAGCAGAAGCTACTCAGATTGTACTGGACGCGGTCAAAAAAGGATTGAACGCAGTCGTGGTTCATCCTTCTGGAATCTTAGGCCCTTATGATTCCAGCGGGAACCATCTGGTACAGTTGGTAAAGGACTATATCGCCGGACGTCTGCCGGCCTGTGTCCATGGGGGATACGATTTTGTGGATGTGCGGGATATCGCCAACGGGTGCCTGCTCGCGCTGGAAAAAGGAAGAACGGGTGAATGCTATATTCTGTCCAACCGGCATTACGAGATTAAAGATATCCTGGGAATGGTGAGAAAAATACATGGAGGCCGGAGGCTGCCCGTATTGCCCATGTGGATGGCAAAGGCAAGTGTCCCACTGATGCAGTTATATGCCAAACTTAAAAAAGAAAGGCCCCTATACACGAAGTATTCCCTTTATACGTTAAAAAGCAACGACAGGTTTTCCCATGACAAAGCCACCGCTGAATTGGGATATCGTCCAAGGGACCTGCGGCAGACCATCAAGGATACAGTAAACTGGGTATGCCAGCATACCAACAAGAAAAGTGGATTGGCCGCGAAAGGATAAACTGGGAAAGAGATGTACAGATACAGGTGATACCAGTAAAAAAGGACTGTTACAAAAGGAGAATTGGCAATAGCAAATAGAATCCCCTACCTGGAAACGGCCGTTTCCTGATAGGGGGTTCTTCTCTGCTTTTTATATATTTATCTTAAAATGTCCTGTAAGTCTTTTTCTGGTGTGGAAATAGGGGAAATTCCGAAATTTTTCACTAAAAATTGTAGGACATTGGGCGAGAGAAAGGCCGGGAGAGTAGGGCCCAATCGGATATTTTTAATTCCCAGATAAAGCAATGTCAGCAGGATACAGACAGCTTTCTGTTCGTACCAGGAAAGAACAAGGGAAAGGGGAAGATCATTGACTTCACAATCAAAAGCGTCCGCTAAAGCAAGTGCAACCCGGATGGCACTGTAGGCATCGTTGCACTGCCCCATATCCATCAAACGGGGTAAACCGCCGATTTCTCCCAGATCCAGATCATGAAAACGGTATTTCCCACAGGCCAGTGTGAGGATAACCGTATCTTTGGGCGCCTGTTTCACCAGATCAGTATAATAGTTACGGCCAGGACGGGCACCGTCGCAGCCGCCCACCAGGAGAAAATGGCGGATAGCGCCCGCCTTCACGGCTGAAACAACCTGTTCCGCGACAGAAAGGACCGCTCCGTGCCCAAAACCGGTGGTAACGCTGCTCCCTCCATTGATACCGGTAAAATGTTGATCTTGCTCAAAGCCGCCCAGTTCTAAGGCTTTTTCAATCACAGGGGTAAAATCTTTATCTGGGCCGATATGGACCATTTCCGGATAAGAAACCAATTCTGTGGTAAAGACGCGGTCCTGATAACTTTCTTTTACAGGCATAAGGCAGTTGGTGGTAAACAGGATGGGGGCAGGCAGATGGGCAAATTCTTTTTGCTGATTTTGCCAGGCGGTCCCGAAGTTTCCTTTTAGGTGGGAATATTTTTTTAGCTCCGGATAGGCGTGGGCTGGCAGCATTTCCCCATGGGTATAAACGGCGATCCCCTTACCTTTTGTTTGTTCTAACAAAAGTTTCAAGTCATATAAGTCGTGACCGGAAATCACGATGAAAGGCCCTTTTTCTACAGTGAGGGGCACAGAAATAGGGGAGGGGATGCCGAATGTTTCCGTGTTGGCTTTATCCAACAGCTCCATACAGGCGAGATTGGCCTTTCCCACGCCCATTACGACTGGAAGCAGTTCTTCCATGCCCCAATCCTCTCCAATAGCGAAGAGGGCCTGATAGAAAAAGGAATTTACCTCGTCATCGGTATAACCCAAAACCAAGGCGTGGTAGGCGTAAGCCGCCATACCGCGAATTCCAAAAAGGATCAGGGACTTTAGGGAACGGATGTCTTCCGGAGCGTTCCAGAGATTTTGCATATCATAGGAATCGGTATTGCCGCACCGGGAAAGGCAACCCGCGCACCCTGGTACGATTTGATCTTTTTCCTGAGAGACCCGGTCAATTAGCTTCCGGATGCTGTCGTCTGAAAAGTTTACATTGGTGACAGTGGTGAACAATCCCTCTATAATAAGGCGGTCGGTTTGCGGCGTTTTGGGATGGGAAGCGCATACCCGGGCTAATCCGATCAATGCGCCGGTTAGTTCATCCTGTAAATTTGTAGTTTTAAAAGATTTTCCGCATACTCCCGTTTTTCCGGTACAGCCGCTGCATCCCGCAGTTTGTTCGCACTGAAAACAAAACATCTGGTTCATCTTTTTATTTTCCTTTCTTTGTGAGAAATTTTGAATCTAGGTGCGCTTATGTGCGCTCTAAAACCGCTCCATCGGTAGCTAAGGTGATTACCTGCCAGGGAATAAAGGAATTGCTATTTTGCAAAGCTTTTTTTACAGCTTGTTCAATACCGCCGCAGCAGGGGACTTCCATGCGGACCACTGTTACATTTTTGATATCGTTTTTGCGAAGAA
Organism: uncultured Clostridium sp.; assembly: GCA_934717555.1. Lineage (GTDB taxonomy): Bacteria > Bacillota > Clostridia > Oscillospirales > Acutalibacteraceae > CAJFUH01. The sequence continues at coordinate 27,397 of CAKUYY010000012.1, forward strand.
TCTCTGTCAGTTTTTCTGAGTAATCCACGGCGTCCAACTTAGGGCAGCCGATTAATGTGATCTTATTTCTCATAAAATCTTGGTGAAAATTTGCATACGTATAAGCGGAACAATCAGCGGCGATTAGCAGGCCGGCGTTTTGAAAATAAGGTGCTTGAATAGGAGCCAGTTTAATCTGTACCGGCCATTGGCGAAGTTGAGAAGGGCAGGAAGAAGCGACCAGAGAAGCATTTCCTATGGGATGATGCAGTTCCTTGGGACGGCTGCCTGGGCAATCAGAAAAGGCCGCTGTTTCCTTATGTTTCTTGTTTTGCAGGACAGCTTGTTCATCATAAGCAGCGGCTTCCCGTTCCACAAAGGAGATCGCACCAGTGGGGCAGGCGGGCAGACAATCTCCCAATCCATCGCAGTAATCGTCACGCAATAACCTTGCTTTTCCCTCCACCATGCCGATGGCGCCCTCATGGCATGCTTTGGCGCACAGACCGCAGCCGTTACATTTTTCCTCATTTATTTCAATAATTTTTCGTATCATTGCAGGTCCCCCTATTTAGTATTTTTTTGACGATTTTAGGATACTATAAGCACCACAAAACAATCTGTTGTTAAAACAACGAAATATCAAAAATTTTTATGAAAGGAGGAAAGTGTTTCCTGTGGAAGGATACAAAGGGGTTTTGTTCATAAAAAGAGATAAAAGCAATTAAAAAAATATATCAAGCTATAAAATGATAAATCAAAATGAAATTTTGTGAAAACATAGGATTGATATGAAATATAGAAGATATGTGGTGTGTATTTAGCGTTTTTATACGGACTTTATAGGGTTGAAAAAGAAAAGTTATTTTATAATGTTCAAATCGATTTTTACACAGAAAAAAATTAGTAATAATACACAATTTAGAAGGGGATAAAATTTAAAACAAAACTTTTCGTGCAAGTCTTGACTTCAAAAGACTTTCCTCTATAATGACTTGTGTAATTTTGAATTACAGAAATTGATGTAAAAAGAGATGAAGTATCATGTTTTCTTTACCAACCTTTCGTTTGGAAAAAAAGCCTCCCTCAAAATGTAGAAAATGGGTTTCTGAGAAATTGGAAACACAGTTTGGAAGTTCCCAGTTTTCCCATGGGCAGATTCTGAGTATGCTGATCCCGTTGATTCTGGATCAGTTCTTTATCAACTTGATCGGTGTGCTGACCACATCCATGATCAGTTCATCCAGCCAGGAATCAGTGGCGGCGGTGAGCGTCGTAAGCCCTATTATTAACCTGCTCCTATGTATTTTTACGGCGGTTTCTGCTGGCGGAACGGTAATCGTTGCCCAATATAAAGGGCATGGAGACGCAAGAAAAATGCGTAAGGCTGCGGGACAGGTTATCCTAGTTGCATTTTTGCTTGCCTTGACGATTTGTATAATCTTTGTGATCTTCGCGGCCCCTATTGTCAATGCTATGTTTGGAGCGGCAGATGAAGTGATTAGGTCCAAGGCGAGAGATTACATGATAGGTTCGGCAATATCTCTGGTTACATTTTCAGTATATGAGAGTATATTTGCGGTATTTCGCGGTGTAGGGGCTACTAAAACCTGCCTGCGTCTCACTGTTGTTATCAACGCTATCCATTTAATTGCCAGTATGCTATTTATCAATGTGCTGCGTATGGATATCGTGGGTACCGCGCTTTCCCTGAATGTGGCCCGTTTGATCGGTGGCGCAATTGCGTTATATTTGATTTTGAAGCCAAATGATTTTATCACGCTGCGCTGGAAAGATTTCCTGAATTGGGAAAGAAAAATGTTCCATTCCATTGTGAAAATGGCCGTCCCTTTTGCGGTGGAACAGCTATTCTTTAATGGAGGAAGCATTTTGGTGCAGATGTACATGGTACAACTGGGAACTGCCAATGTGGCGGCGAACGCGGTGGCAAATTCCGTATTAAGCTTGATGTTTGCGCCGGCGGCCGCAGTTGCTACTCTGTCTATCACCATTGTGGGGCAATGCGTGGGGGCAGGAGACAAAAAACTGGCGAAATGGTATGGAAAAAAGATGAATATTTTAGGTGTTTGTATCATCATCCTGTCTATTGCGGTATTGTATCCATTGAGCCCAGTCCTTTTGAACTTCTACCATCCGGAGCCAGAAACTTTGGGGATCATCAGCAGGCTGTTGCTGATAGGCGTTATTCCTATGCCTTTCTTCTGGGCATTATCTAATATCATGCCCAACGTTCTCCGTGCAGCAGGGGATGTCAATTTCCCCTCCATTGTTTCCCTGATTACCATGTGGGTGATCCGCGTAGGGGCGGGATATCTCGTTGCGGTGCCCTTAAAATTCGGTATTGAAGGAGTATGGGTCTGCATGGGCTTGGAATGGGCGATCCGCTCTCTTATCTTCTCCCTAAGATATCGGGGGAAAAAGTGGCTATCCAGGAAATCAGTGACGGCAAGCTAGACGGTTATCCACCATAGCTCCATCATAAATACACAGAATCATATAAAGAAAGAGAAGGCCGGTACACCTTCTCTTTCTTTTGGAATTGTATTGACAACCACCGGCTAAGCCGGTGGAGAAAGAAAAAGCGATAGCGACAATTGAAGAAAAAAAGACCTCCT
>CAKUYY010000013.1 GCA_934717555.1 uncultured Clostridium sp.
AAGGATTATCCGGACTGGAATTCGCCTGGGGCATCCCCGGTTCCGTGGGGGGGGCGGCCTATATGAACGCAGGCGCCTATCAGGGGGAAATGAAGGATGTCCTGGTTTCCTGCCGCCATCTGACCCCACAGGGAAAACAGGGGGAACTCAAAGGGGAACAACTATGCCTGTCCTACCGCCGCAGCGCTTATACAGACACAAAAGATGTCATCAACAATGTCTCCGTGAAGCTTCAAAAAGACGATCCTGACAGTATTCGGGAACGTATGGATGACTACATGAACCGGCGCAAAAGTAAGCAGCCCCTGGAATATCCCAGCGCTGGCAGCGTTTTTAAACGCCCTGCCGGTTATTTTGCAGGCGGGTTGATTGAACAGTGTGGGTTAAAGGGGAAACGGGTCGGCGGCGCTATGGTAAGCGAGAAACACGCGGGTTTTATTATTAACTACGAAAATGCGTCCTGTGAGGATGTCAAAGGCCTGATTGCCTTGATCCAGGAAACGGTCCTGAGGGAGACTGGGGTACCCCTGGAACGGGAACTAAAAATCTTGGATGCCAATACGCTGCAATTTGTCTAAGTGGGGAGAAAGTTATGGAATTTATCATTGTAACCGGGTTATCGGGCGCGGGAAAATCCCGCGCGGTGGATGCTCTGGAGGATATCGGTTTTTATTGCGTGGATAATCTGCCTCCCACCCTAATTCCCGTGTTTTATGACCTTTGCCAGCAGGCAAAGGAAGGTATGTCCCGCAGGGTCGCTATCGTCACCGATATCCGCGGCGGGGGCATGTTTAACAGCTTGTTTGAATCGCTGGAAAAACTGCGCAACGCGAATAATGAATATAAAATCCTGTTTTTAGACGCGAGGAAAGAGGTGCTGGTCCGCCGGTATAAAGAGACACGCCGGCGCCATCCCCTGATGAACGACCATCAGGGTTCTGTGGAGATGGCGGTAACGCTGGAACGGGAAATTTTGAAACCTGTCCGGGAGAAGGCGGACTATATCATCGATACTTCCTATCTTTCCCCCGCCCAACTGAAAGAAAGAATTTCCGGGCTGTTTTTGGAGCATTCAGAAGAGGCCCTCATGGTCAACTGCATGTCGTTTGGATTTAAGTATGGGATTCCAGAAGAGGCGGACCTGGTCTTTGACGTGAGGTGCCTGCCCAATCCTTATTATGTAGAAGATCTGAAATATCTGACCGGACTGGACGACCCCGTGCGGGAGTATGTCATGAAATGGCCGGAAACCCATGGGTTTGTGCAACATTTCCTTCCCCTCATCGATTATATGCTTCCTTTATATTGCAATGAGGGAAAAAGCCAACTGGTGGTGGCCATTGGATGTACGGGAGGAAAGCACCGCTCCGTGGCATTGACCCAGCTACTGTACAACCATCTGCTGGAAAGCGGAAAGCGCGCCAGCGTGCATCATCGGGACATTCAGAAATAGGGTAAATTGTCAGGCGGGGCGTTTGGCCATAGCAATAAAACAGGGTATCCATCTCTCCCCTTGTTATTTTGAAAAGTCAGGGTTTCCCGGTATGGGAGGAGGATGGCAATCCCACGAAAGGAAAAGGCGGGATATTCATGTCATTTTCTTCAGAAGCAAAAAAAGAATTATGCCGCCAAATTCCGGCGGATCGGGGATGCCTGCGGGCGGAAACCTGCGGGCTGCTGCTGTTTGGGCGTCAGTTTTCCTTCCAGGGGATCTCGCTGATTACTGAAAACCGGGCGGTGTCCGATATGTTCTGTCAGCTTCTCTCTGGACAAGGGGTTATGGTGGAGCGGATCAGCTCCCTTTCCCGGAAAAAAGCGGGGAACCAGGTGTATACCGTCTCTGTCCCCGATGAAAATGACCGGCGTATGCTGGTGGAATCATTCGGCTGTACCGGGAAAGACGGGCAGCTATACATCTCCGGGGAGAGCCTGCTGGGGCCTGGCGAAGTGGAGGCGTTTTTGCGCGGGGCATTTTTAGCCTGCGGTACCGTCACAGACCCCCAAAAAGACTATCATCTGGAATTTGCTTGTCCCACACAGCGGCTTGCTCAGGACATGGTTTTGCTCCTCAACCAGAAAAGCAAGCTCGGCTTGGAACCCGGTATGATTTCCAGAAAAGGGGACTTTGTTGTCTATCTCAAGGGAAGCGAACAGATCGCCGACCTTCTCACCTATTTGGGCGCGCAGCAGGCTTCGATGGAATTGATCCAGGTGAAAATGTTGAAAGAAGTGCGCAATTATGTCAACCGCACCACAAATTTTACCACCGCAAATATTGGGAAAACCGCTTCGGCGGCGGCGCAGCACATTCGCGCTATCCAAAAAATAGAGCGGAAAATGGGGTTAGAGGGACTGCCGGAAGACCTGCGGGAGTTAGCCCAGCTCAGGCTGGACAACCCTGAAATGTCCCTGCGGGAATTGGGGGAATCTCTCAGCGAACCCATCAGCCGCTCCGGGGTAAACCATCGCCTCAGGCGTATTTTAGAAATTGCGGAAGATATCGAGCGATAGCTTATATACATAACGGTATCGATCAATAACCGGAAATTTCAAATTTGGTCGGGATTCTGTAGCGTGAATAAACAGGAAAAGGAGGATAACACAGTGAGCGGATTTGTTCATCTGCATGTGCATAGTGAATACAGTCTGCTGGATGGGGCATGCCGTATCCCCCAACTGGTAGATACCGCCATAGAATTGGGGCAGACTGCTGTGGCCATTACAGACCACGGGGCTATGTACGGTGTCATTGATTTTTATAAGGAAGCCAAGGCCAAAGGGATTCAGCCCATCATTGGATGCGAGGTATACGTCGCTCCCCGCACCCATCTGGACAAGGTACATGAATACGATTCCGAGAGCCGCCATCTGGTCCTTTTATGTAAAAATAACATAGGGTATCAAAATCTGATCCAGCTGGTTTCTTTGGCCTGGACAGAGGGATTTTACAACAAGCCCCGTGTAGACGATGAGCAGCTGCGGCAGTACAGTGAAGGCCTGATCGCCTTATCCGCCTGCCTAGCGGGAGAAATCCCCCGCAGACTGTTGGCCGGGGAGTATGAAGCGGCAAAACAGAAGGCGCTGCAATATCAGGAAATCTTTGGGGAAGGGAATTTCTATCTGGAGCTTCAGGACCACGGCATTCGGGAACAAAAGTATATCAACCCCATGATTATCCAGATTTCCCAGGAGACAGGAATTCCTCTGGTCGCCACCAACGACTGCCATTACCTGCGCCATGAGGACAGCAAGACCCAGAAGATCCTTCTGTGCATCCAAACCAACCATACAGTGGAAGATGACAACGCCATGGAGTTCGCCACCGATCAGTTTTATGTCAAAAGCGAGGAGGAAATGAGGTCCCTGTTCCCGGAAGTCCCGCAAGCTATAGAAAACACGGTAAAGATAGCGCAGCAATGCCAAGTGGATTTTGAGTTTGGGAATACCAAGCTTCCACATTTTGACGTACCAAACAACCAGGATCATGAAGAGTATTTCCGGGAACAATGTTATCAGGGCCTCTATCGCCACTATGGGGAAAATCCGGACCCTTCTCTGGTGGAACGTCTGGAATACGAGCTTTCCACCATTTGTACCATGGGATATGTGGATTATTATTTAATCGTCCATGATTTTATCCGATATGCCAAATCCGTCGGGATTCCGGTAGGCCCGGGAAGAGGGTCGGGGGCCGGGAGCCTCGCGGCTTACTGTATCGGCATTACCGGCATTGACCCTATTCAATATAATTTGCTGTTTGAACGGTTCCTCAATCCCGAACGCGTCAGCATGCCGGACTTTGATATCGATTTCTGTTATGAACGGCGCCAGGAAGTCATTGATTATGTGGTCAGGAAATACGGGCACGACCATGTGGCGCAGATCATCACCTTCGGTACCATGGCGGCCCGCGGCGCAATCCGGGACGTGGGAAGGGCTTTGGCGGTGCCCTATGCCACCGCGGACACTGTGGCAAAGCTTGTCCCTATGGAATTGGGTATGACACTGGACCGCGCGCTGGAGATTTCCACCGAACTGAAAACCAGATATGACACTGATCCGCAAATCCATGAATTGCTGGACACCGCCCGGAAGCTGGAGGGAATGCCGCGGCATGCGTCCACCCATGCGGCAGGGGTAGTGATTACGGAACAGCCGGTCAGTTCTTATGTACCGCTAGCAAAAAATGATGAGGCTGTGGTGACGCAGTTCACTATGACCACCCTGGAAGAGCTGGGGCTTCTTAAAATGGATTTCCTGGGCCTGCGTACCCTCACTGTGCTCAGCGACGCGGAAAAAATGGCGCGAAAAAAGACGCCGGACTTCCGCCTGGAAAATATCCAGGACGACGACCAGGAAGTATTTGATATGCTCTCCTCCGGAAATACGGAAGGGGTATTCCAGTTTGAATCCGGCGGGATGCGCAACGTACTCATGCAGCTGAAACCGGAGAATATAGAAGATCTCATCGCCGTGATCTCCCTATACCGGCCGGGCCCCATGGAATCCATCCCCCGGTATATTGAAAACCGGCACCATCCGGAAAAAGTGACTTATAAACATCCTCTGCTCTCCTCTATCCTGGACGTCACCTATGGATGTATCGTATATCAGGAACAGGTGATGCAGATTTTCCGAACCCTGGCGGGCTATTCGCTGGGGCGAGCTGATATCGTGCGCCGGGCCATGTCTAAAAAGAAAAAGGCCATTATGGAACGGGAACACCAGATCTTCATTCATGGCCTGGTGAATGACAAGGGAGAAGTGGAGGTAGAAGGATGTATCCGCCGGGGAATCCCGGAAGAAACCGCCTCCGCTATCTACGCGGAGATGGAAAGCTTCGCTTCCTATGCTTTTAATAAGTCCCACGCCGCAGCTTACGCCAATGTCTCTTATCAGACGGCGTGGATGAAATGCAAATATCCCAGGGAATTTATGGCCGCTTTGCTCACCAGCGTCCTGGATAACGGCAACAAAGTCGCAAGATACATCGCAGAATGTGGAAAAATGAATATCCAGGTCCTCCCCCCCCACGTCAATGAAAGCGATAACGGCTTTACCGTATCCGGGGAAACTATCCGTTTTGGCCTGCTGGCGGTGCGCAACTTGGGCCGGGGATTCATCAAGCGCCTGTTAGAAGAAAGGGAGCGTAACGGCAAATTTGTTTCCTACTATGATTTTTGTAAACGGATGCATGGCAAGGACATGAACCGCAGGACCCTGGAAAGCCTGATTAAGTGCGGGGCGTTGGATGGCTTAGGAGGGAACCGCCGCCAGATGCTTTCTGTGGTAGAGAGTTTACTGGAAAGTTTAGATTCCGTAAAAAAGAAGAATGTGGAAGGGCAACTGGGATTTTTTGATACGCCAGGTTCTACTATTCAAGACGAGGGACCTGCGTTACCCAGTTTGGCAGAATTCCCGCCCAATGACCTGATGACGATGGAAAAAGAGGTCACGGGCATGTATTTGACCGGGCACCCTATGGCGGCTTACGCCGGTTTGGCCGACCAGCTCAACTGCGCCCGCATCGGGGATATCCTGGATGAGCATGAAGAACAGGATCGTTATCGGGACGGAAGCTGGGTTTCCCTTTTGTGTATTGTATCCGCTGTGCGCCTGAAAGCCACCAAAAACAATTCTACAATGGCTTTTCTTCAAGTGGAAGATATGTATGGGTCTATTGAAGTCCTCGTGTTCCCCCAGACCCTTACCCAGTACGCCCATCTGTTAAAAGAAAATCAGGTAGTCCTATTGTCCGGGCGCGTCAGCGCCAGAGAAGAGGAAGACGCTAAAATTATTTGTGAGCAGGTATCTTTGCCCAATCAACTTTCTGAGGGAACAACCGCTCCTCCTGAGAAAAAGAAAAACCAGAGAAGCGGCCTTTTTATTCAGATCCCGTCGATGGAATGTAAAGAATATGAACGCGCAACTTTGTTACTCAGTATTTTTGAGGGAACTACTCCAGTATACTTTTTCCGTAAGGATACCCGTAAGCTTTTGATGGCTCCCGCCAAGCTCTGGGTAGATTTTAATGACGTACTGTTCCGAGAGCTGCAAAACCAATTGGGAGAAGAAAATGTAGTAATCCGTAAATAAACATTTTTTCCTTTTTCTTTGATAAAATTTGACAAAATCATATTTTTTTCTAAATTGACATAGAAATCCATGTAAATGAGAAAATCGTCCATATGAATGGGTTGATTCTTCCATGGATTTTTATTATAATAAAGGGAAAGAAAAGTTCTATCTTTATTTTGTAGTAAATGAAGCAGTAGTAATTAGGAGGCTTGCATCATGGGCACTAAATCAATAGCTATTCTTACCAGTGGCGGAGATGCTCCTGGAATGAATGCCGCAATCCGTGCGGTAGCCAGGGCGGGAATTTCCAATGGTATGCGTGTGATCGGTGTACGCCGCGGATATAACGGACTCATCAGTGGCGATGTGTTTGAAATGAATCTTCGCAGTGTATCAGATATCATTCATAGAGGCGGTACTACGCTGTTTACAGCGCGCAGCCCTGAGTTCAACACCCCTGCTGGTGTTCAGAAAGCCGCGGATACCTGCCGTAGCTTAGGTATTGACGGTGTTGTGGTGATCGGCGGTGATGGTTCCTTCCGTGGGGCCAGAGACCTGACCGGGGCAGGTATCCCCTGTGTAGGCTTGCCTGGTACCATTGATAATGATATTCAGTGCAGCGAATATACCATTGGTTTTGATACCGCTATGAATACCGCTATGGACATGGTAGATAAGCTGCGCGATACCGCGCAATCCCATGACCGTTGCAGTGTGGTAGAGGTTATGGGCAGACGGTGCGGCGATCTTGCCCTACAAACTGGTATTGCGGTAGGCGCTACCGCCATTCTGGTGCCGGAAGTTCCCTTTGATCTGGATAAGGACGTTATTAAAAGGATGCAGTTTACCCAGCTGACAGGAAAAAAGCATTTCATTATCATTGTGGCCGAAGGAATTGGCGGGGTTGACGATCTGGCACGTCAGATTCAGGAAAGAACTGGCATTGAATCCAGAGCCACTGTCCTGGGACACGTACAGCGCGGCGGTTCCCCCACTTTGCGTGACCGTGTCGTAGCCAGCGAAATGGGATTCCATGCAGTAGAACTGCTCATGCAGAACCAAGGAAACCGCGTTGTGGCTATGAAGAATGGCCAGATCGTGGATTATGATATCACAGAAGCCTTAAATATGAAAAAGAGCTTCAATAAGAAACTTTATGATATCGCATTGAAGATTTCCATTTAAGAGTGAGAATAAGGAAAAGGCAGTCCTGAATTATTCGGGATTGCCTTTTTTATATTGACTAAGTAAAGGCAAAAAAGTCCATAAAGTGATGATCCCTATTGGCCGTGTATCTTTTCAAAAGCATCAAAATTTTATTTGAAATAATCACCCTATATAAATTTTCTCTCCTATTTTCAGGTTACAGCCCGAATATCTTTCCGTGAAGGAACACAGTGGGCGCAAAGGAAATAAAAATTCCTTTGCGCCCATCTCCTTTTTCTCTGTTTTATCAAAATAAAGATATGGCTTTTTTACGGAGCTGTACAATTCTATCAAGGCAAAGTTTATATGCTTTTTGAAGTAACTCTATAATGGGTTTACTTCTTGTCCTATCCGCTTAATATTCGCTTTTACTTCTATATGAAATGTACTATCTGCCATAGCTTCTCGCCATTGTCCTGAAACCTCTCTATAATACTCCGGATGTTGTTGCCAAAGGTAGCTTCCCAGACGGAAGATGTCGCTGTGATGTTCAAAAATAGCGGTATCGATCGCCTGTTCACATAACTGCTTGATCCTTTGCTCCAAAGCTGCCTTTAGTATCTCAAATGCATCGGAGGGAAGCTTGTCTTGAACAGCATGATCAATCTCAAATAGGTTCGCCTGCGCAGATATCTTGAATGTAATATGCGGTTTTTGATCCTCAATTTTAATCTCAACCTCGCTATCAATCCCCTGAAAAGAATACGTCACATTCCCAATATCCGGTAAGGACATCGCTTGTGTGCCATTGGTGGTCTTTCCCTGTAGCATCATGGCTCCCTGGGTTTCATCCAGATCTAAATAACCCACCAATTTATCATCTTGGAAAAGCGCCGTTCCATCCGCTGAAACTAAAAATCCTTCTCCCCGTTCGGTCAATTTCAGAGCCAGTATACGGGGATCATCCGTATCGCTTTGTAACATAGACACAACCTGCCTCACAGTAGACGGTATAGCGTTGGCGTTTAACTCCCCGCTTTCTGCAAGGGCAGAAAGGTCCTCGGCCTTAATCAGCTTCCCGTTTTCCCCCTTGCTGCGTAAAAGTTTTAGGGCTGTATCCTTTACAACAAAAATATCCACTTCCGGCCGCGCTTCATAGTAACGGATGAAAAAATCTATCACCTGATTGATTCCCTGTTTCGCTGTTTCCTCCCCAATCACAACAGCCATATTTTGAGAATATAGCGGTTCTTTTCCCGTTTGTAACGTGACGTTTGTGAAGGCGTCCATTACAGATTTTCCTTGGGCGCTTACCACCAGGGCCTCTTCCCCTCCGCTGCTTCCACTGTTGAGCGCATCAAAAACCTGCATGGTCACGATATATTGGCCATCCACCAAATCAACGCCAATTCCCTGTACTACCAGCCGTTCATGCAATTGCGTAATGTGGGAGCACCCCATAAAAAGCACCGTACTCATACATAAAAGTATCGCAATCAGTTTACGCAAGGCTCTCCCCCCTTTTCTTTCGGTTTTTGATATGATCCGTTACCAATAAAACAACGGGAATAACCAAAATCACCAACAAAGTGATGGGAAGCAAAACTCTCCAATCATATACAATCTGGGCCACTCCTCTGGATTCTGTAAGCATCACACTTCCTATCACAACAATGGCGCCACTGATAAGAATAGACCATCTTGCCGCCACCGCTCCCCATATCCGGTGGATGCAAAGGGAAACGAGATACAAAAATAGCGCCATTTTAGCAAACAACCCGGTAGTCCATATTCCTAGGAATAGAGCATCTAACCTTTTAAACATACCAATTTCCGCAATACTGGCAGCCGCATAAATAGGAAATACCTGTGTCTTGAGAAATTGTCCCAGGCTACCGATAATCGTGAAAAGTATCAGGAAGATCATCAGATAGGTAGATGTATTCCACGCCAGTATCCCTTTTTTAACACTTCCCTTCACAAAGGGCAACAACATGGCTATCACGGAAATACAGGAAGTCCTGGAAATCATAAAACACACGCCGGTTAACATATTTTGAGGACCATCATATAAAAGAGGTGTAAAGTTGGTTGTTTCTACCTCGGGAATCAAGGCGCATATTAAAAAGAGCAGAGAAATGCAGATAAGGATAAGAATAATGCCAGAAGCCCTGGCTAAGGCTTCTATTCCTTTCCATGCCCCATAACAGGCGGTAACCATAACAGCAATGGATAACCCCCAAATGGGAATCTTAGGATCCATAACATTGGATACAAACGTGTTAAACAGAGACAACGTAGAACAAGAAACTAATAAATAATAGGCCACATAAAGCAATATAATCCCAACCGCATAGTTTCCAAATAAAAAATAGGAATAATCCGCCAGTGTCATATCTTTTCTTTTCCGATAAAGCAAATAAACTGGAATGAGTAATAGAAACGTCAAAAAATAAGAAATAACCGCAGAAAGTAAGTGATCTGTTAAATCCCCATTGGAAGACATATAAGGGTTGTAGGTGATATTGACCACCATTCTGCTGATAAACAGCATACCAAATAATTGCGGTACCGTAATCACAGCATCTCTTCTCATTGATCGCTCCTCTTCCCATAATGGATTTGCGAACCTGGCATGTTCTGCACTTTGTTGATTTTCTTAGACAATGTTTTCCATCCTGCCCGCATCGCGACATCCCGCATCCCAAATAGGCTGAATGGAGAAATGGGTGCCGCAAAGGGAACTCCAAAACTGCTCTTTCCACAAATATTGATAAGGACAACAGAAAACAAAAGCATGATCCCCCATACGCCCATAATCCCCCCTACCACAATAAACAGCAGACGGAGGATCGCAATAGGTTCATATAAATTGGGAATCACATAGGAACAAATAGCGGTCAAGGCCACTACCATCAAAGTGGTCGCGCCAATCAATCCAGCACTGATCGCTGTATCCCCTATAACCAAAGCTCCCACAATACTAACCGCATGTCCCAGGGGTTTGGGAAGACGCAGCCCCGCTTCCCTCATAATCTCATAAATAAAATGGATCACCAGGGCTTCCATCATCAAAGAAAACGGGGTAGCGGCGATCGCGGAGGCAATTTTATTGAGAAGTTCCCCTGGGAACAGTTCAGGATTAAATGTTCCGACTGCCACATACAGTCCCGGCAGCAATGTAGCGATAAAAAAGGCGAAATACTTTAGCCAGCGGGTAAAGGTCGCGTAATAAGGGCGCGACGTATAATCGTCCAGTGTTTGAAAATATTCTACAAATAGGTATGGTACAATCAAAGCGCTGGGCGATCCGTCCACCAAAATGGCCACATGGCCTTCCGTAATCTTCCCGCAGATTGTATCTGGCCGCTCAGAAGACCCGATGCTGCTAAACATAGAAAAATCCCCTTTTTCCTCCAAATAAGGGGACAAATATTCTGAAGAAATCAGCGTTTCCAAATTGACGCGGTGGATCCGTTCTCGGATCTCCTTGAGGATCTCTGGGGACACAGCGTCCCGCAAGTAACACAGGCATACGTCTGTCTGGCTAATCGTCCCTACAGACATCATTTCAAATTTTAGTTTTGGATTTTTCATCCTCCTGCGAATGAGTGTCATATTGATGCGCAGGGGCTCTACCAATCCTTCCCGGGAGCCCCGCTGCATCATTTCATTGGTTGGTTCAGATACACCGCGGAAGCTAAACCCCTGAACGCCAATAGCCAGCATCGCGTCTACCCCATCCAAGGCTACCAGGGCAAAGCCGGACATCGCCAGTTTAAACGCTTCTTCAAAGGTAGGGACTTGTACTTGTTCTGTAGCAGACAATACCTGATCCCGCATATATTCAAATTTTTCTTGGGGATCAGTTTCCCAAAATTCCGCTTGAAGGAGGGGATTAAAAACGCTGGTAGAAAAAACCTGTTTATTAATCATTCCTTCTATGGTAATAACAGCTGCTTTTGTCCCCGCTATTTCCAGTTCCCGGATTGTTAAATCCGCGCTTCCGTCAAACTCTTTCCGGAAATAGACCATATTATCTAATAAGGATTTGGTAATCAGGGTACTGCCCTGTCCAGCGGGGGGCGCTTCCTCGGAGGGAGCCCATGCTTTCCAAAGCCGTTTCCAGTAATCAAACATCCCCAGTCCTCCTTTTTTGCAAAAAATAGTTACCAATAATTTTCACATTTTTTCAGGAAATATACAGGTAAGTTGAAATTACTCTATTCATAAAGTCTTCAAAACGCAAAGTTATCTGTCTTCCCTAGATTCTCTAATGATTTCCATATTTTTATGCCAAGAGGCCATGAATAGGATGACGTCCTACATCATTCTCGCAAACGTCTAACTTTCTCCCGAATATAAATTATGTTGTTTCATCACAGTGATTAGTTTTTATCCATAGAAAAAATTCTTGTGGTTCCCGTTGATTTCCTTATAAGTATTTAAAGTAAGAAATAGAATCTTTTGACAAATTGTGGTTTTACCGTATTGTAATAAAGCACAAAAAAGGGGAAGGCCCCGCCGAAGTTGGCGGGGCCTTCCCCTTTTCAACCTGTTTCCTTACAGGCTATCCTCTTCCTAAAGTTAGAAAGAAAAATTAGTTTTTCTGTTCTTTAATAGCAGCCTGCGCAGCAGCCAGACGTGCAATCGGCACGCGGAACGGAGAGCAGGATACATAATCCAAACCAATATTATGGCAGAACTCTACAGAGGACGGATCGCCGCCGTGCTCGCCGCAGATACCGCAATGCATGGTGGGACGAACTTCCTTGCCCATCTTTACTGCCATCTTCATCAGGGCGCCAACGCCCTTTTGATCCAGCTTAGCAAAAGGATCATTCTCATAAATCTTGGTGTCATAGTAGGCATCCAAGAATTTACCAGCGTCATCACGGCTGAAACCAAAGGTCAGCTGGGTGAGATCGTTGGTACCAAAGCAGAAGAACTCAGCTTCCTTCGCAATCTCATCAGCGGTCAAGGCAGCTCTCGGAATTTCAATCATGGTACCTACTTCGTACTTGATGTCCGCGTTTGCGGCAGCAATTTCAGCATCAGCGGTCGCTACCACGACATCCTTTACGAATTTGAGCTCTTTGACTTCGCCAACCAGCGGAATCATGATCTCAGGCACAATGGTCCAATCCGGATGTGCTTTCTTGACATTGATCGCCGCACGGATAACCGCGGTGGTCTGCATTTTTGCAATTTCCGGATAAGTAACGGTCAGACGGCATCCACGATGGCCCATCATCGGGTTGAACTCATGCAGAGAAGCGATAATCGCCTTGATATCGCTGACAGTCTTGCCCTGGGCATCGGCGAGAGCCTTGATGTCCTCTTCTTCGGTGGGCAGGAACTCATGCAGCGGAGGATCC
The DNA here is from genome assembly GCA_934717555.1 of uncultured Clostridium sp. Taxonomy (GTDB): domain Bacteria; phylum Bacillota; class Clostridia; order Oscillospirales; family Acutalibacteraceae; genus CAJFUH01. Next base: position 12,603 of record CAKUYY010000013.1, read on the forward strand.
AGGAAACGAATGGTTACAGGATTGCCTTCCAGAGCTTCATACAGTTTCTCAAAGTCGCTCTGCTGATAAGGCAGAATCTTCGCCAGAGCCTTTTCTCTCTCTTCCACAGTGTCTGCGCAGATCATCTCACGGAAAGCAGCGATTCTGTCATCTTCAAAGAACATATGCTCGGTACGGCAGAGGCCGATACCCTCGGCGCCCAGCTCGCGAGCTTTTTTCGCGTCAGCCGGAGTATCCGCGTTGGTGCGCACTTTCAGGGTTCTGAACTCGTCCGCCCAAGACATGATGGTGCCGAACTCGCCCGCAATAGCAGCGTCAACAGTGGGGATAATACCATCATAGATATTACCGGTAGAACCATCGATGGAAATATAGTCTCCCTCGTGGTAGGTCTTACCAGCCAGGGTGAACTGCTTGTTCTCCTCGTCCATGTTGATGTCACCGCAACCGGAAACACAGCAGGTACCCATACCGCGGGCAACAACAGCAGCGTGAGAAGTCATACCGCCGCGGACGGTCAGGATTCCCTGAGAGGCCTTCATACCGGTGATATCTTCAGGAGAAGTCTCCAGACGTACGAGAACGACCTTCTCACCGCGCTTATTCCAAGCTACAGCGTCGTCTGCGGTGAATACAACTTTACCGCACGCAGCGCCGGGGGATGCGCCCAGACCCTTGCCAGCCGGTGTAGCCGCTTTCAGAGCCTTTGCATCAAACTGAGGATGCAGCAGGGTATCCAGGTTTCTCGGATCGATCATGGCAACAGCCTGTTTCTTGTCGATCATCTTCTCTTCTACGAGATCACAGGCAATCTTGAGAGCCGCCTTAGCAGTTCTCTTACCATTTCTGGTCTGCAGCATATAAAGTTTGCCTTCTTCTACGGTGAACTCCATATCCTGCATATCACGGTAATGATCCTCCAGCTTTGCGCAGACCTTCTGGAACTCCGCAAATGCCTCGGGGAATTTCTCCGCCATCTCAGCAATCGGCATGGGAGTACGTACGCCGGCAACAACGTCTTCACCCTGTGCATTCACAAGGAACTCACCCATAAGGCCCTTTTCGCCTGTTGCAGGATCACGGGTAAAGGCAACGCCAGTACCGCAGTTATCGCCCATATTACCGAATGCCATCATCTGTACGTTAACAGCAGTACCCCAGGAATAAGGGATATCGTTGTCACGACGATAAACGTTGGCGCGGGGGTTGTCCCAGGAACGGAAAACAGCTTCTACAGCGCCCATGAGCTGCTCTTTGGGATCAGAGGGGAAATCCTTTCCGATTTTGGCTTTATATTCTGCCTTAAACTGGCCGGCGAGCTCTTTCAGGTCGTCGGCGGTCAGCTCAACGTCCTGTGTAACGCCTCTGGCCTCTTTCATTTCATCAATCAGCTGCTCGAAGTATTTCTTACCCACTTCCATAACAACGTCGGAATACATCTGGATAAATCTTCTGTAGCAGTCCCAAGCCCAACGGGGGTTGCCGGACTTCTTAGCGATAGTTTCCACAACGTCCTCATTGAGACCCAGGTTCAAAATAGTATCCATCATACCGGGCATGGATGCACGCGCGCCGGAACGAACGGAAACCAGCAAAGGATTCTCTTTATCTCCAAACTTTTTACCAGTGATTCCTTCCATCTTAACGATGTATTCCATAATCTGCTCTTGGATCTCATCGTTAATCTTCCTGCCGTCTTCATAATAGCGTGTGCAGGCCTCTGTAGTGATGGTGAAGCCCTGCGGTACCGGCATGCCCAGCACGGTCATCTCCGCCAGATTGGCACCTTTTCCGCCCAGCAGTTCTCTCATAGAGCCGTTGCCTTCAGAGAACAGGTATACATATTTGTGGCCCATTGGTATCTACCTCCAACTTATATTAGGTGTGCATAGCCTGCACGACCCTTCATCATAACGAGCTTTACCAAATATACCAGAAATCTACAATATTACAATATAAGGAAAGCTCAACTTGTATTATAACAAAGATTTTTCTATTTATCTATACCTTTTTCCTATCAAATTCAAACTATTTTTCTATTATTTTTACAGCAAAAACAATGAACATTTACAAAACCATATTTTCGGCTTGAAAAATCATGCACTTGTGAGATAATAATAAAGTATATAATTGCGCTTATCTGTTCCTAGCGTTTTCATCGCTAAGAGCAAAAACACGTTTTTTTGATAGAACGTTTCGGGATCAGGCGTTTTTTATACGCCGCATTGGAAGGACTAGGAGGAAAAAACGGTATGGCAAAAACCTGTTCCGTCATTCTCGCCGCTGGCGAGGGAAAACGGATGAAATCCAACCGCCCCAAAGTGATGTCCCCCGTGTTATTTAAGCCTATGCTGAAATGGGTGATCGACGCTGCCGTACAGGCGAGCATTGACGACATCTGTGTGGTCACCGGTTATATGCGGGAAGATGTGGAGCAGTATCTGCAAAGTCTCCAGGGTAAGTTTCATAGTGTGTTCCAGTCGGAACGCAAGGGAACCGGGCACGCGGTACAGATGGCTGATCAGTTCCTGCGCAAATATCAGGGCGGGGATGTCCTGATATTAAATGGGGATGCGCCTTTTATAGACGCTTCCACGATTGCGGCCGCCCATGAATTACATATCTCTGAGGGTAACGCTGTCACAGTAATTTCGGCAGAGCTTGACAATCCCTTTGGATATGGCAGGATTGTCCGCGATTCAGAAAGCGGTATGCTTAAGGCTATCATAGAACAGAAGGACGCTAACCACCGGGTACAGGCCATCAAAGAAGTAAATTCCGGCGCTTACTGGTTTGACGTGGACTCTCTATTGTCAGTCCTTTACGACATTTCCAACAAAAACGCCCAGGGGGAATATTATCTGCCCGACGCAATCAAGCTGATTATCGGACGGGGATTACGGGTCAACGCTTTTGTTGCCGCTTCTCCTGATACGGTTCTGGGTGCGAATGACTGTTTACAGCTGCATCAGCTCAACACTCTGGCCCGGGAAAAAATTCTTCGTCATTTTATGGCGGAAGGAGTGGACATTCCCTGTGCCGATGGGGTAATCATTGGACCGGATGTTCATCTGGAAAATAATATTACCATCTTACCTGGCACGATCTTGCGCGGTCAGACTACTGTTCGCAGCGGCTGTATGTTAGGGCCAAATACCCTTCTTACCGATTGTTCTGTAGGGGAGGGAGCCGTGCTCAACACCGTGCAGGCCACGGGCTGTGTGATCGGCGACAATGAAGTACATGGACCTTATGAAGTGATTAGGTCCCATGAGGAAACCACGCTGTAAAATACCGTATTTAGCGGTTTTTAAGGAATAACCCGGGAGGGACCCGTTCCTCAGAAAAAATCTTTTGTGCAGAAGGGTATTTTTGAAGAATAGGTCGCCATCCCGGCCAAATTATGCAGGGGGAATAAAAGACATGAATTTTCACGGCAAGGATATCAAAATCTTCACAGCCAATTCCAACCGTCCGGTGGCAAAGCAGATTGCGGATTGTCTGCAACTGCCTCTGGGCAAGTCCGACGTATCAACATTCAGCGACGGTGAAATTGCCGTCTCCCTTCACGAATCCGTACGTGGTTCCGACTGCTTTATTGTTCAGTCCACTTGCGAGCCGGTAAATAACCACATCATGGAGCTGCTCATTATGATCGATGCCATGAAACGTGCTTCTGCGGCCCGTATCACCGCAGTTATGCCTTATTTTGGTTATGCCCGTCAGGATCGTAAAGCCAAGGCTCGTGACCCGATTTCCGCCAAATTAGTGGCTGATCTAATCACCACCGCCGGCGCCGACCGTGTGCTCACCATGGACCTGCACGCTCCTCAGATCCAGGGCTTTTTTAACATCCCGGTGGATCATCTGGTAGGCGCCCCTCTGTTAGCCTCTTTCCTGCGGGATAAGATTGGAGACAATGCAGATGATTATGTGGTTGTATCCCCTGACCTGGGTTCTGTTACCCGGGCCAGAAATTTCGCCGCCCGCATCGGTTGTCCCCTGGCTATCATCGACAAACGCCGTCAGAGAGCCAATGTGTCCGAAGTGATGAACATCATCGGTGATGTACGCGGCAAAAAGGTCATCTTAGTGGATGATATGATCGATACCGCTGGTACGCTCTGCAACGCCGCTTCCGCTATTATTGAAAAGGGCGGCGCCACCGAAGTGTATGCCTGCGCTACCCATGCCGTGCTGTCCGGCCCGGCCATCGAGCGCATTGGCAACAGCCCCATCAAGGAACTCATTTTACTGGATACCGTTCAGGTACCGGAACAGAAGATGCTGGATAAATTCACCATTCTCCCTGTCGCTCCGGTATTCGCGGAAGCGATCGAGCGCATTTATGAGGATAAGCCGGTTTCTCCCATGTTCCTGTAATTTTTAAGTGGACATATTACAATTCGATATTTTTGACAAAGGCGGGCGGGATAGAAATTCTATCCCGCCGTCTGCGTATGCCCTTTTTTCCACTTTTTGCGCAAAAAACTCGACTGGGAATGTTCGTGCCAGTTTAAGACAATATCAATGGTCACTTTTCCAACAGTTCTCTCTAATCAGATTTTTAAAAGGAAGGTTTGATTCCTATGTTTCATCTTTTTCATAAATCCCCCCCTATACCCACTGGCCCCGTTGAATATCTGATTGTGGGGTTGGGCAATCCCGGCCGGCAATATGAAAATACCCGGCATAATGCTGGGTTTATGACCATGGATTACCTGGCTAACCAATGCCATGCCCAAATCAACCGTATCAAGTTTAAAGCCCTGGTTGGTGACGCCGAACTGGGGGGAAAGCGGGTCTTACTGATGAAGCCCCAGACGTTTATGAATCTCAGCGGCCAATCGGTCCAGGAGGCTATGGCTTTCTACAAAATTCCCCCGGAACGGACGATTATAATATTTGATGATATCTCCCTTCCCCCGGGGCGTCTCCGTATCCGGAAAAAGGGCAGCGACGGGGGACATAACGGCATCAAAAATATTATTTACCTCTCCGGCAAAGATACTTTTCCCCGCATTAAAATGGGCGTAGGTGCCAAACCCCGTCCAGATTACAACTTAGCGGATTGGGTGTTATCCCAATTTACGGAACCGGAGAAAAAAGACCTTTGTTCCGCCATCGAAAAGGCGGTAGCCGCCGCAACGCTCATGGTGGAAGGAAAGACTGACGAGGCTATGAACCGGTATAATTCCTGAAAGAGTATAAAGACTTTTATACAAGTTCTTGTCAAGCTGTGGAAAAGTACTCCAACCAGGTGGCGCGGTGAAAGCCTGTTTTTCTTTGGTCGGATCGTCAAAAAGTCCCTTTGGCCAATTACGCAGACTGAGTGGACGATGGGGAATCCCTCGCTAGGGTTCCCCACGGCCGAATAATCTGGAGGATTGTTCGACCTCCCCTCCTGAGCTTTGGGAATATCTGAGAGTGTCGCCCATTGCGATGGGCGAGGGAGGGCTCCGCCCCTCCACCCCGCCACCTTTAAAAAGGTGGACGAAACTTTTATGTTTCATTGTGGGCGGCCTAGTCCTTTTCAGGATAGACCCGAAGTGCGACGTGCCCCTGCAGTAGATGGACTCGTCCGTTTTTCCCTTATCCAGGCTTTTTTACAAATAAGTCTGATCTTTATTTTTTCACCAATTACTATGACCGGCCCTGTTTGGGGCTTTCCTTAGGAGCTGCTATGAAATTCCTGAAACACGTTCTCAACCGATTGCCGGAATACCGGAGCCTCTGCGCTGCCATTGATAAAAAACAGACCCCGGCAGCTGTCACAGGGCTTTCCGGTATCCACAAAGCTCATTTGATTGCTTCCCTGTGCTCCCAAAAAGGGCGCAAGGCTTTTGTCGTCGCCTCTGACGAGGCTGAGGCCCAGCGGCTCTGCAACGACCTGCTAGCTATGGGCATGGACGCTATGATTTATCCCGCCCGCGATTTCAACTTTCGGGATACCGAAGGCCAGTCCCGAGAATATGAACATCAACGCCTCCACGTGCTGGCCCGTATTCTTCACGGGGATTACCAGGTGGTCATTTCCTGTATAGACGCCGCATTGCAGTATACCATTCCTCCAGAAGAACTGCGCCGCAAAACCATTATCCTCCGTCAAGGGCAGGAAGCCCCTATGGCCCAGGTCAAGGAAGCCCTTTTGGCTTCCGGATACGAACGCTACGAGCAGGTGGAGGGTCCCGGACAGTTCGCCGTCCGGGGCGGTATTGTGGATTTTTTCACCCCTGATGCGCCCGCTCCTATCCGTGTGGAATATTGGGGCGAGGAAATTGACACCATGTCCTATTTCGATGTAGAGTCCCAGCGCCGGACCGATCCTGTGGAAGAAATCACTCTAGCCCCTTCCACAGAAATCCTTTTGAGTTCCCCGGAAGCCCTAGCGCAAAAAATTGACGGGCTTTCCGCTTCTCTGCGGGGAAAATCCGCCCAGAAAGCCAGGGAAGTCCTGGAAAAGGAATCGGAAAAACTGCGCACCGGCCGCCGGCCCGGATCACTGGATAAATTCCTTCCCCTGATCTATCCGCAACCCGCTACGCTGCTGGATTATTGCGGTACAGAAGATCTGATTTTTCAATCGGAGCCTATAAAAATTAAAGAACGCCTGCGTTCCGTAGAGTGGCAGTGGGGGGAATACGTCAAAGAATTTTTCTCCGACGGGATTCTATGCAGGGGATTGGATACTTATTCCGGGGACGCCGCCTATTGGCAAAAACAAACCCAAGGGCGCCCTTGCATTTATCTGGACACCTTTGTCCGCGGCAGTTATGATACCCCGCTTTCTTCCCTGATAAACTTTACCGCACGGCAGCTTTCCGTTTGGGGTGGGTCTTTCCAACTGCTGGAGGAGGACCTAGAAGCCCTGTTGGATGAAAAATCCGCCTGCGTGGTACTGGGAGGGACCCAGCGTTCCGCCCAGTCCGTGGTGGATGAACTGAGAAAAAAAGGCATCCCGGCGGAATATGTGGAGGATCCCGAAGAGATCAAGGACGGGGTTGTGCTGGTCACTCCCGGCGCCCTCAGCGCGGGGATGGAATACCCCAGCGCCAAATTCGCCTTGATTACCCATGGCCACATCTCTTCCCTGCCCACGAAAAAACGCCGCCGTCCCAAGAATGGACAGGAAATCTACAGCCTTGCCGAACTGGCGCCCGGGGATTATGTGGTACATTCCGCCCACGGGATCGGCGTTTTTGAAGGGATCCATAAGCTTACCATGCAGGGAGTGGTCAAGGATTATATCAAGGTACGATACGCCAAGGGGGATACCTTGTATGTCCCGGTCACCCAGCTGGACATGGTATCCAAATATATTGGCCCCAGGGAGGATTCCTCGGTGCGGCTCAACCGGCTCGGCGGTACAGACTGGCAAAAAGCCAAGACCCGTGTCCGCAAAGCGGTCAAGGATATCGCTAAGGAACTAATCCGCCTGTATGCGCAACGTATGAAAGCCGTCGGTCACGCTTTCCCGCCAGATAACGAGTGGCAGCGGGATTTTGAAGCCCATTTTGAGTACGAGGAAACCGACGACCAGATGCGCTGTATCCGGGAAATCAAGGATGACATGGAACGGGAGCAGCCCATGGACCGTTTGTTGTGCGGCGACGTAGGCTTTGGAAAGACGGAAGTGGCCTTGCGCGCCGCCTTCAAATGTGTCACCGACGGCAAACAGTGCGCGTTGCTGGTTCCCACTACCATTCTGGCCTGGCAGCATTTCCAGACTGTGTGCCACCGGTTTGAGGGCTTCCCCATCCGTGTGGAAATCCTCTCCCGGTTCCGTACCCCCAAACAGCAGACGGAAATTCTCAGGCGCCTAAAGCGCGGGGAGATCGATATGATTATCGGAACCCACCGCTTGGTACAAAAGGATGTTTCCTTCCACGACCTGGGGCTTTGCATCATTGACGAGGAACAGCGTTTCGGCGTGGCCCAGAAAGAGCATTTTAAGGAAATGACCAAAAACGTGGATGTGCTCACCCTCAGCGCCACCCCGATCCCCCGGACGCTGAATATGGCTATGTCGGGCATCCGGGACATGTCGGTGCTGGAGGAAGCCCCCCAAGACCGGCATCCGGTGCAGACCTATGTTTTGGAACATGACCCGGTGGTGCTCTATGACGCGATCCGCCGGGAGCTGCGCCGGGGCGGGCAGGTGTACTGGCTGCACAATAAGGTGGAATCCATCGAGCGGGTCGCCGCCTCCATCCAGGCTCATATCCCGGAAGCCAATGTAGGGTTCGGCCATGGTAAAATGGCGGAAGGGGAGCTTTCCGAGATCTGGCGGAAGATGATGGAACAGGAGATCAATGTGCTGGTGTGCACAACCATCATCGAAACCGGCGTGGACATCCCCAACGTGAACACCATCATCATTGAAAACGCCGACCACATAGGGCTCTCCCAGCTCCACCAGATCCGCGGGCGGGTGGGGCGTTCCTCCCGCCGCGCTTACGCCTATCTCACCTTTACCCGGGATAAGGTGCTGACGGAGATCGCTCAAAAACGTCTGTCCGCTATCCGGGAATTCACTGAATTTGGTTCCGGGTTTAAAATCGCCATGCGGGACCTGGAGCTTCGGGGCGCCGGGAACCTGCTTGGCGGGGAACAGCACGGGCATATGGAATCTGTAGGGTATGACATGTACCTGCGCCTGCTGGGTGAGGCCGTGAGCGAGGAAAAAGGGGAAAAAGCGGCCACGTACGAGCTGGAATGCCTGGTAGATGTCCAGGTACAGGCGCATATCCCTGAAAATTATATCGAAAGCCTCAGCCAGCGGTTGGATATCTACCGCCGGATTTCCGATATCCGTACAGAGGAAGACGCTTCTGATGTAGTTGACGAACTGATCGACCGTTTCGGGGATCCTCCCGCTTCCGTCAAGGGACTGATCGACGTTGCTCTTATTCGGAATACGGCGGCCTCTTTGGGGATCTATGAAATCAAGCAGCAAAACAACGCCCTGCTGCTGTTCCAGAAGAAGATCAATATGCAGCAGATCGCCTCCCTCACCTCCTCCATGAAAGGGCGCGTCATGGTAAACGCCGGGGCCAAACCGTATATCTCGGTAAAAATAGACGGCAATACCCCTCCACTGGACCTCCTGCGGGAAGTGCTAAAAAACGCCCAGGGGACTTCCTCCTCACAGGAAGGATAACGGAATTTTTTCGTCTTTACTTGCCGATATTCGGGTAAAAATGTAAACATTTTCACGAATTTATAGACAAATCAAAGGAAAACGTGTATAATCTGATATGTTTATGTCGGTTCTCTTTTTGTTATAGACAGAAAGGCATGGAATCCTTCCATGTCCTTTTGTTTGTTATGATATGCCGGCCGTATCCCTCAGAAACAGGGAAGCGGCCTTTCATGTTATAGGATGAATAGCAGAAGAGAATACACAAGGGAGGATTATCAATAACATGAGAAAATTGAAATCAGCAGCAGCACTGCTGTTGGCTCTGGTTATGCTTTTGTCTACCACCGCCTGCAGCGGAGATACCACCTGGGCGGCAAAATATGGGGATACCACCCTTCCGGTAGGCGTTTATATCTACAATGTGTATAACGCGTACTACCAGGCCTACTATCAGTCGTCCGACTCTTCCACGCCGGTTCTGGAGCAGCAGATCGAGGACCAGCCTTCCAGCGACTGGATCAAGGAACAGGCCGCTGAAAGTGTAAAAGGCATTTTGTTTACACAGCAGAAATTCAAGGATATGGGCCTTAGTTTTACTGATGAGGAACTGGCCCAGCAGCAGGCCACTTTAAACTCCAACTGGGCCCAGGCCAGCACCTTGTTGGAAAGCCTGGGAATCGCCAAGGAAAGCCTGAATATCGCTTTTGTACAGCAGCAGGCCATGTACCAGAAGATCTTTGAAGCCCTTTATGGGGAAGGCGGGGAAAAGGCGGTCAGCGATGAGGAACTGGCAAACTACTATACCGAAAATTACACCCATTATGGCTATTTCACCAAATCGCTAACTACCACCGATGAGGATAAACAGTCCGTTAACCTGTCCGATGAGGAAATTGCGGAGATCGGCACGAAATTTGAGGAGTACGCCAACGCTATCAATGAAGGCAAAACCCCGGAGGAAGTAGCCCAGATGTATCAGGAAGATGAGGACCTGGAGAAGTCTCCTTACAAGGAAAGCACCATCATCTTGGATGATTCCTCCCTGAGCGAAGACTTGATTTCCGCTATTGAAGGTCTGGAAGCAGGAAAAGCGCAGGCTGTCAAGTCCGGCACTACCTATTATTTGATTTATAAATATGATATCAATGATTCTGTTTCCGACTTACAGGATGCAGATACCCGGGCGCAGTATCTGGCCTATATGAAAGGCGAGGAATATGATTCCGATATGGCAGCAAAAGCGGAAGCCTTTGAAGGTGTACAGATGAATGACGCCGCTGTCAATAAGTATACTCCTGAGCACGTTGAAAAAGTAATCCAAGACCAGCAGTCATCCTAAAAAGAAATAGAAAAAACATAGCGCCACCGGCAGTTTTTCCTTGCCGGCGGCGCTGTTTCTTTTAGAATCTTTAGCAAAAAATAGAAAAGCCTGTGATATCTAAAAATATCACAGGCGTGGTGGGCCATCAGGGACTCGAACCCCGGACCAACCGGTTATGAGCCGGTAGCTCTAACCAACTGAGCTAATGGCCCTCATTCACAAATGAGCTTTATTATTATAGCACAACTTGGGTAAGGATGCAATGGCCAAATTCTCTCCTTTTCTAAGTTTTTTAACCATCAGATAAGATACAGCATAATAGCATACGAAAAGCCGGGAAAACCTGTTGGGTGATTCCCGGCTTTTCTTTCTATTTGATCCCCTCATTCTCTCTGCTGACGTTTTTTACGATACCGCGCATACCATTTTTCTAGTTCCACCACCACCAGCGGGGCTAGAGATAAAGCCGCTACCGTCAGCCATTGCGGCCCACTCAGACATGCTGTCTTAAAGACTGTGGACAGCACGGGAATAGAAATCACCGATACCTGTAATCCCAGGCAGACCACAAAGGAAAGAAGCATTTTTGTGTTGCTGAACAGCCCCATCGTGAATAGGGAACGCTCGCTGCGCACATTGAAGGCATGCACCAGTTGGGATAGGCTCAATACCGCAAACGCCATGGTCCTCCCCACAGCCACATCAAAATATACCCGTCCAATGGTAAAGGCCAGTAGGGAAATCGCCCCGATCAAGCACCCCTCAATCGCGATATTATAGGCCATCCCCCCGGCAAACAGGCTTTTCTTGGCGTCTGTCGGCGGTTTTTTCATGATATCGGGATCGACAGGCTCCACACCCAGCGCCAGCGCCGGCAGGCTGTCTGTCACCAGATTGACCCATAGCAGCTGAATGGCCAGCAAAGGAGCGGGCAAGCGGAGCAAAAATGCCGTCAATACGGTGATAATTTCACCGATATTGCTGGAAAGCAGGAAGTGTACTGTCTTTTTGATGTTTTCAAAGATGCCCCGCCCCTGTTTTACCGCGTCCACAATGGTGGCGAAGTTGTCGTCGGTCATAATCATATCCGCCGCGCCTTTTGCTACGTCTGTACCGGAAATCCCCATGGCGCAGCCAATATCCGCCGCCTTGAGGGCGGGGGCATCGTTTACCCCGTCGCCGGTCATGGCAACCACGGCCCCCTGCCGCTGGAAAGCTTTGACGATACGCACCTTATGTTCCGGCGAAACCCGGGCAAATACCGCGTATTCCCAGATCTGCCGTTCCAGTTCTTCCTGGTCCATCCCATCCAGCTGTGTACCCGTCATGGCTTTGTCGTGTTCCCCTAATATCCCCAAGTCCCTGGCGATGGCTTTCGCTGTGACAATATGATCCCCTGTGATCATAACCGGCCGGATCCCTGCCTTTTTACATTCCCGGACCGCCCCTTTCGCCTGGGGGCGCGGCGGGTCGATCATACCGATCATACCGCAGAAGGTAAGCCCCTGTTCCAAACTTTCCAGATTACGGGGCAGGGAATCGGTGTCCCGGTAGGCCACCCCCAGCACCCGCAGGGCACGCCCCGCCATTTGCTCGTTCATCTTGCCCAGCCGTTTGTTTTTCAAAGGGGTCATGGGCAGTACGGCCCCTTCTTCCCGTACGCTGGTACAGCGCCTTACCAGCACATCCGGCGCGCCCTTGGTGATGATCCGGTAACGGCCTCCCCCCAGCCGGTGTACTGTCGTCATCAGCTTACGCGCGGAATCAAAAGGATATTCCTCCACCCGGGGAAAAAGGTTTTCCAAAACCGCCTTGACCTTTCCCGCCTGGGCCGCCGCCAATACCAGCGCTGTCTCCGTGGGGTCCCCCGTGGCTTTCCAGTCATGGAATGTACCGGTCAAAGTGGAATTGTTGCACAGCGCCCCAAAGGTCAGCAGTTCCAGACCCTCGGCATCCATAGAACTAACCTTTCCCGACAGGGTACACAGTTCCACCACTGTCATCTTGTTTTGGGTAAGGGTACCGGTTTTATCCGAGCAGATCACCGACGCGCTGCCCAGGGTTTCCACTGCTGGAAGTTTTCTTACAATGGCCCGGCTCTGTACCATACGCCGCACCCCAATGGCCAGCACAATGGTCACTACGGCGGGCAGGCCTTCCGGGATCGCCGCCACCGCTAAGCTGATGGAGATCATGAACATCTCTAGGGGTTCTATGGACTGCAACAGCCCCAGCAGGAAGATACCGATACAGATGATAATCGCGCCAATGCCCAAGTATTTCCCTGTCTGTGCCAGCTTGTTCTGCAATGGGGTCTGGGGGCTTTCCTCCTCATTAATCATATGGGCGATGGTCCCCACCTGGGTGTTCATCCCTGTCCCTACCACCACGGCTACCCCATGCCCCGCCGTGACGGTAGAGGAAGAGAACACCATGTTTTTCCGGTCTCCCAGGGAGGATTGGGCGGGACACACCATACCGGCGTCTTTCTCCACTGGGAGGGATTCCCCTGTCAAAGCCGACTCTTCCGCCTTGAGGTTATGGGCTTCCAGCAGACGGGCATCGGCGGGTACAAAGTCTCCGGTATCCAGGAGCAGAATATCCCCTACAGTCACCTGCTGAGACGGAATATGAATCTCCTTACCGTTGCGGATGAGGCGCGCTTCCGGAGCGGAAAGCTTTTTCAGCGCATCAATGGCCTTTTCCGCCTTGCTTTCCTGTACCACTCCAGTGATGGCGTTGATCACCACAATGACCAAAATGATAATGGAGTCGATGTAGTCCGCATCTCCCTGAACCATAGAGGTGATAAACGAGACCACTGCCGCGATGAGAAGGATAATGACCATAAAGTCGGAAAACTGTTCCAGGAACTTGCGGAACCACCCTTTCTTTTTCTTCTCAGCCAGTTTATTTTCCCCATACTGCCTGAGACGCTGCTCCGCCGCCCCGGTGGACAGCCCCTTTTGGGGATCGACCCCCAATTGTTTCAATGCCTCGCCGGCGGATAGGCTGTGCCAGTCCATACTCTTACCTCCGTTACTTTTCCATCAATCGCTTTTCCTTTACCCTTTCATATATATGTGGCGGGGACAATCATATGACACCAATTCACCGCCCTTTTCATATACTGGGGCGTATGACTTGTATGGGGGAAACGTAACCCTTCTCTGGTAAAAAGGGCAATGATCTCTATTTGACTGAATACATACGGGGTGGATACCATGAATCTTTTGGGCGTGTTCCTGTTGGCAATCTCCCTGAGCATGGACGCTTTGGGGATCGGGGTTTCCTATGGCCTGCGGGGCATCCGCACCCCATGGAAAGCCCGCTTCGTCATCTGTTTTATCTCTATGCTGTTTACCGGGGCGGCGGTGGGGCTGGGCAATATCCTGCTGCTGATCATTCCCGACGGCGCGGCGCGGCTCATCGGGTCCGGTATGCTGGTATTATTGGGGCTGTTTATCATTGTGCAGTCGTTCTGGGAAAAAAATAAAGAACTGTCCCCCCAAAAAAAGGAACAGGGAGAAACTATCGCCAATATTGTGTTAAAATCGCTGGGAATCACCATTAAAATCATGCGCAATCCCGCCTCCTGCGACTTTGATTCCTCCAAACATATCGATACCTTGGAAGCGATTTACCTGGGAATTGCCCTGTCCATTGATTCTTTTGGAGCTGGAATCAGCAGCGCCGTGTCCGGAGTGAATTCCATGATCGTCCCCTTAGCTGCGGGGCTCTGCCAACTGCTATTCCTGTGCTGCGGGGATCTATTGGGAAGAAAGCTAAAACTATTCCGTCAAATCAATTCCCAGGTTTTTGTGGTAATCTCGGGCGTTTTACTGATTGTTCTTGCTATGATCCGCTATTTCTGCTGACCTCAAAAAGATCTTAATTGAAATAACGGTTGGAATATAGGGCCATTATCCTAAAATCCAGCAAAAAGAGCCGGCCGACAACAAAAATAGTTGTCGGCCGGCTCTTTCGTTGATACCGCAAAGGCTATTTATCATAAAGTTGTCTCCCGCCTTTTCCACCTGCGGCGGGGCACGTTGCGCGCCGGGTTTATTCCAGAAAGAACCGGATCGTCCGCGATGAAATATAAAAGTTTCGTCCACCTTTTCAAAGGTGGCGGATTCCAAAGGCAGAGCCTTTGGTCGTCCTCCGCAGAGGACGAAATCCTCCAGATTTCCAGAAGCTCAGGAGGGGAGGCCAAACCGTCCGGTGGACGGTTTGGCCGTGGGGAACCCTAGCGAGGGGTTCCCCATCCCCCGCTTATCTCATCCTCTACAAGGGATTATGGGGCATCACCGCCCGGGTTCATGGGACACCCGCAGCATACAAAGTGGGAAAGAACGGTGGCATTTCATATTTTATCTGTTTCCCTGGTCTGGGGCCTCTACCCCTTCCAATTCAAAAGACGGGATATAATCCTTCTGCGCGCTGGAAAGTTCCTGTACAAATCCTTCCAAAGGCAGGGAAAAAAGGAAATCCTGCACTTTCCGGTATTCCCGCGGGGTAATCCTCCGATTGATTTCCGGATATTGATCCGCCCTTCCACAGGGGATATACTGCCCCATCAAGCTAACCCACACCTGCTCTGGCAAGTTTTCCGCCAGCCAAGAAAGCGCTTCCATGGAATTTCTGGTGTTCTCCGGCAAAATCAGGTGACGAACCACTGTGCCTTTTTGGAGTATCCCATTTTCATCCAATTCCGGCGCTCCCGTCTGCCGCGCCATCTCGGCGATCGCACGGCGGGCATGGATAAAATAATCCGACACCCCGGAATAGCGCCTGGCTTTCTGATCGTCGGCATATTTGAGATCCGGCAGGTAAATATCCACCATCCCCTCCAGCATCCGCAGGGTTTCCACCCGTTCATATCCGCTGGAGTTGTATACGATAGGAATGGCGGGACGGTAAATTTTCAGGCTTTCTGTAATTGCGGGCACAAAATGGGTGGGATTGACCAGGTTGATGTTATGGGCGCCCTGTGCCTCCAGCTCCCGATAAATCTCCGCCAGCCGTTGAACCGAGATCACTTTGCCCTTTTCTTTGCTGCTGATCTCATAATTCTGGCAGAACACGCAGCGCAGGGTACAACCGCTGAAAAATACCGTACCGGACCCCCTGGTCCCGCTGATACAGGGTTCCTCCCAAAAGTGCAGCGCCGCGCGGGCTATTTTGGGATTTACCCCCATATGGCAAAATCCCTGGCCGGATTCCTCTCCCCGGAAAGCCCCGCACATCCTGGGGCACAACACACAACCTTCCCGGCTCATTCCTCTTCCTCCCGGATGCAAATCATCCCGGCCATTCCGCCCCGTTTTCCCGCTGTGGCACGATGTGAAAATAATAGCCCATTGTGACAACGGGTACAAAGGTCCGTCACTGTCAGATGCTCCGGAAGAATTCCGGCGTGGCGCAGGATTTGGCGGTTTACCTCCCATAAGTTGAGCAAATACGCCCCGTTTTCCCGTTCCTGTAAATAATCTTCCGGCGTTAATCCCTCCATCCGGGCGAATTCACGCTGAACAGATCGATCCACCTCATAACAACAGGGGCCAATAGAAGGGCCAATCCCACTGATGATATCCGCCGGATCACATCCGAACTCCGCCTGCATCTTCTGCACCATCTTTTCGCCGATCCTGCCGACCGTGCCCCGCCATCCGGAGTGGGCCAGCCCTACTACCCGCTTCACCGGATCTGCAAAAAACAGCGGCACGCAGTCCGCATAATAAGTGACCAGCGACACGCCCGGCTCATTGGTCACCAGGCCATCTACGCTTTGCAGGTCCCTGGGCTTCCAAATTCCAATTCCCGCGTGTTCTTTTCCTACCCTCCGGATCTCTGTATGGTGATCCTGGGCGGAAGCTACCAATCCGTCAAAAGGGATTTCCGCCGCGCGGCACAAACGGCGATAATTTTCCAATACGTTTTCTTCCTCATCCCCCCGCCCAAAACTCAAGTTCATGGAGGCAAACTCCCCCTGACTCACGCCTCCCAGCCGGGTGGAAAAGGCGTGCCTGATAAACGGCAGTTCTTCCAAAAGCGGAAATGTCAAAAAGGCCACAGCGTCCTTGACGTGCAGATGCATCGTTTGGCTGGAGAAAATCACAATCAAAACCCCTTTTCTCTTAATAAAAACAAATACAAAAAACTATTTTTCTCATTGTATGGAAAAAGATACTGATTCGGTATGTACCATAAAATATCTCTATGCGTAAAAATAGAGGGCCAGAAGCTGGCCAAACAGAGGGAATTTTCCTTTTCCGGATATAACAAAAAATCCAGTAAACTGTATGTTTACTGGATTTTTTATGGAGCTGCTAACCAGATTCGAACTGGTGACCTCGTCCTTACCAAGGACGTGCTCTGCCTACTGAGCCATAGCAGCATATGGCGACCCGGAACGGGCTCGAACCGTCGACCTCTAGCGTGACAGGCTAGCGTTCTAACCAGCTGAACTACCGGGCC
>CAKUYY010000014.1 GCA_934717555.1 uncultured Clostridium sp.
GATATTTCCTTTCCCACGATGCCGCCGGAGATAAAGGGCTAAAATATCAAGCCCGCCGCTGGAACCATTGTGAAGCATGGTTAAACCAATCCCGATCCCTTTAAAAACACCTCCCAGTACGCCCAGGACCAGAGGGTCATCCAACTGGATTAAATGGGTTAAATCTTCGGTCATCCAGATGAAAAGGGAGTTTGCCGCAATACCAATTGTAGAATAGAGAGTAAATTTGAAATCTAATCTGCAAATACTCAAAACAATCAAAGGAATATTCAGGAGCAAGGTGGTCAGCCAAATAGGGATTTGAAATAAATATTGTAAAATCAAGGAGGCACCCGTCAATCCTCCTGACAAGAGCTGGGCATTGACAATAAAAAGGTTGACCGCGAGAGAAAAGATAAACATACCCACAAGAATATAAAAAAGATCAATAACATCATTTTTTGTGAATTTTGGTATGGAGAAACGGTCCAATTTATGAGCACATTTCTTTTTCATCACAGAGACCTCCTATTTCTATTTTTTACATTATAACATTATTTCATATAAAACGATAATATAAATTATAATTTTGTGAATAATGACAAATATTAAAATTTACCCAAAGAAAAAACCTAAGCGAAAAATGCTTAGGTTCAAAATTTATTTTCTATTTTCTTCTTGGACTTTTATTGCGGCTGTACGCTTATTTTTCATCCGTACTAAATAGTTGTAAAGGAGAAGCCCCAGTCCACTGACTACAACAGTAATCACAAAGACAATGGCGGCAAAAGTGTAATCCTGCATACCCAAAGCATGCCCGCCAATGGTGGAGGTAATGACAGAGGGAATCCTGGCGAAAGAAGAAATTAATAGAAAAGAAGGAAGTTTCATGGAAGTCAGCCCTAAAAAATAAGTGAGCAGATCTTTTGGAGTACCTGGAATAAAAAAGCTGATAAAAACAAAAAGATTTCTCTTCTTTTCTGTATTGATAAACCGCAGTTCGTTAATTTTTTCTCTTGGAATGAAAGCCTCCACCATTTTGATCCCCAGTTTCTTTGTCAAAAGAAAAATAAGAGCGGAACCAATGGCGGCTCCCAAAAGGACTAGGAGAGTTCCTTCCCAAGCGCCAAAAGCATATCCGGCTCCAATTTCAATGACCTCTCCTGGAATAACAGCCACCACGACTTGCAGCACCATCATTCCTACCAGTGTGAATCGGCCCCAGAATCCTTGTTGGTTAATCCATTGTCGAAACTCTTCCGGATGGGAGGAGAACTCTAAAAGAGGTTTTCCCAAAGTAAATGTCACTACAACAAAAAAGGCAATGAAAACAATAAAGGAAACAATGCTGACGATTCTCCTCTTTTTGCGATAGGCAACGTCTTCTGGGGCCAAGGAATCCGTTTGTTTTTTTTCATGGATTTTATATTTTATTGCTTTTCCGGGATGGTATAAGAAGTTGTGTCCCATGTCGGTTCTCCTTTATATGGGTGGATTTCTTTGGAAACAAGCCGGGGATCTCCGCTTTTCCACTTGTTCTGTAGACACATATAGTAAAAGCCGGGAGTTAAAATGCGATAAGAAGGAGCAAAGTCTAAAAAACGTAAAAGAAAGTTACAAAACAGTGTACAGTTATTCCTGAGGATAAAATAAGTTTTCCAAGGACCACGGGTAAATTTGTGGAAGGTGGCGCCGGTGGCCCGTTGAAGCTGTGACGCATATGCTGAGGAAAAATCAGCAGGCGGGGTCCATGGGACGGTTTGTTGTTTTACCATCCGAATATTAGAACGTAGCTGTTGCTTTTGTTCCTCAGAAAGACGAATTCCAAAACTGAAAATGGTCTTTTTACTATAGCTTCTGCAGAATTTTAAATATTTTTCCTTGTCTGGAACGAAAAAAATCATTCCTTCTCCAAACATGCCATCCAGTTTTTGAGAAGAAACATCGTAACCGCCAAAAGAGATGACCTTATGATCGAAATATAGGTCGGTATGCCCTAGTTTTCCATATTTGGTATCAGCTACATGGACAAAAAGTTCCGCATCCGGTTGGCTGGAAAAGGCATGACATTTTTTGAAAGGGGAATGGGCTTTAATCAATAAATAAGGAATAAAGGAAGAAAGAAGAAGAGGGATTTTTTTATTGTCCAAATGGTCCGGTTTCCAGAGAAATAAATAAAGTCCGATTGTCAGAGGAATCAAAAATAGCCAACAAACATCCCATAAGAGGGAACGGCGGATAGAAATACAAAACAGACAAGAACACACCCCGCAAAGAAGGAAAAGTGCCCCCATCCCCAAAAGCGCGAAACGGCTGGGGACTTTCTGCTGTATAAAGAGAAACCGGTTGATAAGGAGTAATAGAATATAGGTAAGACCATAAAAAAGGATAAAAGCGGGAAGGACAATACAGAAAGAAAAAACGGGAAGTAAGAGACAAATACCCAAGAATATCAGGGAACCCAAAAAGAGGGGACGAGCCTTTCCAAAGGAGCGATGCTTCCAATATTCTTCCAGTCCCCAAAGGCCGACAGCGATCAAAAAGCAGAAAAGAAGAGCTAGAGGCTGAGGATGTCCATTGGAAAAGAGGAAGAAAAGGAAAAATATAAAAAACAAAAGAGAAAGCTTGAATTTTTGCTTGCACATATAGGTTTCACCTCGTCTTTCAGTATAAAAGACCGAGATAAAAGATGGTATCGTTTTGGCTTACATCATTCTTACAAATTTGAAAGATAAGAAAAAGATCATAAAAGAAGAAAATTCCTTGACAACCCAATGGGAATACGATATAATGGCAAAAGCGTAAAGGAATAAAGCTTTACATGATCCGCGGAGGAGGAACAATATGGCAAAAAACTTAGAAGTTTCTTTTCTGTTGGATTTTTATGGAGAGATGCTGACCAAGAAACAAAGGGAAGCAGTAGAGTTATATTATTTTGAGGATCTATCTTTAGCGGAAATCGCGGACAATCAAGGGATTAGCCGGCAGGGCGTGAGGGACGCCATCAAGCGCTCTGAAACATTGTTGTTTGAAATGGAAGACAGGCTAAGACTTGCCAAAAAATTCCGAGAAATACAGGAGGGCTTACAGGCGATTGCTCAGGCAGCCCAGGCGATTGACCATTATAATGATAGATATGGTTATTCATCGGAACTGCATGACCAGGTAGCGGTGATCCAAAATGTGGTACGCAAGCTGTGCGATGAATGATTTTATAGGGTATTGACATAGAGATTAGGAAAGACGATGAAGAAGGGGTGACGGAAGATGGCATTTGACGGTTTGGCTGATAAACTTTCTGCGGCGTTTAAACGTCTGAAATCTAAAGGGAAACTATCAGAATCCGATGTGAAAGAGGCCATGAGAGAGGTACGGCTCGCCCTTTTGGAAGCGGATGTTAACTATAAAGTGGCTAAGGATTTTACCAATAAAGTCACGGAGCGCGCCATTGGGGCGGAAGTGATGGAAAGCTTGACGCCGGCTCAGATGGTGATCAAAATTGTCAATGAGGAATTGACACAGCTGATGGGTGGCACGAATGAGCGGCTGGCTTCTCCTGCAAAACCGCCCTTAATCATAATGATGTGTGGTTTACAGGGTTCCGGTAAAACTACACATGCGGGGAAACTGGCCCTGATGATGAAGAAACAAGGGCATCGGCCATTGCTGGTAGCCTGTGATATTTACAGGCCCGCGGCAATTACCCAATTGCAGGTGGTGGGAGAAAAGGCGGGGGTCCCTGTTTTTGAGATGGGAAAAGAAGACCCAGTAAAAATATCTCAAAAAGCCATTGCCCACGCCAAGGACCATGGCAATGATATTGTTATTCTGGATACCGCGGGCCGCCTGCACATCGATGAAGAATTGATGAATGAGCTAAAAAGGATCAAGGGAACGGTAGAACCTCATGAGATTCTCTTGGTCGTGGATGCCATGACGGGACAGGATGCCGTCAATGTGGCGAAATCTTTCCATGAGCTGCTAGATATTACCGGTGTCATCCTTACCAAATTGGATGGCGATACCCGCGGCGGCGCGGCGCTTTCTGTGCGTGCGGTCACGGGCCGCCCCATTAAATTTGCGGGCATAGGAGAGAAGCTGGAAGACCTAGAGGTTTTTCATCCGGATCGCATGGCTTCCCGTATTTTGGGAATGGGCGATATGCTCACCTTAATTGAGGAAGCGGAAAGTAAGCTGGACCGCAAAAAAGCGGAAGAGATGGCAGAAAAGCTGTCTCAAAATAAATTCGATTTAAACGACCTGTTGGATCAGTTTAACCAGGTAAAGAAAATGGGGCCGCTGAAATCGGTGATTTCTAAGCTGCCCGGCCTGGATAAAAAGATTCAGGATGTGGATATTGACGACCGGCAGATGGACCGTATGTGCGCGATCATTCTGTCGATGACCCCAGCTGAGCGGGAAAAGCCCGCCATCATCAATCCTTCCCGTAAGCGTAGAATCGCAGCGGGAAGCGGTATGAAGGTAGAAGACGTCAATCGTTTGCTCAAACAGTTTGAGCAGATGCAAAAGCTGATGAAACAATTTGGGGGAAGAAATGGCAAGGGCAAACGCCGGAGAATTCCCAATATGGGGGCATTGGGCGGATTTCCCCCGCTCAAGTAAGTATTCATCCAATAGGAATCCTTCCTGATTGGTGAAGATAGAGGGCCGTGAGGCTCGAAATAAATAATGGAGGTGAATGTATAATGGCAGTTAAGATCAGACTCCGCCGCATGGGTGCCAAGAAGGCTCCTTATTATCGTATTGTTGTTGCGGATTCCAGATATCCTCGTGATGGCCGTTTTATCGAAGAAATCGGTACTTACAATCCTATGGTGGAACCTTCTGAGTTCAAGGTGGACGCAGAAAAGGCCAAGAAGTGGATTGGAAACGGTGCTCAGCCGACCGATACTGTGAAGGCTTTGTTTAAATAGAACGAAGTTCTTTAATGTTCGGAGGTGTCGCGGTTGAAAGATCTATTGGTATGCATTGCAAAAGGACTGGTGGAAAATCCGGACGCCGTCAGCGTAGATGTGGACGATCCCAATGAAGAGGGAGTTATCGTTTACCATCTTCATGTTGCGGAAAGTGATATGGGACGGGTAATCGGTAAACAGGGACGTATCGCAAAAGCAATTCGCTTGGTGATGCGTGCGGCTGCTACCAGAAATAACTGCAAGGTTTCCGTTGAGATTGATTGACGGATGATATGTGACAAAAAGGGGACGTAGAAAATACGCCCCTTTTCTTTGTATCAGAGCCTAATTAAGGATTCCGAGATGGAAAGATCGTTCTACCAAAGATACCATAGTTCAGAAGATTTTTGATGGTTTCATAATGAGCAGAAAAAGAAAAAACCGATCAGGAAATTTTTAGAAGGCCGGTTATTGCTGT
Organism: uncultured Clostridium sp.; assembly: GCA_934717555.1. Lineage (GTDB taxonomy): Bacteria > Bacillota > Clostridia > Oscillospirales > Acutalibacteraceae > CAJFUH01. The sequence goes on from CAKUYY010000014.1 coordinate 5,374, forward strand.
GAGTAAAATGGAAGAGAATCTACGGGGATTGGTTTTTGACAGGAAAGAAATAGTATGGAGACAATAACGGGGGGAAGGCCAAATGTTAAAACAGTATCTGGAAGCTGGGAAAATAGTGGGTACCCAGGGCTTGAGAGGAGAAGTACGGGTACAGCCCTGGTGCGACAGCGCCGCTTTTTTATGCCAGTTTAAACGCCTGTATTGGCACGAGGGAGAAGAAAAAATTTGTGTAAAATCGGCGCGTGTACATAAAAATTTGGCCCTGCTCAAACTGGAAGGCGTGGATACCATAGAGCAGGCCGACCAACTGCGCAACCGGATCTTATATATCGATCGGGATGACTGTAAGCTTCAGGAACATGAATATTTTATTCAGGACTTGATCGGAATGCAGGTATTGGATGTGGACAGCGGCTGCTGTTATGGAAAGCTTACAGACGTTTTCCAGACAGGGGCCAATGATGTTTATCAGATCACCGATCAGGAGGGAAAAGAATATCTGATTCCATCCATTCCGGAGGTTGTGATCACACGGGATATTCAGGCGGGGATCATGAAAATTCGTCCGTTGAGGGGGATTTTTGATGAGGATTGATATTATTACCTTGTTTCCAGAAATGTGTGAAACGGTCATGGGAGAAAGTATTTTGGGCAGGGCCCAAAAAAAGGGAGCTTTAGAGGTTCATTGTCACCAATTGCGGGATTATACATATGATAAGCATAACCGGGTGGATGATGCTCCCTATGGTGGGGGAATGGGGATGCTGCTGATGGCGGAGCCTATCGCGGACTGCTTTGAGCATATCTGTGCCCAAACGGGAACACGTCCTTACCTGGTGTACATGTCTCCCCAGGGAACCGTTCTTAACCAGCAAAAGGTAAAGGAAATTGCGGAACATGAAAATGTTTGCATTTTATGTGGACACTACGAAGGCGTGGATGAAAGGGTAATCGACGAGTTTGTGGATGAACAGATTTCAATTGGTGATTTTGTACTTACCGGTGGGGAATTACCTGCCCTTATTTTGGCGGACTCTATTAGCCGTTTGGCTCCGGGCGTTCTTTCTGATGATGAGTGTTTTGAGGAGGAAAGCCATTTTAATGGGTTGCTGGAATACCCACAGTATACCCGGCCTTCCTGCTGGCGGGGGAGGGACATCCCTGAAGTACTGTTATCAGGGCATCATGCCAATATCAAAAAATGGAGACATCAGCAGTCTTTGATTCGCACAGCGAAAACACGGCCCGATCTGTTAAAAAAATTGGAACTTTCTCCAGAGGATCGCCAATTTATCACAGACTTTTTTCAGCAAGATGACAAAGAATAGAAACTTTTTCATATTTTATAAATTCGGATGTATACTAGAACTGGAAGAGATTTCTGGTGTATTTCGGTTTAAGGAACAACAAGGGTTCTTCCGCTGTTAGAAAATAACCTGTAAAGCGATGGTTTTATTTTCTAGTAAAAATAAAAAATTTTTTATGCGGCAGAAGTAAAGGGGCTTTGTGGAATAGGGGAAATAATTTATACATTTTGGAGAAACTTTATTTAAATCATCTGATGGATAACTGATAAAAGAATGCACTTACAAAAGTTTTCCACAATTATGTCAGAATGCACAAACACAGTCTGTGACGTAATCTGTCGAATCGTTCATCAATCCAAAATTATCCGAATAGATTGACGATGCCTGTAATTGTGATATAATACTACTAAATCTGTGATTTACAGTACAATGTGACATGTATGATGGAAAGGTCAAGATCTAACATTATTTAGGTAGGAGAGGGTTTACAATGTACGTAAAAGAGGTAACAGTTCAGAATCAAGTAGGTTTGCATGCTCGTCCCGCAACTTTTTTTATCCAGAAGGCTAATGAGTTTAAGTCTTCTATTTGGGTAGAGAAGGATGAGAGAAGAGTAAATGCGAAGAGCCTGCTGGGCGTTTTGTCTTTGGGCATTGTTGGCGGTACAACCATCAAGATTATTGCAGACGGTTCCGATGAGGAAAACTCTGTGGAAAGCCTGGTAAAACTGGTGGAGTCCGGTTTTGCTGAGTAAAGTAGCCTGCCTGTAAGCACCGCCATTGGCGGTGCTTTTTTCTTTTTTCAAATATTATGAGCAGTACAAAAATCATCCTTATGCAAAAGGAGTTCCAGTATGAACGACCATATCAAAGAATTGCGGGCAAAAGCCATGGCGCTCCCTTTGACGCCTGGCGTCTATATCATGAGGGACTGCAACAGGACTATTATCTATATAGGAAAAGCCAAAGCGTTAAAGAATCGTGTCAGCCAATACTTTGGTTCCCCTAAGAATCATCCAGAAAAAGTGCGCCGTATGGTAGAGCAAGTGGAGGATTTTGAATACATTTTAACGGACAGTGAGTTTGAGGCACTGGTTTTGGAATGTAGCCTGATTAAACAGCATGCGCCCAAATATAATATTTTGTTGAAGGATGATAAAGGATATCATTATATCAAAGTAACGGCGGGAAAATGGCCGCGCATTATGGAAGCGAAGCAGAAGCTGGAGGATGGTGCTACCTATATTGGACCCTATGTCAGTTCGTGGGCGGTAAAACAGGCGGTAGACGAAGCGAGAAAAATTTTCCGTATCCCCACCTGCAACCGGAAATTTCCCCAGGAAATAGGAAAAGGCCGCCCCTGCCTCAATTATTTTATCAAACAGTGCAGTGCTCCCTGTAGGGGGAAAATCAAAGAGAACGAATATAGAGAGCAAGTCAAAGATGCGCTGGACTTTTTACGGGGGGGAAGCAGCGCGTCGATCCGGGATCTGACAGAACGCATGAACGAGGCCGCGGAAAACCTGGAATTTGAACGGGCGGCCCGCATCAGGGACCGTATCCAGGCAATCCGGAATATTGGAGATAAACAAAAGGTTGTGGCCACAAGGGTAAGAGAGCAAGATATCATTGCCCTTGCGCAAGGACCTCGGAATTGTTGCTTTGAGGTTTTTCGATTTTCCGATGGCAGGCTATATGATAGGGAAGATTTTCTTATGGGAGATGTGGGCGACGCCAAAACAGCCCGTATGGAATTTTTACAGCAATATTACGAAATGCGGCAAGTCCCGCCCCAAATAACCATGGACGAAGAACCAGAAAGCGCGGATACTTTGGTGCTGTGGCTATCGGAAAAAGCGGGACGAAAGGTCAAGCTGGTGGTACCCCAAAAAGGGGAGCAGGCGCAGCTGGTCCAAATGTGCTACAGTAATGCGGCGGAAAAGCTGGCACAGCACTCCGGCCGCACGGGAAAGGAAGCGTCAGCCCTGGAGGAACTGGGACGCCTGTTAGGCTTGCCGCATCCGCCGGGATATCTGGAGGCTTACGATATTTCCAACTTAGGCGGCAGTGAAAATGTGGCAGGTATGGTGGTGTTTGAAAACGGGCGCCCTTTGAAATCCGCTTACCGCAAATTTAAAATCAAGGGGTTTGAGGGGCAGGATGACTACGCGTCCATGCGTGAGGTCATCTCCAGGAGGCTGGAAGAGTACCGGAAAAAACCGGACAGCGGGGAAGGATTTGGACGGCTGCCGGATCTGATCTTGCTGGATGGCGGAAAAGGTCATGTTTCCGCAGTACAGCCGGTATTGGAGGCCTATGGATTGCATATTCCGCTGTTTGGTATGGTCAAAGATAACAAACACCGTACACGGGCGATCGCGGGAGATGGTGGGGAAATCGCCATTCATGCCAATCGCCAAGTATTTACGCTGATCTCTTTGATACAGGATGAAGTTCACCGGTTTGCGATAGGCTATCACAGGCAGTCGAGAAAGAAGAAAACCATTTCTTCCAGCCTGCTTTCTATAGAGGGGATCGGTCCCAGCCGAGCCAAAGCGCTTTTGAAATATTTTCAGACCATCAAGCGGATAGGAGAGGCTACAAAAGAGGAATTGGCCAGCGCCCCGTCTATGAACCGGACGGCGGCAGAGCATGTATACCGTTATTTTCATCCGGAAGATAGGGAACAGGATGAGGGGAAAAACTTGTGTGAGGATTCTGGTTGTTGACACAATTCCCATATAATGCGATAATAAAATCGTTGTTTTTTGCAGGAAGAGCGATTTTTTAACAAAGAGAGGATGACAAAAATGCGCGTTATCACAGGAACGGCCCGGGGGAGGAAACTGATCACCCTGCAGGGGGAAGAAGTACGTCCTACAACGGACCGTGTGAAGGAAGCCGTATTTAGCATCATACAGTTTCAAATAGAAGGCAGGAGATTTTTAGATTTGTTTGCGGGTTCCGGACAAATGGGGATTGAAGCGCTCAGCCGATGTGCGGCACAGGCTGTTTTTGTGGATGCCCGTAAGGAATCAATCGATACCATCCAGGCGAATCTCCGCAGTACGGGATTGGAACAAAACGCCCGTGTTTTTCAGATGGACGCCCAGACGTTCCTCAGCCGGGAAAAGGAACCTTTTGATTTGGCGTTTTTGGATCCCCCTTATCGTACAGGCTTGTTGGAACAGGTGCTTCCTCAGGTAGCGTCACATATGAATCACGGAGGGGTTATTTTGTGCGAACATCCCTTAGAAGAGGAAATGCCGGAAAAGATAGGGGACTTTGTCAGGACAAAACAATATCGGTATGGGAAAATTATGGTGACTGCGTTTTGGCATGAGGATGTGGTGAATTCATGAAAATAGCGATTTGTCCCGGCAGTTTTGATCCGGTTACTATGGGGCATTTGGATATTATCCAGAGAGCGGCAAAAATGTTTGACCATGTGATTGTAGCGGTCATGGTAAATCCTTCTAAACGTCCCAGCTTTACATTAGAAGAACGCATTGATTTGCTTACTAGAGCTACCACGGACGTGGAAGCGGCAAAGCTGGAAATTGTGGGGTTTGATGGTTTGCTGGCGGATTACGCAAAACAGCGCCATGCAACAGCGATTGTCAAGGGCCTGCGTGCGGTTTCCGATTTTGAATATGAATTCCAGATGGCTTTGACCAATAAAAAACTAAATCCGGATTTGGAGACGGTTTTTTTGACTACTCGGGCGGAAAATATGTATCTGAGTTCCAGTATTGTCAAACAAGTGGCGCAATTTGATGGGGATATTTCGAACTTTGTTCCTGAATGTATTCATGATGATATCCGGGAGCGTTTATGTAAAGGAGTGAAAGAAAAATGAGTGTGGAAGATTTGATCGATGAATTGGATGAGCTGGTGGAAAAATCTTGGGGTATTGGCGGGCGAACCATGGTAGATGCCAAAAGTATGGAAGAAATTCTGGATGAAATCCGGGAAGCGTTGCCTCAGGAAATCCGACAGGCTAAGGCTATTGTGGCGGACCGTACTTTGATTATCAACGATGCCAAACGGGAAGCAGAGACAATTGTACGGGTAGCTGAAGAACGCGCCAAAGCTATGATTGCAAAGGATGAGATTTTACGTCAGGCTCAGGCGAAAGCAAACGACTTGCTTTCGCAATCTCAGACCAAGGCTAGGGAGATTCGCCGGGCGGCTAACGAATATGTGGATGATTTGATGAAACGGACCGATGAACAGCTGACAGCGAACCTGGCGGAGCTGAGAAAAACCCGCCAAAATCTCAAAGCTTCCCAAAGATCAGGGAACACTTCCCAGCAATAAAAATTTATGGAAAAGGATACTGGCTCTAAAAGAAGATCCAGTATCTTTTTTTATAAAAAATAATTGGCAAAAAATAAAAACAGAATGAATGATTTTGGTAATAATCCTTATTGGAAAATTCTTGATTGATAGAAACAATTTATCTTGGCAGAAAAGATCGAAAAAAACATCATAATTGTGAAAATTATAATATATCGTATGAATTGCTAAGGAAATACCGAGAGATAGTAGTTTAATTTTGTATAGATTAGCAGAATTTTTTCAAATGAATTTCCAGAAATCTGGAATTTGGTCTTGCAATTTTGAAAGGTATCCTATATAATTTAATTCATTGAGTGGGACATTGTGGTGGAAAGTAGAGGAAGGTGCAATGCTTTCGATAGGTGGTATCTATGCTGATTGGCCAATACCAACATAATATTGATGCAAAAGGACGCGTCATTGTCCCCGCAAAATTCCGGGAAGATCTAGGGGACTTTTTTTATGTGACCAAAGGGCTGGATCACTGCTTATTTGTACTTTCTCAAGAGGAATGGAGTAGATTGGAAAAGCAGCTTCAAGAGATGCCCATGTCTAAGGCACGTAAACTGCAGCTGTTTTTCTTTTCGGGAGCGGCTGAAGCGGAGACTGATAAACAAGGGCGGATCTTGATCCCGCAACATTTGCGGGACTATGCGGGATTGACAAAAGATATTGTTTTTGTAGGGACTTCCAATCGGGCTGAAATTTGGGATGCTAAACGTTGGGATCGGTTTAATGCGGAATTGACAGAGGAATCCATAGCGGAAGCGATGGATGTTTTAGGGCTTTAATATATGGAAAAAGAAAGGGGGGAACCCAGGCAGTGGAGTTTCATCATCGATCCGTTTTATTAAAAGAGACAATAGAAGGTTTGGCAATCCAACCGGATGGAATTTATATTGATGGAACAGCAGGTGGAGGCGGCCATTCGGAAGCCATTGCCCAACAGTTGACAACGGGTAAGCTTCTTTCTATTGATCAGGATCCGGATGCGATACAGGCTGCTGCACAGCGGTTGCGGCCTTATCCAGCATCTATCATCCGTCAAGGAAATTTTTCTGAGATGAAGGATATTGCTCATTCGCTTCATTTAGACCAAGTAGATGGAATATTGCTTGATATAGGGGTTTCCTCCCATCAGTTGGATACCCCGGAACGAGGTTTTTCTTTTCATTATGATGCGCCTTTGGACATGAGAATGAGCCAGACAGGGTTATCTGCCTATGATTTGGTCAATCAACTTTCCTGGCAGGAGCTGGCTCAGATTATCAGCCGTTATGGGGAAGAAAAATATGCGAAACGGATTGCTCAGTCGATTGTAAAAAACAGGGAAGACGCACCCATTGCAACAACTTTGCAGTTAGCTGAGGTTATCAAAGAGGCAGTACCCGCGGCAGTGCGCCGGGATGGGCACCCAGCACGGAAGACGTTCCAGGCGCTTCGGATTGCAGTGAATGGTGAATTGGACAGGCTTTCAGAAGGGCTGGACGCCGCTTTTTCCCTGTTGAAGCCAGGAGGAAGATTAGCGGTTATTACTTTCCATTCCCTGGAAGACCGAATCGTAAAACAGAGAATGGCTTCCTGGTGTAAAGGATGCACCTGCCCGCCGGATTTCCCTGTCTGTGTTTGCGGGAAGACACCGCGGGCGGAATTGTGGAACCGAAAACCGATAGAAGCGGGAGAAGAAGAATTGAAAGAAAATCCCCGGAGCAGGAGCGCCAAATTGAGGATTTGTATTCGTTTAAAATGAGTTCCTGGTTTTGGAGGAGTTTTGAAAGATTGAGGTGACAAAGTTGGCAGAAAACAAAAATACAGCTTATGATTTTTCATTGTTTGAACCCAGTGAAAAAGAGAGAGGAGAAAGAAAGAAAAAAGATAATATTATCAAAATTTCGGAAGAGCAGCTGGAAGCAAGCCGAAGAAAAAGATATAATCCTCTCACTGTTATCGTAAGCGTATTATGTGCTTGTGTAGCTCTTTCCGTAGTGGGGACTATGATTGCCAGCCAGGCGAGATTGACAGAATTAACTACACAAATATCGGCTGCCAATAAAACACTGGAGGAAAAGGAAAGTGTTCATGTACAACTTTCTATGAAATTGGAAAATGAATATTCCCTACGGACAGTAGAGGATTACGCCAAAAATGTTTTGGGTATGAAAGCGACAGAAGCCCATCAGATTGACTACATTAGCTTATCAGAAGGCGACAAAGCAGAAATTCAGCAAAATGTAAAAGAACGCAACCTGTTGGACAAGATAGGGGATACCATTTCCAATTTGTTTTCTTAATCAGTTAAAACAAATGCACCTTGTTATGGATACATATTGAGTACAGGAGAGTTGAGAGATAATCTTAACTCTCATTTTATATATCTGGTAATAATTTTTTAAGAGGTAATACAAGAAGAAAAGCAATATTATAGGTTGATAGGTGGGAGTGGACTGGAAAGAAAGTTTAAAGGGCTTTGTGAAAAATTTTTACTTTTCACAAAATTATCTTTCTTTTTTAAGGAGAGTTTCAGGGCCTGCTTTTATATGATTGGGAGGTCGATCAGATGAAGAATGATCCAGCTGCAAGATTATGGAAAAGAACACTTATCGTGTTAATTATATTGGTAGTAGTTGGTTTCTGCGCTATTGCAACGCGGCTTGTGTGGCTGCAAATCGTCCAAGGGGAGGAGCTGCAGAAAAAAGCGGTAGGCCAACAACTGGCGGATACCACAATTAATGCGGAGAGAGGCAGTATTCTGGATTGTAATGGGAACCTGCTGGCGGAAAGCTCATCGGTGTGGACGGTGGTGCTGGAGCCGGTTTATTTTCAGGATGACGAGGAAAGGGCTAAGGTAGCAAAAGGTTTATCCGAGATTTTAGATATGGATGAATCCGTCCTTTTAGAAAAGACCCAACAGGAGAAATCCTATTATACAGTGGTCAAGCGTAAAGTAGAAAATGATGTCAAAGAAGAGATAGAAGATTTTAAGGAAACGAATGACATTACAGTAGGCATACGCTTAGTGGAGGATTATAAGCGATATTATCCCAATGATAATAACCTATTATCGGTCGTATTAGGATTTACTGGAACAGACGGACATGGATGGGAAGGATTAGAACTACAATATGATACTGAGTTGACAGGAGTCCCCGGCCGTTTGATTGCCGCCAAAAATGCGCAAGGGACGGATATGCCCTATGATTATGAGCAGATGGTCCCTGCCCGCAACGGGTATGATTTAAAGCTCTCCATTGATAAGTTTATTCAATATACATTGGAACGCAACCTGGAGGAAGGGATCCAGAACAATCAGGTGGAAAACAGGGCTTTGGCTATGGTGATGGATGTCAACACAGGGGCTATTTTAGGAATGGCTATTAAGGGGGATTATGATTCCAATGATCCTCTTACGGTAGCGGACCCTTTAAAAGCAGCGGAAATTAATACGTTGCCGGAAGAGGAACAAGAGCAGGCGAGATCAGACGCGCTGAACGAGCAATGGCGTAACAAGGCGGTGGCGGATAACTACGAACCAGGTTCCGTATTTAAGATCATCACAGCTTCTATGGGGCTAGAAGAAAATGTAGTCAATGAGCAATCGTCCTTTTATTGTAGTGGTGTGTTTGTGGAAAACGGTGTTTCTGTCCACTGCCATGTCCGCTCAGGACACGGACAACAGACCTTTTTACAGGCGTTATGTAATTCCTGTAACCCCGCATTTCATGACTTGAGCAAAATGCTAGGGAAAGAGAAGTTTTACGAATATTACCAGGGTTTTGGTTTCTCAGAACAGACGGGTATCGATCTGCCAGGGGAAGCGAAGGGACAGTTTTTCCAAGAAGGAGGAATCACAGGAAGCATGAGCGACCTGGACCTGTCCATCGCCTCTTTTGGCCAGGGATTTACCGTAACCCCGATTCAGATGCTCACTGCCGTAGCCGCGGTAGCCAATGGAGGGTATCTGGTACAGCCCCATGTGGTGGAACAGATTGTGGATGAAAATGGAAATATTGTGAAAGCATCCAGTACAGAAACAAAACGGCAGATTATTTCCGAGGAAACCTCGCAGAGAATGTGTGAAATGCTTCGTATCAATGCGATACAGGGATCAGGAAAGAATGGTTATGTTCCCGGATACCGGATCGCCGGAAAGACTGGTACTTCAGAAAAGAACCCCAAGAATAATGGATTATATATCGCGTCGTATTGTGGGTTCGCCCCGGCAGATGATCCGGAAATCGCCATGCTGGTGTTGTACGATGAACCCCAGGGCGATAGTTATTATGGAAGTTATGTAGCGGCTCCTACCTTCCGCAATGTGATGAAAGAGATTCTTCCTTATTTGGGAATTGAACGGAAATACAGCGAATCCGAACTGGAAAATCAGGATACCCAGACCCCCGGTGTAGCGGGAACTACTTTGGCGGAGGCAAAAAAGAATCTCGAACAGGCGGGCCTTACCTATCAGATATATGGTCCGACAGACGACGGCCAGACGGTGCTTTCCCAGGTGCCGGAACAGGGAAAAGAAATTCCTAAGGATGGTTTGGTGGTCCTTTATACCGATCAGGAATCTATGTCCAAAACAGTAGAGGTTCCGAATCTTACCCAGATGTCTGTGACGCGGGCAACTCAGGAAGCAACCGCTGCGGGCTTAAATATTCGCGTTTCCAGTGCTGGGTCCGGGGATTCTTCCGGCGAGGTTATTTCTGTTTCCCAGAGCATAGAAGCTGGGACAAAGGTAAGCCCGGGTACGGTCGTAGAGGTGGTGTTTGTGGAAGAAGATAACATTGCGTAGAAAAATCTTTCTCAAGGAAAGGGGATTCCTTTCCGATACACCTGCACTTTAGAAATAAACGCTGTCTGTTCCTCATATGATATCAGGAACAGGACTTCCATCTTTTCATCGGTAAACGATAGCGTATTTGTTTCGGTTGAAAAAAGAGAAGTCCATATCCTTGTTCAAGGGGAGGACACGCGATATGGCGAAAGGGACCACTGTAAGAATGTGGAGGAGATCGCTGATCGTCCTGATCGGTTTGATCGTTGTCGGATTTGGAGTTATAGCGGTTCGGCTGGTTCGATTACAGCTGATTGACGGCCAGTTTTTGCAGGAAAAGGCCATTGCCCAGCAGCTGGCAGATACTAAGATCAACGCAAAAAGAGGCAGTATTCTGGATCGCAACGGAGAACCGTTGGCAGAAAGCGCTTCTGTCTGGACAGTGGTGCTGGAGCCCATTTATTTAAAAGACGACGGAGTTCGGGCGGAGGTGGCCAAAGGGCTGTCTGAAATCTTAGAAATGGAAGAATCAGTTCTGTTAGAAAAGGCTAACAATACCAAATCCTATCATACCATTGTCAAACGGAAAGTAGAAAGTGAAATCAAGGATCAGATTGTTTCTTTCAAAGCGGAGCATGAAATCACCGCCGGGATCCGGCTTATCGAAGATTATCAGCGCTATTATCCGAATGATAACAACTTGGCGGCGGTAGTGCTGGGGTTTACCGGGGCTGATAGCCAGGGGCTTTCCGGTTTGGAAAAACAATATGATGAAGAACTGACCGGGGAGCCCGGAAAACTGGTGACCGCGAAGAATGCCCAGGGTACAGATATGCCATATGATTATGAGCAAATGGAACCCGCTCAGAGCGGACATCATATCAAATTATCTCTGGATAAATTTGTGCAGTATTCTTTGGAAAGACATTTGGAAGAAGGCATTCAGACCAACCAGGTAAAACAGAGGGCAACTGCTATTGTTATGGACGTCAACACTGGAGCTATTTTGGGTATGGCGGTCAAAGAGGATTTTGATCCCAATGACCCCTTTACCATTACAGATGAAGTAAAAGCAGCGGAGATTGAGACACTGCCAGAAGAGGAACGGGCAGCCGCCCGTACAGAAGTGCTGGGGGAACAGTGGAGGAATAAAGCGGTATCTGATAACTATTACCCAGGATCTGTTTTTAAAATTGTTACATCGGCAATGGGTCTAGAGGAACATGTCATAACAGAACAGACTACCTTTGACTGTCCCGGATACTTTATGCAAAGCGGGAGGAAGATAAAATGCCACAAGACCACCGGTCACGGCCACCAAACCTTTTTACAGGCGCTGTGTAATTCCTGTAATCCAGCATTTGGAAAGCTGGGGGCCATGGTAGGAAAAGAAAAGTTTTATGAATATTTCTGTGCGTTTGGTTTTCAGAAACGGACGGGAATTGACCTTCCTGGAGAAGCAAAAGGGCAGTTTTTTAATGCTGGAGGTGAGGTCGGCGGTATGACCGACTTGGATCTGGCGATTGGTTCTTTTGGGCAAGGTTTGACAGTCACCCCCATTCAGATGCTCACCGCTGTAGCCGCAGTGGCCAATGGAGGAAACCTGGTGCAACCCCATTTGATGGAAGAGATAATAGATGATGAAGGGACAGTGATCAAAACCGCCGATACTACGGTAAAACATCGGGTTATTTCAGAGGAAACATCCCAGCTGCTATGTGAATACCTTCGGATCAATGCGGTAGAGGGTTCTGGCAAAAACGGATATATTCCCGGCTACCGTATCGCAGGAAAAACTGGGACATCAGAAAAAATAGGGCAGAGTATGCAGGAAGGTGTAAAGGACTATATCTCATCTTTCTGTGGGTTTGCGCCGGCAGATGATCCTCAAGTGGCAATGCTGGTGTTTTACGATACCCCCAAAGGGGACAGTTATTATGGAAGTTATGTAGCGGCGCCTACGTTCCGGAGTGTGATGGAGGACATATTGCCATATCTGGGCGTAGAGCGTAAGTTTAACGAATCAGAACTGGAGGAACAGGATACTGTAACTCCCGATATTACAGGGATTTCTTTATCGGAAGCCAAGAGTGCCCTGGAACAAGCGGGGCTGACATATCAGGTTTATGGGCCTTCTGAAGGAAACCAGACGGTGCTCTCCCAAATTCCAGAACAAGGAAAATCCATTCCCAAAGAGGGAAAAGTGGTACTCTTTACGGATACACAGTCTGTTTCGTCTACAGTAGCGGTTCCCAAATTAACGCAGTTATCCATGGCGCAGGCCAATGAGACAGCGGTCAATGCAGGAATCAACATCAAAATATCAGGGGCATGGAACCCAGCGGAAGGAGAGATAGTGGTTTCCGTATCTCAAAGTATTCAGGAGGGCGAGCAGGTAAGTCCAGGCACAGTAGTAGAGGTGGAATTTGTTACCCAGGATCACATTGAGTAAGAAAGATATCTGAAAACTTTTCTTCGGGAAAGGATGGGGCTATGAAAGAGAAAAAAGAAATAAACCTGAGACTTTATACATAGGATAAAAAGAGAGGACGCCGTATTTGGAGAAAGAAGCAGCACGTACGTCAAAATTTGCAGTTACAAATGTAAATGTGTGTGCTATAATTTTCTTGTTGTGCGGCGCACACAGTAAAGAAAAGGACGGCCGGAATGACGGGCCGTATCATTTTTGAGAGGTGGCAAAATAATGAACGGTTTTTGGGCACAAATAGTAGCGGTGGTGATTGCGTTTACCATTACGGCAATTCTGGGGAAATGGCTGATTCCTTTTCTCCATAAATTAAAATATGGGCAGACGATACTGGATGTGGGGCCTTCTTGGCATAAGAAGAAGCAGGGGACTCCCACCATGGGCGGCATCATGTTTATCATAGGGATTTTTGTAGCAGTTGTCATTTGTGTGCCCTGCTATTATGCGCTTTCCATTGAGCCAGGCGATTCTCTCTCCAACTATCAGCCAATCCTCACAAAAGTGTTGGGAGGATTGGCTATGGCGGTATGTTATGGGGTGGTTGGATTTTTTGACGATTATATTAAGGTAGTGAAAAAACGCAACCTGGGGTTGACAGCCCGTCAGAAACTGGTTTTGCAGTTCCTGGTGGCTGCTGCTTACTTAGCTGCCGTTTATTTTGGGGGAGGGGACTCCTATACCTGGATTCCTTTTGTGGGATATATCGATTTGGGAATCTGGTATTATCCAATTGCGGCGATTTTGATCGTGGGTATCGTCAATGCGGTAAATCTTACCGATGGAATTGATGGTTTGGATGCATCAATTACTTTCTTTGTGGGAATATTCTTTATGATAATTGCAGGTTATGTGTCTGTTCTGGGCGTTGGAATTTCGGGGGCCGCCCTGGCAGGCGCTTGTCTGGGATTTTTGATCTGGAACATGAACCCTGCAAAAGTATTTATGGGGGATACCGGTTCCCTGTTTTTGGGGGGGATGGTGTGCGCACTTGCCTTTGCTTTAGATATGCCGATTCTTCTCATTCCCTTGGGAATTGTTTATCTCATGGAAATGTTTTCCGTTATGCTGCAAGTTACTTATTTCAAAATTTCCCATGGAAAACGGCTGTTTAAAATGAGCCCAATTCACCATCATTTTGAAATGTGCGGATGGGGAGAACGGAAAATTTGTACAGTATTCAGTGCTATTACCATTGTAGGAGGGCTCATTGCTTTATTGTTGGTGTTTTTTGGATAATTTTATAGGATATCAAACGCAACAGCTTTTATAAACTTTCTATTTAAAATAGAGCGGAAAGGAGCGGAAGATGTGAAAAGAAACGAGAAAAATAGAGCAACCTATCATCCGAGCAATCAAAGGCATGCTCCAAAACGCTCATCCTCCCGTCAGACCCCTGTACATTCTAGAGGGGTGGGAGAAATTCCGGAGGCTTCCCTGCATCGGGAGGAACGGTATGCTCCCCCAAAGCCGGAGAAGAAAAAGAAAGAAAGGGTAAAAGAGAGGCGCTCTCTGCTCCACCCAGGAAAACGGGCGGTGAAGAAAAGGTTTAAGCTTTTTTCCATCCGTTCCGGAATGGATATGCCGTTTCTGATTCTGGTATTGATCCTATTAGGAATCGGGTTAGTGATGCTGTATTCCGCTAGTTATCCCAATGCCTATTATCTAAAAGAGGACAGTGGCTTTTTTATCAAAAAGCAGTTATTATATGCGGTTGTGGGAATTGTACTGATGTTAGCGCTTTCCTATTTTGATTACCATCACTTTCATAAATTGGCTGTGCCGATTCTTCTGGTTTCCTATGCCCTGCTAGTCGTGGTTATGATTATGCCTCCTATTAATCAGGTGCACCGCTGGGTACAAATCGGCAGTTTTAGTTTTCAGGCGTCAGAAATTACAAAGTTTGCCATTGTTTTAATTTTTGCCCATTGGATTTCCATTAATTTTAATAAGATGGAAACTTTCCGTTATGGAATTTTACCGTATATCTTGGTACTTGGCTCTACCTGCGCCCTGCTGATTATGGAGCCCCATCTGTCTGGTACCATCATCGTGGTGCTGCTGGCGGCGGGAATGTTATTTATTGGAGGAATCAAGCTCCGTTGGTTTGCCGGAGCCATTGGAATTGCAGGGGGAGCGATTGCCTATATTCTTTTATTTACTGATAAACTCACCTATGCCAACGAACGAATTCAGGGATGGCTAGATCCGCTTACCTATACCACTGAACAGATGTGGCAGGATACTTGGCAGACTAGAAATTCCCTGTATGCCATTGGTTCCGGCGGGCTATTGGGGCAGGGGCTTGGACAGTCCAGGCAGAAGTATCTTTATTTACCAGAACCACAGAACGATTTCATTTTTGCGGTAGTGTGTGAGGAACTAGGGCTCATTGGCGCTTTGATTATTCTTCTGCTGTTTGCCTTGCTGGTATGGAGAGGGATTACTGTTTCCATGCGCGCTAAGGATAAATTTGGCAGTTTGCTGGGAATTGGATTATCCGCCCAGGTAGGATTACAGGTATTATTGAATGTGGCGGTTGTCACCAACAGTATCCCCAATACCGGGATTAGCCTTCCATTTTTCAGTGATGGAGGAACGTCGCTTATTATGCTGTTGGCACAGATGGGGATCGTCCTTTCTATTTCACGAACAGCCAGTTTGGAAAAGACATAGCTGGGAAAAGAATTTTGAGAAATATTTTGTAGTTTATTTCCCCTGACGAATAGAGAGATGGTAAGAGCCAAAGAAAATAAATCCTGTGTTTTTGGTGAAAAAGTATAGAGAGCTTTTCTAGGGAAAGGAGCGCGATGCTAATATGAAGATTTTGCTTGCCGGAGGGGGAACCGCTGGACATATCAATCCGGCCCTGGCAATTGCAGGTACGGTGCGGCAGCATAATCCAGAGGCGGAACTGCTGTATGTGGGGAATAAAGGAGGAATGGAGGAACGGCTGGTTTCAGAAGCCGGCTATCCTTTTGAGCCTATCACCATTGCGGGATTTCAGCGCAAAATTTCCTTAAAAAATTTGGCTAAAAATATTCATACCGTAGGTTTGTTGATTGCCGCTAATGGACAATCCAAACGGATTATCAAGGATTTTAAGCCGGATGTTTGCGTGGGTACAGGAGGTTATGTGAGCGGTCCTATTTTGCGCGCGGCAGCCAAAATGGGAATTCCTATCTTGATCCATGAGCAGAATGCTTTTCCGGGAATGACTACAAAAATGCTTTCTAAATATGCCCAAAAAGTGATGTTGGCGGTAGAGGATGCCCAAAAATATTTGGATCCTTCCTGTCCCATTGTAGTGACGGGGAACCCAGTCCGTCCGGCTATTTTATCCGCCCAAAGGGAAACTGCCAGAAAAAAGTTGGGGCTCGATAGCCGTCCTGTCATTTTGTCCTTTGGGGGAAGCCTGGGAGCTCGTAAGATCAATGAAGCGGTAGCGGATCTCATCGCTTGGAGCAGTAAGGATGACAGATACCAGCATATTCACGCCTATGGCCAATATGGAAGCTGGTTTCCAGAATTGCTTATGGAAAAAGGGGTAGATCTGAAAAAACATGCAAATTTGGATATCAGGGAATACATCAAGGATATGCCCGATTGCCTGGCTGCCGCGGATCTGGTAATCTGCCGGGCGGGGGCTATTACATTAAGTGAACTACAAGCCCAGGGTAGGGCTTCTATTTTGATTCCCTCCCCCAATGTAGCGGAAAATCATCAGTACCATAACGCAATGGCTTTGGTGCGTCGGAAGGCCGCCGCAATTTTAGAAGAAAAAGATCTTACAGGAAGCGCTTTGATTGAAATGGTACAGAAAATGGCATCCGATTCCAAAACGTTGGAAATTTATCAGGCCAATGCGCGTAAAATGGCAATTCTCGACGCAAATGAAAGGATATACTCAATCATACGAGAGCTTTTTTCCCAGAAATAGCTGATTCCTATTTCACCACTCCAGCATCCTTCGCATAGTATAGCAAACAAGAATGTTTCCTGGGATACAAGGATGAAGGGGTGTTTGCTGTGTCAAAGCTGATTATTGAGGGCGGCCATAAACTGGAGGGGGAACTTCCAATTCATGGGGCAAAGAACAGTGCGCTGCCTGTTTTGGCGGCCACCTTATTGTGCAAAGGACAGAGTACCATACATAACTGCCCTGGATTATCGGATGTAGATTCCTCCATCCGGATTTTGCGCCATTTGGGTTGTAAGATCGATCGGGAAGGATCCACGCTAACGGTGGATTCCCGCTGTATCAGTACCTGTGACATTCCAGATGATTTGATGCGTGAAATGAGGTCTTCTATTGTATTTTTGGGAGCTATCGTTTCCCGTATGGGATGCGCGAAGCTCTCTTTCCCTGGAGGATGTGAGTTAGGCCCCCGGCCGATTGATTTGCATTTAAAAGCATTGCGGGAGATGGGATTATATATTGACGAATCTCACGGATATCTGGATTGTAAAGTGGAGGGGAAGTTGAAAGGAACCAATATTGCGCTTTCCTTTCCCAGTGTGGGGGCTACAGAAAATATTCTGTTAGCGGCCGTGGTGGCAGATGGTGTGACAGTGCTTACCAATGCTGCCCGGGAACCGGAGATCGTGGACTTGGCGTGTTACCTAAACGCCTGTGGTGGAAAGATTACAGGGGCAGGCGAAGGGATGATTACAATAAAAGGGGTAGAAGAACTTCACGGGGCGGAGCATACAGTCATTCCAGATCGCATCGCGGCTATTTCATTTATGACAGCGGCAGCTGTCACAAGCAGTGAAATTACGATAAAAGATATAGAAAAAGAGCATTTGGGCCAGGTAATTCCCATGTTTGAGGAGGCAGGGTGCCGGATATATTGCCATGACCGCCAGTTAGAGCTGCGTGCTCCGGAAAGGTTGCGTCCCATCAAGATGGTGAGGACAATGCCTTACCCTGGTTTTCCTACTGACGCCCAGGCGCCGATGATGACTATGGCCACATTGGCCAAAGGAACCAGCGTGTTTGTGGAAAATATCTTTGAAAGTCGCTATAAACATGTGGGGGAACTGCTCCGTATGGGGGCCAACATTAAAGTAGAAGGAAAAGTAGCGGTGGTGGAAGGCGTCCAGGGACTTTATGGAGCTCAAGTGGAGGCACCGGATTTAAGAGGAGGGGCTGCCCTGGCGGTTGCTGGATTAGCGGCGGAAGGAATTACACAGCTTGAAGGACTTCATCATATTGACCGAGGATATGAAAGCCTGGAAAAAAGCTTATGTTCCCTTGGCGCAAAGGTAAAAAGGATTTGAGGAAATAGCAATGGATAAGAAAAAAGAAAGAGCAGAGCAGAAATGGAGGAATACTTCTTATCACAGCAGGAGATCTCCAGTAAGAAGAAACGCCCGACGCCGAAAAATTCGTCTATGGGCTCTCTATTTCCTGATGACAATCTGTATTTTGTGTATAGGGATCGCTTTATCCCTAACGGTATTATTCAAAATTGATACCGTTGAGGTGGTAGGGGATACCCGCTATGATACAGACCAAATCATTGCTTTAAGCGGCATTGAAAAAGGACAGAACCTATTTTTGTGTAAGACGCAAGAGGGAAGCAATGCCATTGAGCATGCCTTGCCTTATATTGAAACGGCAGATATTACTCGTTCTCTTCCCAGCAAAATTCAGATACATATTACGGAAACAGTCCCGGTAGGGCTGGTAGAATATCAGGGACAATATATCGTAATCAGTAGTTCCGGGAAAGTTTTGGAGACCACAACCCAGGTTACAGAAGGGCTTCCTATTATTAAGGGACTGGAAATTCAGTCCGCTGAGGTAGGAAGCGTGATGGAATATCAAGACGATACAGTGAAAGGCATTTTAGAGGATATTACCCAAGCTATTACGACTACGGGAATGCAGGATATCAAAGAGATTGACCTGACTTCCCCTACAAATCCAAAGTTGAATTATCAGGACCGCATCCTTATTAAGTTGGGGCAACCCATCGACTTAGTTATCAAGTTGCGCAATGCCATGGTGGCATTGCAACCGGAACATATTCAGACATATGAACGGGGAACGTTAGATCTTTCTTTAACCGCAGAGGATGGACGGAGCTTTTTTAATCCAGACTATGTTTCCGGCGTAAATAGCCAACAGGATCCTTCTTCAAAGGGAGAAGATCAGTCAAATGTGAGTTCAAGCCCTTCTTAACGGACAGTTATAGAGCTTTAAAAGAATTGTTTTAAGACAAAATTAGGCTAGGAAAAAAGAGGTGGATGCGGTTTTGATAAAAAATCCAAGGGATTGTTTTCCATAGGTAAACCTTAGAGGGGATCAAGATAATAAATTTGTAAATAAGGGTGTATTTTATCATTATAGGATTGAAATTTATTCTAAAAAGTGCTAAATTATAGTATAAGCATTTTTATAATAAATGGGGAAAACAGTAGAGTGTAACAAGGGATAGAACCCTATTAGATATGTATAAAAGCATGAAGATGTAAAAAGATGTAGGAGGAAGTAAAATGCCTTTTGAACTGGATAATGATTTTGAGAATATTGTACAAATTAAAGTAATTGGTGTAGGCGGTGGCGGCGGAAACGCTTTGGATCGTATGGTAACCAGCGGGGTCAAATGTGTAGAGTTCGTTTCGGTGAATACTGATAAACAGGCTCTGATCCGCTCTAAAGCGACACAGAAAATTCAAATCGGGGAAAAGATTACCCATGGTAAGGGCGCTGGTTCCAAACCGGAAATTGGGCAGAAAGCGGCTGATGAAAGCAGAGAAGCAATTGCAGCTGCTATGAAAAACACTGATATGGTATTTATTACCGCCGGTATGGGTGGAGGAACCGGAACAGGAGCCGCACCTGTAGTGGCGGAAATTGCCCGCGAGATGGGAATCCTTACGGTAGGGATTGTGACAAAGCCTTTTGGATTTGAAGGACGCCGTCGGATGGAACAAGCGGAAGCGGGTATCGCAGCCTTACGCGAGCATGTGGATTCCTTGGTTGTCATCCCCAATGAGCGTTTGAAGTTCGTCAGTGAACAGCGTATCACGTTAATGAATGCGTTTGCAGTAGCGGATGATGTATTGCGTCAAGGCGTGCAAAGTATTTCTGACTTGATTTTGTTGCCGGGTATTGTTAATTTGGACTTCGCGGACGTTACGGCTGTCATGAAAGATGCCGGTTACGCCCACATGGGTGTTGGACGTGCTTCCGGTAAAGATAAAGCGGAAATGGCTGCTAATATGGCGATTTGCAGCCCGCTGTTGGAGACTGCTATCGATGGGGCCAAAGGTGTTATTATCAATATCACCTCTTCTCCTGATATCGGTTTGGATGAGGTAGAGGTGGCGTCTTCTATGATTGCAGCCCAAGCAGATGAAGAGGCAAATATCATTTGGGGTGCCGCATTCGATGAAGGAATGGAAGATGAAATGAGCGTAACGGTAATCGCCACCGGATTTACCACTCAAGACGCTTATATTCCGGTACCGGAACCCACCGCACCAGTATCCAGGGTAAATCAGCAGCTAAATCGGCAGCAACAGGCGCCTTCTGTATCTCAGGCAGCTCCGGTTCAGCCTCAAAATCCGGAACCGGTACAGCAGCCCACTGTATCGGTATCCCGTCAGCCAGTACAGCCAGCTTCTACACAACAAAATCCTTCTGTTCCAGTTCAACAGAACCGGCCTCAGCGTCCAGTAGCGCCTCAACAGGCTCCTTCCAATCATCAAGATGATGATACTTTTTACGATATTATGTCTATTTTTAACCGCAAATAATTTATTACATAATAAATAAACATTTTGACAGGTTTCATGAAAAGAAGTATTTTTAGGTATAGAATATTTCATCCGAAAGCCGTTTCCAATGGTTAAAGAGAGCAGGGCCTAAATGTTTCCTTTAAGATGAAAAAGGGGACATTTAGGCCTTGTTTTTATGGATTCCGAAGAAAAACAAAATTTACTTTTAATAAAACCTGAAATAGCCAAAATTAAGCGATTTTAGCTCACAGAATAGAATTAGAAACAGTTATTCTCAAATTAATCCATCAATCCCGGCTTTACGCTTGCAATCTCAGATTTATATGATATAATACATAGGGATTACAAAAATCGTGTATGATTAAAGGAGGTGGCATTGTGAATCCTGATCCTGCTGGTAATCACCGAAGTAGTAATAACAATAATAAAGAGTACGATGCCACCTTAAAAGGTGTCCTTGTGCCCTAATGAAAAAGGGGGATGGGCCCAATGATGTCCTATTACAAAACAATCGATGGACGTATTGCCGAAATTGATCAGTATGAACCTGGATGCTGGATTAATTGTGTAGCTCCGGAAGAACATGAAATCAATAGTTTGATTACTGATTTTCATATTGAACCAGATTTCCTTCGGGCTTCTTTGGATGAAGAAGAATCTTCTCATATAGATTCGGAAGATGGCAACACGTTAATCATTATTGATATCCCTGTAGTGGAAAAACATGAAAAGAATATTCTGTATACAACGATGCCGCTAGGCATTATGATAACTGAAAAAAATGTTATCACAGTATGTCTGGACGAAAATCCATTAATTAGCGAATTTGCGGAAGGTGTGATGCGTAATGTCCACACCCATTTAAAAACACATTTTATTTTACATATTATGTTAAGAATGGCCACCAAGTATCTACAGTATTTGAAGCAGATTGATAAAATCAGTGACCACGTCGAGAGGGAACTCCGTAAATCCATGAAAAATAAAGAACTCATTCAGCTATTGGAGATCGAAAAATCTTTGGTGTACTTTTCCTCTTCATTGAAATCCAATGAAGTGACACTGGAAAAGATTATGCGAGGGCGTTTTATCAAGATGTATGAGGAAGATCAGGATCTACTGGAAGATGTGTTGGTCGAGATCAAACAGGCTATTGAAATGGCGAATATTTATTTAAATATTTTGTCTGGAACTATGGATGCATTTGCTTCTGTGATTTCCAATAATTTAAATATCGTAATGAAGGTATTGGCTTCTATTACTTTGATCATTTCTATTCCTACTGTTATTTCTGGATTGTATGGAATGAATGTGGAAGGGCTTCCATTGGCCCAGTTTTGGTGGTTCCCATTTATACTTAGTGTGATCTGTATGATAATAGCAGGCTTTATTTTAAAGAAAAAAGGGATGTTATAAAGAGTGCACAAGTCCATAAAAAATGGAGAATAGGAAAAAGAGACCTCCTATGGTAGAATGAAGATACTACCATAGGAGGAATTATTTATGCCAAGGGAATATAGACATATAAAACAATATGAAGAAGAGATTTTAAGGTTAAAAGAAGAAGGATTAACGCATAGAGAAATAGGAGAACGATTAGGGTTTGAACAGAGTAAAGTTAAAAAATTCTTTGAACGTCACCGGATAAATGAGAAGAAACTAGCGGCAGGAATAGCAAACAAACCTAAAGGAAGACCGCCAAAAGAGGGAAATGCGTTACCACCATCAGTTCAACAGTTAAGTAAGGTTACTCAGCTGCAATATGAATTGGCAATGAAAGAAAGGCAAATAAAGAGATTAGAGATGGAAAACGAACTGATGCGGGATTTTCTCTCGCACACCGAAGGGAAGTGAGGACAAGCGTAAAATATATGGTAATCTACCGTTGCAAAGATAAATATTCAATCAGCGAGATGTGTCGGCTTTTGGGAGTGTCTCGGGGTGGGTATTACGGCTATGTTAAACGAATGGATATACCTGCAAAGGATTTGCCGTTGGCAGAGAAAATACGAGAATGTCAGGTAAACTGCGGTCACACCTACGGCTATCGCAGAGTGCATATATGGCTTGAACGCAACGGTATTCACCACAACCCCAAGACAATTCTTCGAGTAATGCAGAAATACAACCTTTTGTCGGTAATCAGAAGAAAGAAATACCGTAATTACGGTAACTACATACACAAATACGAAAATCTGCTTAACAGAAATTTTCACGCAGACAGACCTAATCAAAAGTGGGTTACAGATATTTCGTATATTCATACAAAGCAAGGTGTATTGTATCTTTCAATCATTCGGGATTTGTATGACAACAGCATTATTGCTTACAAGACTGGCACAGAGCAGAATGTTAACCTTGTGCTTTCTACAATTAGAGCAGCCAAGAAAAAAGAGAAAGTCACCGCAGAGCTGCAACTCCACAGTGACCAAGGCTTTCAGTATACCTCACAAGCGTACTTTAAGCTAACACCATCATACGGCATTACACCTTCGATGTCAAGACGTGGGAATCCGTATGACAATGCTTTGGCTGAAAATTTCTTTTCCATTCTCAAAACAGAGTGCATATACCGAGCAAAACTTCAGACCTATGAGGAGGCGAGCCTCCTCATAGGCGAATACATCCATTTCTACAACAGCCAAAGAGCACAACTCAAAACAAAACTGACTCCCCTTGAAATGAGAAGTCAGTATGTCGCTTAAAATTTAATTTCAACTACCATAATGGTCTCTTTTGTTCTGTCCGCACAATCTGGGGCAGTTCAAGAGAGGGATATCCCTCTCTTTTTTATTTTATAGATTTATAGTAAGAGCAGCTTTAAAGGGAAACTATTGTAGGACCCAT
Source organism: uncultured Clostridium sp. (assembly GCA_934717555.1). Taxonomy (GTDB): domain Bacteria; phylum Bacillota; class Clostridia; order Oscillospirales; family Acutalibacteraceae; genus CAJFUH01. The sequence continues at coordinate 28,882 of CAKUYY010000014.1, forward strand.
TGCCGATAACTGTAATTTCGTTGATCTAAAGAGGATCTCTTTTCCACAGGTAAGTAATAAGATAAAATGGTATATAATCTCTGGTGAGCTTTCCTAATATGTCGGCTCACAGTAGAGACATGAATTTGCAATAGATCGGCGATTTCTATCATTTTCTTTTGTTGTCCATAGAACAGATAGAGACAGTCTTTCTGACGGGAAGTAAGTTCCCCTAGGTATGCCCGTTTCAAAATCTGGATCATAAGTTTATGACGGCTATCTACATCTTGATACTGTTGGTCTTGATAAAGAATCTTACCAGCCAAAGTTTCCGTA
>CAKUYY010000015.1 GCA_934717555.1 uncultured Clostridium sp.
TTTAAGTTGGTCCTGTGAGTCTGACAAGGCGGTCTGCGATGAAAGATGAAATATCAGATTTCAGTCCTTGGATGGGCTGAATTTATCCTTCAATGTGGAATGGTTACGCCTTTTGCTTCACCGGCAAAAGGCGTTTTTTATTTTTTAGATGATCGGTCTGGCGGGGAGGAAAACCAGATGCAGGAAAAAGCAGTCATTATGGATGAAAAAGCCATGGCACGGGCTATCATACGTATGTCTTTTGAAATCATAGAACGCAATCGCGGTGTGGAAAATCTGTGTATTATTGGGATTTTGCGCAGGGGAACGGTGATTGCCCAGAAGATCCGGGATAAGATTTCCGAAGTGGAAGGCAAAGAGATTTCCATAGGAAGTCTGGATATTACGCCTTATCGGGACGATCAACAGAAAGGGAAAGCGGTATCAGACGATTCCTGTATCCCCTTTGACGTGCGTGGGAAAAAAATTGTTCTGGTGGACGACGTTATTTTTACCGGACGTAGCGTGCGTGCCGCCATTGATGCCATCATGGAGCGGGGGCGTCCGGAATGCATCCAGCTGGCCGCATTGATTGACCGGGGGCACCGGGAACTTCCGATCCGCCCCGATTATGTGGGAAAGAATGTCCCGACCGCCCGGGAAGAAGTGGTGCGCGTACAGGTAGAAAGTTATGACGGGGAAAATCGTGTGGCGATTCTCAAGGGAGAATGATGAGTTGTTTTGTTGAAAAAATATTTTATATGACGTATAATTATTCTATTAGGTAGATGTAATGGAAGAGCAAAAATAAAAAAGACGGAATGGGGGATATCGGATGAAAGGCCTATTGATTCGTAATGCGAGAGTGATAGACCCGAGCCAAAATTTAGACGCGCTCCAGGATATTTTAATCCAGGACGGCATGATTCAGGATATGGGGCAAGGTCTTTCCGCTGATGCGGAAGAAATCATGGATGCCCAAGGATGGGTGGCCGCTCCCGGTTTTGTGGATATGCATGTCCATCTGAGGGATCCTGGATTTACCCAGAAAGAGGATTTATATTCTGGATGCAGGGCTGCTGCTGCGGGCGGTGTTACCAGCCTGCTGTGTATGCCGAATACAAATCCGGCGATCGATTCCCCGGAAGTAGTGGCGGATTTATTGGACCGGGCGCAGCAGGCAGATGCCCGGGTATATGTGGCAGGATGTGTCACCAAAAATCTAAAAAGCAAAGAATTATGTGATTTGAAAGCGATGCGGGAAGCGGGGGCCGTTGCTCTTTCGGACGATGGCAGGCCGGTGGAGAATACAGCGCTGCTGGCGGAAGCTATGTGCCTGGCGCCACAGTTGGGCATGAAAGTGGTTGCACACTGTGAAGATTTATTTTTGGCCCGGGGAGGCCGGATACATGAGGGTAAGATTTCCAAGAAATTGGGGATCCCCGGAATCCCCGCCGCTGCGGAGGATGCGGGAACCGCCAGGGAGATTGCCTTGGCGGCGGCGTATCAGGTACCCATCCATATCTGCCATGTGAGCACGGCAACTTCGGCGGATCTGATCCGGGATGCCAAACGCCGGGGTATCCAGGTGACGGCGGAGACGGCTCCCCATTATCTGTTGCTGACAGAGGAAGCCTTAGAGAAACAGGACGCGGATTACCGGATGAATCCCCCACTGCGTACCGAAAAAGACCGGATTGCCATGCTGGAGGGGCTAAAAGACGGCACGCTGGATGTAATAGCCACCGATCATGCTCCCCATACTCCGGAAGAAAAATCAGATTTTCTTCGCGCACCCAACGGCTCTATTGGGATGGAAACCTCGTTTGCTGCTTCTTACACCGCGCTAGTCAAAACAGGGATTCTCACCTTGCCAGAGCTTGTGGCGAAAATGTCCTGGAACCCTGCGAGGATTCTTGGAATCCCTGCGGGAACCTTACAAAAGGGAGCGCCTGCCGATCTGGTTTTGCTGGATGAAAAGGAAAAATGGGTGGTGGACCCTGAGAAGCTCCATGGAAAATCCAGGAATACCCCTTTTAAGGGAATGGAATTGACGGGAAAAGTAAAATATACCGTTTGCCGTGGAAAGATTGTATACCAGGATCGCTGATAAGGTCCTGAACAATAAAATGAAAAATTTTAGAAGGAGGCGGCCATCATGTCGATGGATCGATTGATCAAAGCAATTGTAGAAAAACAGAACCCTACGGTGGCTGGGCTTGATCCCAAGCTGAGTTATATCCCGGAGTATATCCGACAAGAGGCCTTTGCAAAGTATGGGAAAAATCTGGACGGCGCGGCCGCAGCGATCCTGACTTATAACAAAGGGCTGATCGACGCCCTGTGCGATATTGTACCTGCGGTAAAACCGCAGTGTGCCTATTACGAGATGTATGGCTGGCAGGGGATGAAGACCTTACAGGAAACCATAGCCTATGCCAAAGCAAAAGGCATGTTTGTCATCACCGATGGAAAGCGCAACGACATTGGAACCACGATGGAAGCCTATGCGGCGGCCCATCTGGGGACAACGGACGTGGAAGGCGAGGAGCTGGAAGCCTTCGGCGGGGACGCGCTGACAGTCAACGGTTATTTGGGTTCGGACGGGATCCTTCCGGTGGTAGATATCTGCAAAAAGCAGGACAAAGGGATGTTCGTGCTGGTGAAGACCTCCAACAAATCCTCTGGGGAACTGCAAAATCAGGAATTAACCGGAGGAGAAACGCTGTATTACACCATGGGCATGATGTGTGAACAGTGGGGAGAAGAGCTGCCGGGCCAATATGGCTACAGCGGTGTGGGCGCCGTGGTAGGGGCTACTTATCCGGAACAGTTGAAAGAGTTGAGAGAGTGCCTGTCAAAAACCTTTTTCTTGGTACCCGGTTATGGGGCGCAGGGAGGCGGGGCGAAAGATGTGCTGCCCGCTTTTGATAAAAAAGGTTTGGGCGCTATCGTCAATTCCTCCCGCGGGATCTTGTGCGCCTGGCAGAAAGAGGGCTGCGAACCGGAACAATACGCCCAGGCGGCCCGTCGGGAAGCGATCCGTATGCGGGACGAAATTGTAGGACTGGTGGGAAAAATTTCTCTGTAAGCGCTGTTTCAGAGGAATGTGGATAAAATAGGAGGTTACATAGATGACAGAGAATACACAAAATAAAGTCTCCAAGGCGTATCTTGTGTTGGAAGACGGGACCGTATATGAAGGTTATTCCATGGGAAAGAGCGCCAAAGCGATAGGGGAAGTGGTATTTAATACCAACTGTTCCACGTATCAGGATCTGCTGTCTGACCCGACTTACAGCGGCCAGATTGTGGTACAGACCTATCCCTTGATTGGGAACAGAGGAGTAGACCCCAACGCTTCTTCTAAACTGGTCGCCAGCGGCTATGTGGTAAGGGAATGGTGTGTAGAGCCCACCGACGCCCATGAATACATCACGCTGGACGAGTTCCTGAAACAGGATGGCATTACCGGGTTGTGCGGTATCGATACCCGCAGCTTGACCCGGAAAATCCGTAAAAACGGTGTTATGAACGGCGCTATTGTAGATTCTCTGGATCATAAAGAAGAGCTCTTACAGGAACTCAAGGAATATCGGGTTCCGCCCGCCATCGGAAAAGTTACCGTCAGCGAGCCGGTGCGCATGGAGGTGGAAAACGCCAAATATGAGCTGGCTGTGCCGGATTACGGGATGCGCCGGGGCATTTTGGAATTTTTGCAGCAGCGCGGCTGCAATATCACATTATATCCGGCTTACACCAGTGCCCAGGAGCTGCTCAAGAACAATCCGGACGGGATTATGCTGTCCGATGGTCCGGGAGATCCCTGGGATAACCCGGAGATCATCTCCATCATTAAGGAACTGGTCGCCAGCGGGAAACCCATCTTTGGAGTGGGACTGGGGCATCAGTTGTTGGGTGTGGCCAATGGGTTCACCATTGAAAAACTGCCGGTAGGGCATAGAGGATCCAATCAGCCGGCCCGCCGTTTGGATATCGGACGCGTGCTGATCACCAGCCAGAACCACGGATATACCATAGCAAAAGACAGTGTCAGTGAAGAGATTGCGCAGATTACCCATATCAATGTCAATGACGGTACGGTAGAAGGGCTGCGTTATCAGAAGTTCCCGGCTATTACGGTACAGTTTGAGCCCAGCGATGGAAACGGCTATCAGGACACAGCATATATTTTTGACGAGTTTGTAGCCATGCTTGAAGGAGGAAAAGCCAATGCCTAAACGTGATGATATCAAAAAGGTTCTTGTGATTGGTTCCGGCCCCATTGTCATTGGACAGGCCGCGGAGTTTGACTATGCCGGCACACAAGCCTGCCGTGCTTTGAAAGAGGAAGGAATTGAGGTTGTTCTTATCAACTCCAATCCCGCCACCATCATGACAGACAAGGTAATGGCGGACCATATCTATATTGAACCGCTTAAGCTGGATGTAGTAAAACGGATTTTGGAGAAGGAACGTCCCGACAGCGTACTGGCCACCCTGGGCGGGCAGACCGGATTGAACCTGGGAATGGAGCTGAAGGAAGACGGTATTTTGGACCGTTTGAACATCAAGCTGCTGGGAGCCAATCCGGAAACCATCCGCAAAGCGGAGGACCGTCAGGCGTTTAAGGATACTATGGAAGAAATCGGGGAGCCCTGCATTGTATCCAAGGTCATCGAGACTGTGGAGGACGCCCTGGCTTTCGCCGATGAAATCGGTTATCCGGTGGTAGTGCGTCCCGCTTATACCCTGGGTGGGACCGGTGGCGGATTCGCCCACAGCCGTCAGGAACTGCATGACATCTGTGAAGTTGGCCTGCGTGCCTCTATGATCCATCAGGCATTGATTGAAAAAAGTATCGCTGGATGGAAAGAAATTGAATATGAAACCGTCCGTGACGCCAACGGCAACTGTATCACCGTTTGCTCCATGGAAAACGTGGACCCGGTGGGCGTCCATACCGGCGACTCCATTGTGGTTGCACCGGCCCAGACCCTGACAGCGCCGGAAGCGGTTATGCTGCGCTCTTCTGCGCTCAATATCGTGACCGCCCTGGGCATTGAGGGCGGCTGCAACGTGCAGTTCGCGTTAAAACCCAACAGCATGGAATATGCGGTTATTGAGGTAAACCCCCGTTTGTCCCGTTCTTCCGCCCTCGCGTCCAAAGCCACCGGTTACCCCATCGCCAAAGTGGCCACGAAGATCGCTATCGGGTATACGCTGGATGAAATTGTCAATACCGTAACCGGCAACACTTATGCGTGTAATGAGCCAGCGGTGGACTACTGCGTATTGAAGTTCCCAAAATGGCCCTTTGATAAATTTGTTTACGGAAACCGTACCATCGGCACCCAGATGAAGGCCACCGGCGAGGTCATGTCCATCGGTACCAGCTTTGAGCTGGCCTTTATGAAGGCGGTGCGTTCCATTGAGCTGGGCATTGACACGCCCAATCTGCCCAAACTGGTGGATCTCTCCAAAGAAGAACTGCACGATATGATCGCCCAATGCGACGACGAGCGTATCTTTGTGATCTATCAGGCGATGAAAAAGGGAGTATCCGCAGAGGAAGTCCATAAGATCACTATGATCGACCACTGGTTCCTCAGCAAATTGAAGAAAATCGCCACCATGGAAGCCGAACTGGCGAAAGGCGAGTTGACCGAAGCCAAATATATGCAGGCCAAACGCCTGGGCTTTTTGGATAAAACCATTGAGAAGCTCTCCGGGCAGCAGCCTCCCATCCATCGTTCCGCCGCTTATAAGATGGTGGATACCTGTGCGGCGGAATTTGACGCCCAAACCCCCTATTTCTATTCCACCTGGGATGATGAGAACGAGGCGGCCCTCCATATCGCGGAAAATCCCAGTGACAAAAAGACCATCCTGGTCTTTGGTTCCGGTCCTATCCGTATTGGGCAGGGCATTGAGTTTGACTATTGCTCCGTCCATTGTGTAAAGACTTTGAAAGAACGTGGTTACGAGGCTATTATCGCTAATAATAACCCGGAAACTGTTTCCACGGACTTTGATACCTCCGACCGCCTGTATTTTGACCCGCTGACCCCGGAAGATGTCCGTTCCGTAGTGGATACGGAAAAGCCTTATGCCTGTGTGGTACAGTTCGGCGGGCAGACTGCTATTAAACTGTCTCAGCATCTCAATGAAATGGGTTTGCAGATCCTGGGAACCCCGGTGGATTCTATCGACGCCGCGGAGGACAAGGAGCGTTTTGATGAACTCTTGGAGTCCCTGAATATTCCCCGTCCGATGGGGGAGACGGTGTTTACCACAGAAGAGGCGCTGGAATCCGCCAACCGGCTGGGATATCCCGTGCTGCTGCGTCCCTCTTACGTGTTGGGCGGACAGAATATGATCATTGCCCACACGGACGCGGATGTAAAGGAATACATGGGCATTATCACCTCCCATGAGATCGAAAATCCTGTATTGATTGACAAATACATGATGGGTACGGAAGTGGAAGTGGACGCCATCTGTGACGGGGAGGACTTCCTGATTCCCGGTATTATGGAACATGTGGAGCGCGCCGGTATCCATTCCGGTGACTCTATCTCCGTTTACCCCTCCCAGACCATCGCCCAGAAACATAAGGATACCATCGTCAAATACACTGCCGACATGGCAAGGGCTTTGAAAGTGGTGGGTCTGGTCAATGTACAGTATGTCATTTATGACGATCAGGTATATGTGATCGAGGTGAACCCCCGTTCTTCCCGTACAGTGCCTTATATCAGCAAGGTGACAGGGGTTCCGATGGTGGATCTGGCGACCCGCTGCATGCTGGGAGAAAAGCTCAAGGATATGGGATACGGCACAGGCCTGTACCCGGAAGCGGACTATGTCAGCGTAAAAGTACCGGTATTCTCCTTTGAGAAACTCAAAGATGTGGATGTCGCGTTAGGGCCGGAAATGAAATCTACCGGTGAGGTTCTGGGAATCGCGAAAACCTTCCAGGACGCTTTGCTGAAGGGCTTGGTGGCCGCGGGGTATAAGCTCAAGAAACAAGGCGGCGTGCTCATCAGTGTCCGGGACAGCGACAAGCAGGAGACTTTGGGCATCGCGGACCGGTTCGCCAAACTGGGCTTTGAGATTTACGCTACATCTGGTACGGCACACATGCTCAATAAAAATATGATCGCGGCTTCTTCGGTCAGAAAGCTGAGCGAGGAAGGTCCCAACATCGCCGATCTTTTGGAGAGCGGGAAAGTGGACTATGTGGTTTCCACTTCGGAAAAAGGCCGACTGCCGGCGCTGGACAGCGTCAAGCTGCGTCGTATGACGGTGGAACATGCTATCCCCTGCCTGACTGCTTTGGATACTGCTACTGCTGTTCTGTCTTGTCTGGAGATGGACCATACCATTGATGATTTGGAAATGGTTGATATTACCCAAATTTGATTTTATTTTTGTATTCCAAAATTAATATAGTAGCAAAAAGTGTTCCCTATGGCTCAATACCATAGGGAACACTTTTTGCATAGGAATGTTTTTATAGAGATTTTGAAAAGGAATTTTTAGATTGAAGAACAGGGAACCACAGATTAAAGCCGTGTATAATGATATGCTGATACCATATTGTTAACCAAAAAGGCGGTAACTGCCATAGGAGGAAGCGGTATCATACTTTCGGTTGCACATTTGGATAATATCGCCGATGATATCGGGAATATTGGTATCGTATTCCACCTCTAGGATAGCGGTTCCTCTGGTACAGGTACGCATAGAGGATAAAGAAGGACGGAAGAAATCCCAGATATTCATACCAGAACGGACAGTACTGTCGATCATAACCCTGGCGTTTTCCTCGGGATATAGGAAGGATTCCCTCAGAAAATCCACCAATGTTTTGGGGCGCAGATTTTGGTAACACATTTTCGCGTAGAGTTCCATGAGCAGGGGGCGATTGCTGCCGGGTATCCATTCCACATCACCGCGCAGCAATCTCTGGCATTCTTCCGGGGAGATCGGAACGGAATCTCTCTGGTATCGTTCCCCCAGTTTTTTCTTTTTTTCCAGATAGAGCTGGCTATTGTCCCCGTTGTAACAGCGGATACGGAACCTTTCTTGATGATCACCTTTCCAAGATGGATTTAGAGAATCAAAGTATATATTTCGGATACGATATACCCCGGTATCGGAGGCATGGTGGTCTGGAATGGTCACCAGGCGCAGCCTTTGCCGCAAAGCGATGCAGTCGGACAGATTGACAATATGCTTCCACTCATAATGGGCATTTTCTTTAGACATGAGGGAAACCTCCCTTAAAGGTAGTATTCTTAATAACTATAAGAATAGATGGAGTATGTGATTGCTTTTTGAAAAAACATTGAAGATTTTCGGATAAAAAGTTGTTTTTTGGAAGAAAATATGGATTTTATTTTTTGTGTGATAAAAAATCACATATTACTGCGGGGAGGACAGGAATTTTTTTATCATTATTTAGATGCTTTTTTCATACGGTTTAGGATGCCAAAAAGACGAAAAATTCCTTTCGTTCTTCAAAGGGACGGCTTGGCCGTAGATACTTTTCGATATTATGCCGTTGGAATCGTTGATTCTAACGGATAAACGTGATAAAATGATAAAGATTTCTAAAAATAGAAACAATTTTTCAATAGGTTGGTGTGAATGGATGGAATATACTTTTTCTGATCGTGTACAAACATTGAAACCCTCTGCAATCCGTGAAATTTTTAAATATGCGGCAGATCCCAGCGTGGTTTCCCTGTCAGCGGGAAATCCCTCTCCCGAGGCTTTCCCCACAGAAGCTGTCCAGGAGATTTCTGCCAGGCTGCTAAAAGATCATCCCATTGACGCCCTGCAATACAGTGTTACAGAAGGATATGCGCCTTTGCGTGCACGCCTGAAGGCATATATGAAAGAGAATCACCAGATTGGCAGGGAATTTGACGATTTGGTGATCACCGCCGGTGCGCAGCAGGTGATGGATCTTACTACAAAATCCCTTTGTAATGAGGGGGATGTGATCATTTGTGAGGCTCCCAGCTTTATTGGTTCCTTAAACTCCTTCCGTTCTTACAAAGTAAGGTTGCACGGCGTACCTATGGAGGAGGACGGCATGGATATGGCCGCCCTAGAACAGGCTCTGAAAGATGAGCCCCGCGCCCGGTTTATCTATACCATCCCCAATTTCCAGAATCCTTCTGGCATCACCATGAGTTTGGAGAAAAGGAAAAAGCTGTATGAGCTGGCCAAGCAGTACGGCGTTATGATCCTGGAAGATAACCCGTATGGAGACCTGCGTTTTGAAGGGGAAAATATTCCTTCCATCAAATCGTTTGATGAAGAGGGGATTGTGGTTTATGCAGGAACCTTTTCCAAGATACTGGCCCCCGGCATGCGTGTAGGATACGCTATCGCGCCGTCCCCAGTCATCCAGAAGATTGTTGTTTGCAAACAGGGCGCTGACGTCCATACCAATATCTGGTCCCAGATCGTGGCGGATGAATTTATGGCTCAGTATGATTTTAATGCCCATTTATCCATGCTGCGGGAGCTGTACAGGAAAAAGGCCCATTACTGCATGGAGCTGCTGGATCAGCACTTAGTACCCAATAAGATCACCTATAGCCCGATCCAGGGTGGATTATTCCTCTGGTGCCGCTTGCCGGACGGCGTGGATATGCCGGACTTCTGTAAACAAGCTGTGCTGCGGAAAGTCTGTGTGGTTCCCGGGAACGCCTTTTTGACGGATGAAAGTGAGCCATGTCAGTGCTTCCGGATTAATTTCTCCACTCCTACCGATGAACAGCTGGAAAAGGGAATCCGTATTTTGGGACAGCTGGCAAAAGAAATCCTGTAAAAAAGAAAACTGATTGAGAAAAAATAACCTTCCGTAAAAGGAGCTTGATACAAATGGAACCTACCAATGTTTCCGCGCCCGAGCGGAAAAAAGTGATATTCAGCGCCATTCAGCCCAGCGGGACCATTACCTTAGGAAACTACTTGGGCGCCATCAAAAACTGGGTGGCGTTGCAGGATGAGTACCGTTGCATCTTTGCCCTGGCCGATCTGCACACCATCACAGTGCGGCAGGAACCCGCTAAATTTCGCCAAAACGCCATGCAGGCGTATGCGCTGTTGCTGGCCTGCGGCATAGACTTAGAAAAAAGCCTGTTTTTTATCCAAAGCCATGTGCACACCCATGCGGAACTGGCATGGGTGCTCAATTGTTACACCCAGTTTGGGGAGCTGTCCCGGATGACCCAGTTTAAAGACAAATCCGCAACGCATGCGGATAACGTCAATGCGGGGCTGTTTACGTATCCCAGCCTGATGGCGGCGGATATCCTGCTTTATCAGGCGGACCTGGTGCCGGTGGGAGCGGATCAAAAACAGCATTTGGAACTGACCCGCAATATTGCGACCCGTTTTAATGGGATTTATGGGAACACGTTCCAGATACCCGATCCTTATATTCCAAAAACAGGGGCGCGCATCATGTCTCTGCAAGATCCCACCAGGAAAATGTCAAAATCGGATGAGAATGTCAATGCCTGGATAGCGGTGCTGGATAAACCGGAAGACATTATGAAAAAATTTAAACGCGCCGTGACCGACAGTGAGGCCCGCGTGCACTATGCGGAAGGGAAAGACGGGATCAACAATCTGATGGGAATCTATTCCACCATGACCGGCAAGACTTATGAAGAGATAGAACGGGAGTTTGATGGGAAAGGATACGGGGATTTCAAAGTAGCGGTGGCAGAATCGGTGATTGAGAACCTGCGTCCGGTACAGGAACGCTATCAGCAATTGATCCAGGATAAAGCTTATCTAGAGAAATGTTACACAGAGAGTGCTCAGGTTGCCTTGAAAATTTCCCAAAGAACATTGGATAAGGCTATGAAAAAAATAGGCTTTATCAAAAAAGGTTTTTAAAATAGATGAAGGAAAAACTCCCATGCGGAACAGATACCGCACGGGAGTTTTTTGACACAGGATAGGAAATATGTGAAAAATTGTTACTATAAAAAATGCTGAAGAAATTTTTTGTTATAATAGAATAGAAGAAAATGGGATGCAAACCCAAAAGGCAATTCGCTGGCGACATATTTGACAGTTGCCGGCCTGTCATTTTCAATCTTTATAACCTGGATAGCATCTCTATCACAGGGGGAGCATTCTACTTAGCCGTTGAGAAGGGCGGTCCCGTAGGAATTATCTATGGCGCACAGCCATTTCCCCTTTATCTTTCTGTATACATAAGTTGCGCGGCGTTCATTGGGATATTCGCTATCCTGTTTGTTTTCAGATTCCACAAAGGTTTGGGAAAGGACCAGTACAGTGTCCCCGGTTTCTAACATGACCATGTTTCCCTGGGATGGGATCACAGAATTGTGAAAATAATTGGAGATTTTTATAAAAGCTTGCTTAATCTCTTCTTTTCCATGGGCTTCCAGTCCGGGACGCAGGACAAGCACGGCGTCGTCTGTATAAAAATTGACAAGGTCATCAAATCTTTCTTCTCTGATAGCCTTGTCCGCCTGCTCAATTAATGTACGGATCATATGATATATCATTTTTATTCCTCCTTCTTAACATTATATTAGCATGCTTTTAAGGGATTGTCATTTTGAAAGTTCTTTATCAACATTTATTTTTTTAGTAAAAGGAGAAATCTCGACAGAAACCCCAGAAATTCTCTGCTATAATGGCCAAAAGGAGGAAGAAGAGCTCTTAATTCGTTTAAAAAGGAGGAAGTTAATATGAAAATGGATACCGCAGTATGTTTTTCTGGATATCGGGAAGAAAAATTCCCTTTTGCCTTACAGGATGGAAACGTTCAGTACGAACAACTGAAAAAAGATCTTCTTTCCTCTGTGCTGGAAGCGGTAGAGGAAGGGTATGGAAATTTTTATACGGGGGCCTGTTATGGATTCGATATCCTGGCAGGGGAAATGGTGATCAAGGCTCGGGACGAATATGGTCTGCCTATCCGTTTGACATCAGTACTTCCCTTTGAAAACCAAGCGCAGCTATGGAAAGAATATTGGAGGGACCGTTATTATTCCATGCTGGAGTTTTCCGACCAGGTGGTTACCCTGCAAACACGTTATACCCGTGGCTGTTACCAGCGGCGCAACCGCTATATGATAGAAAGAAGTGACCTGCTGATCTGTTATCATACCGGATGTCCAGGTGGGACCAGCCATACGGTATACGCGGCCATTCAGAATGGCTTGTATGTGGTGAATCTATGTAAAGACTTATTTATTGAGGAACCTTCTTTGCTTTACACCCTTTCGTTTTCGTGAAAAATGTAGAAAATACAGATTTATTTTATAAATGTTCATATAAAATCCATAAAGATTATACATAATGCACAAAGCGCCCCGGATGTTATTGTTATCCGGGGCGAAAATTTTTTAATGGAAGATTTCTATTGAAATCTATGTGCATATACGCTATAATTATTTAGTAAACAATGTGACAATTGTATTAATTGTATTATAAATTGCCTTTACGGGCAAATGAAAGGGGTTCAACAAGTGAAACAGTATCATGCGAAAAATATTCTCAATGTCGCCCTGGCAGGGCATAGCGGGGCCGGAAAGACATCTCTGGCAGAAAGCATGCTGTACCTGGCGGGAGCAGCGGATAGATTAGGCAAGATTTCCGACGGAAATACAATTTGCGATTTCGATCCGGAAGAGGTAAAAAGAAAAGCTTCTGTGGTAACGGCGGTAGCCCCGCTGGAGTGGAAGAATCGCAAGATTAATTTGATCGATACCCCCGGTCTGTTTGATTTTGAAGGCGGCGTCTGCGAGGGAATGCGCGCGGCGGATTCCGTGCTTATCACTGTTTCTGGAAAATCCGGGGTTGCGGTAGGTACGGAAAAAGCTGTAAAGATGGCCAACAAACGCGGCCTTGCCAAGGTGTTTTTTGTGAATGGCCTATGTGATGAGAGCGCCAGGTTTTACCGTGTTTTTGAAAACTTGAAGGCGAGTTTTGGCCCATCGGTATGTCCGGTGGTAGTGCCTTTTATCGTGGATGGCCAGGCCAATTGTTACATCAATATCCTGGAATATAAAGCGTATTCTTATGCAAGCAATAAGGTGACAGAGGTTCCGATGCCGGATATGGGAGACCGTCTGGACGGTTTGCGCACTGCTATTTATGAAGCTGTGGCGGAGACCAGCGACGAAATGTTTGAAAAATATTTCTCCGGCGAACCGTTTACCCCGGAAGAAATCATTATGGGTGTGAGCAACGGTGTAAAATCAGGAGCCATTACCCCAGTATTCTGTGGGGATGCCCAGACCACCTACGGTGTGGATCAACTGCTCAATGGTTTGACTTGGCTGCTTCCCAATGCGGAAGATAAGGCCGAGGAAATCGGTGTGGATCCAGACGGGAATCCGGTGGAAGTTGCGGTCAAAGAGGATGCAGCGCCTGTGGCTATTGTATTTAAGACAGTGGCGGATCCTTTTGTGGGGAAACTGTCTTACTTTAAAGTAGTTTCCGGTAAGATTTCTCCAGAAACTCCTTTGATGAATATGCGTACCGGCAATGCCGAACGTATCAGCAAAGTACTTACCGTGCGGGGCAAGAAGCAGGAAGATGCCGGTACCATAGTGGCCGGAGATATCGGTGCAGCCCCCAAATTGCAGAACACCAATACCGGGGATACACTGTGTTCTCCAGTTCGCAAAATTATTCTGGACCGGGTAGAATACCCAACCCCCTCTTTGTCCCTGGCAATAGCCCCTAAAACAAAGGGAGAGGACGATAAAGTGGCTCAGGGCCTATTCCGTTTGATGGAAGAGGATCCCACCATTAAGTTTGAGACCAACCAAGAGACCCACCAGATGGTTGTTTCCGGATTGGGAGAACAGCACTTGGACGTGGTGGTTTCTAAGCTAAAGAGTAAATTCGGCGTAGAGGTAACGTTGCAGCAACCCCGTGTACCCTATCGTGAGACAATTCGCAAGAAAGTACAGGTACAAGGACGCCATAAGAAGCAGACTGGCGGTCATGGGCAGTTTGGCGATGTGTGGATTGAGTTTGAACCCTGTGAAAGCGAAGGGCTGGAATTTGGGGAGCGCGTAGTAGGAGGAGCTGTTCCCAAAGGGTTCTTCCCGGCGGTAGAAAAAGGGCTTCGTGAATGTATTCTCAAGGGCCCGCTGGCGGGATATCCTGTCGTGGGATTAAAAGCTACCCTATACGACGGTTCCTATCATCCTGTAGATTCTTCCGAAATGGCTTTTAAAATGGCGGCGACGATCGCTTATAAGAATGGGATGCCCCAGGCGAATCCAATCTTACTGGAGCCTATTGGTTCCCTGAAGGCTACTGTCCCGGATGCCAATATGGGAGATTTGATGGGAGAAGTCAATAAGCGCCGCGGCCGTATCCTGGGAATGTCACCCGGGGAAGATGGTATGCAGGTGGTAGAAGGGGAAGTCCCAATGGCAGAAATGGCGGACTTTGCTACCTTTATCCGCCAGGCCACCCAGGGACGCGGAAACTTTACCTTTACATTTGAATGTTATGAGGAGGCTCCTGCGCAAGTGGCCCAAAAGGTCATTGAAGAAGCAAAGTCCAAGGGTGAAGTGGATTAAAAAATAAAAACAAAAGGAAAGAACCTTCCCATTTTGGCGGGAAGGTTCTTTTGTTATTATTTTTAAAATTTACTATCGTTAAGATTGCACGGAAGCGGTAACGTCTGAGGAAGAGGAATCAGGATGGATATCCAGCTGCCGGTTGGCTTCCGCAAAGACTTTATCGATATCATTAATTGTGGTTTCCAAATCCAGGAATGTGGGGAGGGCTTCATGGATAGAAGTGGGATCGTCCCCTAAAACACCGGCCACCATGCGTTCCCTCAGGCCATTTTCATTGATGGCGTCAAAGTCGATATAGATATCTAGAAGGTCGGTATTATTGCTGTTTTTGATGTACGTAATTTTATAGATCACAGTAGTTTCCGGATTGCGCAGACCTTCCTGTAAGACTTTGATAGCTTCCACGGCGGTTTGTTCCTGAGGTGTAAAATCATTCGGGGAATAAGAAGCGGCAGACTCCGCTTCTTCCGCGGATATACCCGAAGTCTCCCGGGAAACATTTTGTCCATAAAAATCCGGGTTGGAACAGCCGAATAGGAACAAACAGCTTACCAGAAGCACGGTTCCGCAGAGAAGTAGCTTATACTTTTTCATAGAATCCTTCCTTTTTATTATGGTTCAGTCATGGAATACTATTACTATACTAGAAACCAGAAAATTTGTAAACTTTTGTTTTGTTATTTTGCGCGAAATATGATATTCTATTAAAAAACAGTGAATAAGGTGGGTATAGTTTTGAAAGAAAATAGGGAAAGGCTCTCCTCGCGACTGGGGTTTATCCTGTTGTCAGCGGGATGTGCGGTAGGTTTAGGAAATGTATGGAGGTTTCCTTATATCACAGGACAAAATGGCGGAGCGGTTTTTGTACTGATCTATCTGTTTTTCCTGGCGATTTTTGGATTGCCGATTATGGTGATGGAGTTTTCCGTAGGCCGGGCCAGCCAAAGGAGCGTAGCTACTGCGTTTAATAAACTGGAACCCCAGGGGACTAAGTGGCACTGGTTCCGTTACATGGCCATGGGCGGAAACTTTTTGCTGATGATGTTTTATACCACCATCGGCGGATGGATGCTTCAGTACCTGATTAAAATTATAGGCGGAGAATTTGAAGGGGCTGATGTTCAGAAGGTAGAAACGATTTTTTCTCAAATGCAGCAGGCCCCCGCTTCGTCGGTTTTTTGGATGGTAATAACCACTTTGCTGGGATTCGGTATTTGCCTGCTGGGACTGAAAAAAGGTGTGGAGAAGATCACAAAGATCATGATGTCCAGCCTGTTTGTTATTATGTTGGTGCTGGCGGTCCGTTCCTTGACGCTGCCAGGGGCGATGGAAGGGCTGAAATTTTATCTCCAGCCTGATTTCAGTCAGTTACAAGGCGACTGGTGGAATGTAGTGGCGGCCGCGATGGGACAGGCTTTCTTTACCTTAAGCATTGGTATTGGCAGTATGGCCATTTTCGGAAGCTATATTGGGAAAGACCGCAGTTTGACAGGAGAAGCCTGCCATATTACCCTTTTGGATACCTTGGTGGCCTTGATTGCCGGGTTGATCATTTTTCCCGCATGTTCCGCATTTAACGTTGATGTGGGAAGCGGCCCCAAACTGGTATTTGTGACGTTGCCGAATATTTTCAATTCCATGCCTGGAGGCCGTATATGGGGCGCGCTATTCTTCCTGTTTATGACCTTTGCATCTTTGACTACAATTATTGCGGTATTTGAAAATATTGTATCGTTTGGGATTGATCTATTCCACTGGAGCAGAAAAAAGAGTGTATTGGTAAATATTGTGCTGATCATCCTGTTATCCCTACCCTGTGCCTTGGGATTCAGCTTATTCAGCGGTTTCCAGCCCATGGGTGCCGGTACTTCCATTTTGGATTTAGAGGACTTTATTGTCAGCAACAATTTACTGCCCATTGGCTCCATGATTTTCCTGCTGTTTTGTACCCGCAAAAGCGGATGGGGCTGGGAAAACTTCATAGAAGAAGCCAATCAGGGAAAAGGGAGAAAATTCCCCAAATGGGCGCGTTTTTATGTGACGTGGATATTGCCTATTCTGGTGATATTTATTTTCCTGCAGGGATATGTGCAAATGATTTTTGCGTAAAAGGAGATCTTTACTCCCTTTGATATCATGAATCCAGAAATTCCCTCATATATATTCGGTATAAAAGGGGGAATGGCTATGTTTGTGGTATCTATGAAAACATCGAAGAAAAAATTGCTGCTTTTTGCCGGCATCGTGGTCATGGTAGTAGCAGGATGTTTTCTGTTATTTGGACGCGGTGGGGATGAGGCCCAGGCGGTTTCCAAACTTGGAAAATACAATCTGTCCGCCTCTGATAACGCGGAGAGGATGTCTTTCCTGTCGCAGTTTGGATGGCAGGTAAAAGAAGAGCCCCTGGAAATCTGTGAGATTGTCCTTCCAGCGCAGTTTAATGAGACTTATCACAACTATAATGAGATTCAAAAACAGCAGGGATTGGATTTATCCCGTTACGCAGGAAAAACCTGTAAACGGTGGACCTATGAGATTACCAATTATCCGGATCAGCCGGAAGGGGTGCATGCAAACCTTTTGATTATAGACGGCAGGGTGATTGGCGGGGATATCAGTTCCACGCAGCTGAATGGATTTATGCACGGTTTCATCAATCCAACGGCAGCGGGATCCCAGGAGGGAACCTCCCAGGCTCAATCTATGGAAGAGATCAGTACTTCCAGCTTGCTGCCGGTGGAAAGTTCCACGGAACGGGAGACGTTGGCGCCGGACCCGGAAATGCCGGAAGCCCCTGTGGACTGAAAAATAAGATAGAATCGGGCGGCGGGATTTTTTATTCCGCCGCCCGATTAATCAAGAATGGAGAAAAAACATGGCAAAGGAACGTTTGGACAAGCTTCTGGCTTCTCAAGGAATGGGAAGCAGAAAAGAAGTGGCGCATCTGATCCGTACAGGGCAGGTAATCGTGGATGGCAATCTGGAAAAGCATCCAGAAAGCAAGTGGGATCCAGAAACAGCGTCCATTGTAATCAATGGACGCTCACTTTTGTTTCAGCGTTTTTGTTATCTGATGATGAATAAGCCAAAAGGGGTTATATCAGCTAGCAACGACCCCCGTTGCCGGACAGTCATTGACTTAGTACCAGAAAAATGGCGAAGAAAGGGACTTTTTCCTGCTGGGAGACTGGATAAAGATACAGAAGGATTATTGATTATTACCAATGACGGCGATTTTGCTCATCGTATGCTTTCACCCAAAAAGCATGTATTTAAACTATATGAGGCGGAGGTATCCGGGAAAATAGGGGAAGACCAAATTCAAAAATTTCAGGAAGGGATCATACTGGAGGATGGGACAAAATGCTTGCCGGCCCAATTGCAGGTGGTTAGATGCGACGAAACATCAACAGTGCATGTTTGGATATGTGAAGGTAAATTTCACCAAATAAAAAGAATGTTTTTGGCTGTTAATAGTGAAGTTCTACGATTAAAAAGACTCCAAATTGGACAATTAGCATTAGATCAGGCGCTAGAGCCCGGAATATGTAGAGAAATTTCAGAAAAAGAGAGAAAATTGGTTTTTTTGCAGGCGTTTTCCACTAAATAACTGTTGTTGATTTGTGTTCTGTTAGATTTACATAAAGTATGGGTTTAATCTTTAGGCAAAAAAAGACTGTTCAGAAATGCAAAAATCTGATATATTATTAACGTAAGAAAAAGCATCACGTGCAAATTGCACGGAATAATGCAGGAGGTTTATTATGGCAAAAGTAGTTCTGAAGGGTATCTATAAGGTATACCCGGGTGGAGTAACCGCTGTTACTGACTTTAATCTTGACATTGAAGATAAGGAGTTTATCATTCTGGTTGGACCTTCCGGTTGTGGTAAATCTACAACTCTTCGTATGATCGCCGGTTTGGAAGAAATCAGTGATGGTGAATTGTACATAGGAGATACGCTTTCCAATGACGTAGCCCCGAAAGACCGCGACATCGCGATGGTGTTCCAAAACTATGCACTGTATCCTCATATGACAGTATATGATAACATGGCATTTGGCCTGAAGCTGCGTAAAACTCCGAAGGATGAGATCAAACGCCGCGTAGAAGAGGCTGCACGTATTTTGGATATTTCCCACTTGCTGGATCGTAAACCGAAGGCTTTGTCCGGTGGTCAGAGACAGCGTGTAGCGCTGGGCCGTGCGATTGTCCGTGATCCGAAGGTGTTCTTGCTGGATGAGCCGCTGTCCAACTTGGATGCGAAGCTGCGTGCCCAGATGAGAACTGAGATTGCAAAACTGCACCAGAGACTGGGTACTACCTTTATCTATGTTACCCATGACCAGACAGAAGCTATGACCATGGGCGACCGTATTGTAGTTATGAAGGATGGCTTTATTCAACAGGTGGATACTCCTCAAAACCTGTATGAGAAGCCCTGCAACGAGTTTGTAGCTGGATTTATGGGTTCTCCGCAGATGAACTTTATCGATGCTACCGTTGGTAAGAAAGGCGAGAACTTCGTGCTGAATTTTGGTGGCAATACCATTGTGATTCCCAATGATAAGGCAAAGGGCACTTCTCTTGAGAAATATGTAGGCAAAGAGGTTACCTTTGGTATCCGTCCAGAAGATGTACATGATGAAGCGGAATTCCTGGAAACCCATCAGGATAGCACAGTAATGGCAAAAGTGGAAGTTACTGAGCTGATGGGCGCTGAGATCTATCTGTATCTCAATGTAGAAGGCAGTGCGGTAACCGCCCGTGTAGATCCGACTTCCAAAGCCAAGGCGAATGATACCATTAAAGTTGCTTTTGCGATGAATAAGATGCATCTGTTTGATAAGGAAACTGAACAGGCTATTCTGAACTAATAATTAAGAATGACTCATTTATAAAAAATAAGGCTGCTCTATGAGAGGGCAGCCTTATTTTTTATTATTTAACAATAGGAAAGAAAAGGAAGAGATACCATAAGGACGTATAAAAACTGTTAAGATTCTGTAAAATGCATGTTTTTGTGGGCAAAAAAGAAAATTTCTTTGATAATAAGGTTGCAAAGTTGTAACTATTTATGTAGAATAGATGTATATAGAGGGGATGTTCCGCACAGTTTTAAAAGTGGACAGACTAGCATAGGGAGTTAATGCCTCTGTAATAGAAGCAACTATAAATGGAAAAGTGAGGGAGATCTTATGTCAAATAGACTATTTCAAGGCGTAATTCATCAAATGAGAGATGCAATTGACAGAACGATTGGAGTGATTGATGAAACTTCTGTCATTATTGCATGCAGTGAGCTGGGCAGAATTGGGGAAGTAAATGAAAGCGTTACGGCGGAGACTTTAGCCACTGCGGGTACGTTTGTGGTTAATGGGTATACTTACCGTTCTTTTGGCAACAGACCCCGCCCGGAATATGCTGTTTTTGTGGCGGGCAACGATGATACCGCCCAAAAATATGCGATGTTATTGGCGGTTGCTTTGGAGAGTATCAAACAGTATTATGATGAAAAATATGATAGAGGAAACTTTATCAAAAATGTGATTCTGGATAATATTCTGCCAGGAGACATCTATTTAAAGGCGCGGGAGCTGCGCTTTAATTCCGATGTCAGCCGGGTATGTATGCTGATTAAAATTGTCTCCAAGACCGATATCTCTGCATATGATATCGTACAAAACCTTTTCCCGGATAAGAATAAGGACTTTGTGATTAATATCAATGAGACAGATATCGCTTTGGTCAAAGAGATTCGTACCGGTATTGAATCCAAAGACTTGGAAAAGTTGGCTAGTTCCATTGTGGATACTCTTTCCAGTGAATTTTATACCCATTGCGTGGTTGGTATTGGTACCACTGTCAATGGAATCAAGGATTTGGCCCGTTCCTTTAAGGAAGCTCAAGTAGCGCTGGAGGTAGGAAAGGTATTCGATACTGAGCGTACCATTGTCAGTTATGATAATTTGGGTATTGCCCGTCTGGTATATCAGCTTCCCACAACTTTGTGTGATATGTTCTTAAAAGAGGTATTTAAGCGCGGTTCTATTGAATCTCTGGATCAGGAGACCCTTTTTACCATTCAAAAGTTCTTTGAAAATAATTTGAATGTGTCGGAAACTTCCCGTAAGTTGTTTGTACACCGCAATACCCTAGTATATCGCTTGGAAAAGATTAAGAAACTGACAGGTTTGGATCTACGCGAGTTTGAAGATGCCATTGTATTCAAGGTAGCATTGATGGTAAAGAAATATCTTTCTGCGAATCCGGTCAAGTACTAAAAAGTTCATAGGGCGGACGGAGTAGTCCGCCCTCATTCATATATAACCGGGATGATACCCGGTTATTTTATAGGGAAGGGAAAAGCAATTTAGTTGTAATAGAGAGGCGGAGTGCAGTGATAGAGTTCCAAAACGTGACAAAGACATATGAAAATGGCACTAAGGCTCTCAGGGGAATTGATTTAGATATTGCAAAAGGCGAGTTTGTTTTTATCGTTGGATCCTCGGGGGCTGGAAAAAGTACCTTTTTAAAATTGATTATGCGGGAAGAGAAACCTACTTCCGGCGAAATTATTGTAAACGGACGAAAACTCTCTACCGTAAAACATAGAGATGTTCCTTACTTAAGAAGAACCATGGGAATCGTATTTCAAGATTTCCGTTTGATTGATAAAATGAGTGTATATGATAACGTCGCTTTTGCCATGCGGGTGACAGGAGCGTCTTCCCGGGACGTGCGCAAGAGGGTACCGTACATATTGGGACTGGTTGGATTGCAG
Organism: uncultured Clostridium sp.; assembly: GCA_934717555.1. GTDB lineage: Bacteria > Bacillota > Clostridia > Oscillospirales > Acutalibacteraceae > CAJFUH01. Next base: position 21,379 of record CAKUYY010000015.1, read on the forward strand.
TCCAAAGCCCGCAGCCATCCCTCGGAGTTATCTGGAGGGGAACAGCAGCGTGTGGGACTTGCCAGGGCGCTGGTGAATAATCCCAGCATGATTATTGCAGACGAACCTACGGGAAATGTGGATCCAGCTCTGTCTTATGAAATTGTGGATTTGCTCAACGAAATTAATCGGAGAGGGACCACGATATTAATGGTGACCCATGAGCACTCCTTAGTCAAACGTTTTCCACGCCGTGTTATTGAGATTAAAGATGGTATGGTGGTAGGAGATACGGGATGTCCGGAGGTGCAGCATGAAGATTAGTTCAGTAGGATATCTCATCAAAGAAGGATTTAAAAATGTATGGAGCAACCGGATGATGTCCATTGCCTCCATTGGCGTATTGATTTCCTGTTTATTATTGACAGGGGCGGCGATGCTGTTTTCCATGAATGTCAACAGTGTGATGAAATCTATCGAAGATGAAAATACCATTACAGTTTATTTAAAACAGGATGTTACCACGTTAGAAGCTGTGAAGATAGGGCAGGAAATTCAGCAAATCCCTAATGTCAAGGAAACACAGTTTATTTCAGCGGATGAAGGTTTACAGCAGTATGAAGAAATGTTAGGGCCGCTGTTTGAAGGATTAGAGGAAGAAGATAATTTTTTACCTCATTCCTGGGTGATCACGATGGAAGATCTGTCCCAATATGACCAGACGGTAGACCAAATCCGGCAGGTGGAAGGTGTGGATACGATCCGGGACCGCCGTGATTCCGCCATGAAATTAACCAGCTTGAATCAGCTTGTTACACAAGTTGGTTTTTGGGTTATTTTAGCGCTGGGTATTGTTTCATTGTTTATTATTTCCAATACCATTCGGGTAACAATGTTTTCCCGCCGGCTGGAAATTAGTATCATGAAATCAGTGGGGGCAACGGATAGTTTTATACGAATACCTTTTATTGTAGAAGGCGTTGTGATTGGATTAATTTCCGCGCTGGTTTCCACTGTATTATTAAATTTACTTTATAATAGCCTGATTTCTGGAATGAATCAGATCGTTCCATTTACGGGGATACCCTTTGAACAGGTAGCAATGTCAATTGCATTGGGATATGCCGCTGCCGGCATCTTTTTCGGAGCGCTCGGCGGGTTAATTTCTATTAGAAAATACTTAAAAAAGGATGGAGGAGATATCATTGGCTGGTAAGAAATGGACGGGAGTTGGAAAGTATATTTTGGCGGTTTTGCTGGCGGTCACCGTAGCCACTGCGCCAAATTTACATTATATATCCCAGGTATCCGCTGCAGATATATCAGCTTCTGAACAGGAAAAGGAAGACCTGGAAAAGAAAAATGAAGAGCTGACCCAGCAACTGGAACAGGCTCGGCAGAATACAGAAGATAAACGAGCCCACAAGGAAGCACTGGAACAAAAAATACAGGTGCTTCAGCAACAGGTTCAGGAAAACAATCAGGAAATGCAGCAACTGGATCAAGAAATTCAGGAATTGGAAACTCAGATTGCAGATAAACAGAAGGAAATCGATGAGGGGATGGAGACCCTGAAGCTTCGTCTGAGAGCCATCTATATGGCGGGGGAAGCTTCTGCCTTGGACATTATTCTGAACTCCACCGATGTCAATGATTTTTTGGATAAGGTTATGATTGTTCAGAATGTAACCGCCCATGATATGGATTTAATCCAGAAATTACAGAATAGCATGGCAGAAATTCAAACTGAAAAAGATCAAATAGATCAAAAGAAGGAACAAGCTACCCAGACAAAACAGGAGCTGGATGCCCAAGTTTCTGAAATTTCCCAGCTGATGGAAGAAGATATGCAGGTTATTGAGGAACTGGAGGGACAGGAGCAGAGTATCCAGGGAACTCTCGACGAGAATAATTCTCAGTTACAGAGTATTGAGGAAGAAATCCGTCAATACTATGAACAAAAGAGACAGGAAGAGGAGAGAAGAAGACAAGAAGAAAGTTCTTCTAATAATGATACCTCCAATCAGTCCGATAATAAACCGTCTGATACTGGAAATTCCGGTGGCGGGAACAGTGGTAGTTCTGGAGGAAGTTCCAGTGGAGGCAATTCTGGAAGTGGTTCTATCAACGAGGGACAGCTTGCATGGCCTACACCAGGCTTCTATTACCTGTCCTCTTATTGGGGAGATGGCCGTAACCATGGGGCCATTGATATCGCAGGAGGAGGTATTTATGGGGCCAATGTAGTGGCGGCGGATAATGGTACAGTCATCGCCGCCTATAGCGGGTGTTCCCATGACTATCCCAAAGACATGTCTGCCAGCTGTGAATGCGGGGGCGGATATGGAAATTATGTAATGATTGCCCACGATGATGGTACCATCATGACCGTATATGGGCATCTCAGCCATGTAGGAGTTAGCGTAGGGCAGCATGTCTCCAAAAATCAGATTATTGGACAGGTGGGAACGACAGGAAGATCTACAGGTCCCCATCTGCATTATGAGGTCCGGGTAAATGGTGTGAAGCAGGACCCCATGAAGTGGTATTGATACCATGAAATGAATCGGGGTGTATCATGGGAAAGAAGGTATCCATAGGTGTTGTAATCGCATTGGTTGCCCTTACAGCCGCTGTTACCTTTACATTGAGTTACCATATGGCGATGTCGACATTCAACAAAACCGTAGCGGATGTTAACGAGCGGCAACAAATGTATCAAAAACTTTCCGAAATTGACCAGCGTGTCCGCCAGAATTATTTGGGAACCATTGATGAATCCAGTCTTTCGGATGGGATCAGCGCAGGATATCTCAGTGGGCTTTCAGACCCTGAAGGAAGGTATCTCAGTGCGGAAGAATATAAAGAATTTTTAGCTGGTGCTTCCGATGATTCGGTGGGGATTGGAATAGAAACCATACAAGATGATGATGGAAACATGGAAGTTATTTCTGTGGCAGCAGGTTCCCCAGCAGAAAAGGAAGGAATCCTCAAGGGGGACGTTATCATCCGGATTGGTGGAAATGAGGTTCAGCGGATTGGCTATGGAGATGCTGTTAAAAAATTAGATGGAGCGCTTGGCTCTACGATAGAGATAGAACTCCTTCGGTTGGAAGAAGGGGAAAACACAGGGGAAAGCTTAGAAAATATTCAACTTACCGTTACTAGGGAAGTATATGAATATCACAATATTTTTTCCGAGTTGTTACAAGGGTCTATCGGTTATCTCAGGGTTTCCCAATTTACTGCACAGACAGTGGAAGAATTTCAGCAAGAAGTGGACAACCTGTTAGAGCAGGGTGTATCCAGCTTGATTTTTGATATCAGAAATAATGCTGGTGGTGATGTGGAAGCTGTCGGCGAAATACTAGATCAGCTGTTACCAGCGGGGAATTTAATTGGCACAATAGATAAGGAAGGAAAAATAGAATTTCAGATTCAATCAGACGCCAACGAGCTGAATATTCCTATGGCGGTGCTAGTCAATGATGGGACGTCTGGAGCGGCAGAGTTGTTTGCCTCTGCTATCAAGGATTTCCGAAAAGGAGGCATTATTGGGGAAACTACCGCGGGGAAAGGGACAAAAAATAAGGTGTTTCCTTTGTCTGACGGTTCCGCGATTGTTATTTCTATTGCCAATTATGTCACCATGAATGGACAGAGTTTCACAGATTTGGGGATTTCTCCAAATGAAGCGGTGACATTGGAGGAGGAGCAGCGCAAACTGCTCAATCGAAGGGCTCTGGATCCGGCGGCCGATCCTCAATTGCAGGCAGCTATTACTTTTTTAGGGGGAACCGTTTCCCCTGAACAGGAAGAATCAGAGCGATCAGAGATAGATACTTCTTCTGTCGCAGAGGATATGGAAGAATCTCAATAAAAAAACAGTAATACATGTAAAATAGAAAGGGCAGTTTCTGCATCTTTCTATCAAAGGAAAAAGCGTTCTTTGAAGTTAGTTTGATTTCAGAGGGCGCTTTTTTGAGCAGAGGAGGCTTTGATTCCTGTAGATAAGGGATAGAGGTACCATTTTCCGCATAGACTAGAGCGGAGGTGGTGAAAGTGCCCACAATACTATCCATAACCTCAGAAACAAAAAGGGGAGTATTTTCCTCTCTTTTTCATCGAAAGAAGATGATGATAACGGATTATCAGGTACAAGGGCATACCATACGCCTGATTTCATATTCCCAACATAGAGGGAAAATTCCCTGGAAGACGATTTCTTCCTCAATAGCCCCGGCGGATCAGAAAAGGCTGCTTTGCCCTGCATCCCTGCGGATTCCCCAAGAAACAGGCTTGAAAGGCTTTGTTCCTTCTCGTTATAGGTCACTTATGGCTCAAAATATATTTTTTTCCGTGCTAAACCAGGCGGATATCCCACCACGCCATTTACAACTCATGTTGTATGACCCTTGCGCACATTATCAGGAGGCGGCCAAGAGGATGATGTCTTATTGTAGCCAGCTTTGGATTTATACTGAAAATCCTATCGACTATAGAAAAGCGATACAAGAGATGAGGGAAGAATTAGGAGGAGAGCCTTTATTGACGGATCGGATGGAGAATATCCGGGGATGTCAGGCGATTTTATGCCCAGGAAGATGGATAACTCCCTATATGGCAGAAGATCATCCAATGCTTTTTTCAGGCTTTCCTCCTTTGGCGTCGTTCCATGGTTTGTTTTTTTGGCGCTATCATATGAATTTGCCGAAAGAATATCGGCATATCTGCCCACTATCCCTGGAAAACTTTTATTTTTTGGCGGCTTTATATGAGTTATGTGGGATACATGACCTAGCACGGCTGATACCCGATAGTTGTATTTGCGGGGAGGAAGATTATCCTTTGGAAAGATTGGCGGAAATTCTGCAAAAATCCGCAAAATAAGTTGCTTGACAGAGCGACTGTTGTTGTCTATAATACTAGTATTGTCCAAAAATACAATCATGAGGCGAGAAATTTAACAGAGAGGTTCTGAGAAATAAAATGCCTCAGGAACACTGAAAGGTGGCAGCCCATTTCATGGTAAAACAAGTTTTGTTAACAGATGACGGCCTTCGCAATTTGGAACAAGAGCTTGAATATTTAAAGACTGTAAAACGCAAAGAAATTGCGGAAAAAATAAAGGTTGCCCTGTCTTTTGGCGATCTCTCGGAGAACAGCGAATATGACGAGGCAAAAAATGAACAGGCTATAACGGAAGCTCGTATCGCAGATATTGAGAGTATGCTGAAAAATGTGAAGATCATTGATAAGAGTGAGCTATCCACGGAAGTCATTCATATTGGTTCCAATATTAAAGTGAATGATGTGGAGTTCGACGAAGTCTGTGATTACCAGATCGTTGGTTCCAATGAGGCGGATCCCGCCAACGGAAGGATTTCCGATGAATCCCCAGTGGGGAAAGGCCTGTTGGGGCATAAGGTTGGCGATCGAGTTGAAATTGAAACTCCCGCCGGGACGATGGTGTATGAGGTATTGGAAATATCTAAGTAATGGAGATGCGGGCAGGAGTGGAGAGTGAGCACACCTGTCCGCATTTTGTATAGAACAAAGGGGGAGACGTCAAAATGAGTGAAAAAGTAGAAAATAGTCAGGTGGAAAAGGAACAGGACCTCAGCGAATTGCTGCAAATACGTAGGGACAAGCTGGCGGCGCTTCAGGAAAAGGGGGAAGACCCCTTTGAAATTACCGTCTGCCATCCGGATATCCACGCCGCGGAAATTGTAGAACGTTTTGAAGAGCTGGAAGGCAAGGATGTTTGCATCGCGGGCAGAATCATGAGCTGGCGTGAGATGGGAAAGGCCAGCTTTATGGATATCCATGACCGTACAGGGAGAATGCAGGTTTATTTGCGTATCAACGACCTAGGGGAAGAGGTATACAAGGGATTTGCTGATTGGGACATCGGAGACGTGGCCTGTGTCAAGGGCTTTGTTTTCCGTACCCGCCGCGGGGAAATCTCTGTCCATGCCAAAGAAGTACAGCTGCTGAGCAAATCGTTGCTCCCTTTGCCCGATAAATTCCACGGGCTGACCAATACGGACCTTCGCTATCGCCAGCGCTATGTGGATCTGATTGTCAACCCAGAGGTAAAGGACACCTTTGTCAAACGCAGCGCCATTATCAAATCTATCCGGAATTTTATGGACAACCAGGGATTTATTGAGGTAGAGACCCCTATTCTCAATACCATTCCAGGCGGTGCGGCTGCCAGACCCTTTATTACCCATCACAATACGCTGGATATCGATCTTTACCTGCGAATTGCGCCGGAACTGTACTTAAAGAGGCTGATTGTAGGAGGAATGGAGCGGGTCTATGAAATTGGCCGCTTGTTCCGAAATGAAGGGATGGACGTCAAACATAACCCGGAATTTACCAGCATTGAGCTGTATCAGGCGTATACGGATTATCACGGTATGATGGAAATTACGGAAAATATGATCAATCAGGCCGCGAAAGAGGTATGCAAGGCGGAGAAAATTACTTACCAGGGAGAAGAAATTGACTTATCGCTGCCCTTCCGCCGTGTGTCCATGCTGGATGCGGTAAAAGAGTATACAGGATTGGATTTCGCTTCTTTCCTGGGAGATACGGAAAAAGCTCTGGAAGTGGCAAAAGAGTTGGGATTGGAAACCAAGAAGACAGATACCTGGGGTGATTTTCTCAACCTGGTGTTTGAGGAAAAGGTGGAGGAAAACCTGGTACAGCCTACCTTCATTTACGATTATCCTGTGGAAGTATCCCCTCTTACCAAGAGAAAGAAGGACTGCCCGCAGCTGGTGGAACGCTTTGAGCTGTTTATTACCCGCAGGGAGTTTGCCAACGCTTATTCTGAGCTCAATGATCCTATCGATCAAAGGGAACGTTTCCAGCGTCAGGTGGAACTGCGCGAGGCAGGAGACGACGAAGCCAATATGCTGGACGAGGATTTCTTGACGGCTTTAGAGTATGGAATGCCTCCTACCGGCGGTATGGGTATGGGAATCGACCGCTTGGCCATGCTGCTCACTGACAGCGCCTCCATCCGCGATGTTTTATTGTTCCCGACCATGAAGCCAAGGGATTGATGAATGTCCACAATGCTTAAATTACCGGGACGGTTTCTATAAAGAGGGGAGAAACTTCTCAAAAAGGATAAGAAACAATGATGTTTGGATGTTTCCGGAGTAGTTCGACAAAATATAAAGCCAGAAGGAGTGAATAATCATGGCCAGAGATAGGTATCTATGGAATGCGGGGGAAGATACCATTCACGACCCCAGCAAAGAACAGAAAATTACCACCAAAAAGCAGAAGAGGGAAAACTTTTGGTTTTATCACAAATGGCACATTGTCATCTGTGTGGTATGTGCGGCTTTGGTAGGTTTATTCCTTTATGATATGTTGAATCAGGAAAATCCCGATTATGAAATTGCATTTTTGACTGACAGCGCTTATATGAAGACGGATATTGAGAGGATCAAGAACCAGATAACCTCAGTAGCTGACGACAAGAACGGGGATGGAGAGGTACTGGTTACCATCAACGAGTATATTGTCAGTGGAAATGGAAATGGGCAGGTAGAGATGGCCGCTATGGCCAGGGTGATCAACGACCTTTCCAATTATGAGAGCGTCATTTATATTATGGACGAAAATAATTTGGCGGAAGAACAATCTCAAAACCCCAGCCTGTTTGCCTATGCGGATGGGAGTACCCCTCCGGCGGATGAAACAGATTACAGCAATATTGGTGTATTATGGAA
>CAKUYY010000016.1 GCA_934717555.1 uncultured Clostridium sp.
GTTGTAAGCGTCGTCAAAGTCATACGCGCCTTGCAGCTTGCTTCCGTCAGTCTGTACCGTCCAGGTCCAAGTGGGCAGGATGTCCTGGGCGGAACGGTTATTCCAGCCCTCAGTGCGGGAAACCTCCCCGTCCACAAACCACTGTTTGCCGTGGCCGGTATTGAAGCTGGTGGTAAAGGGGGCCTCGGTGATCACGGTCTTGTCCGCAAAGAAACGGGCCATACCAACCCACTCCCAGTTGTTGGGGTCCGCGGGATCCAGGGGCTCGTTGGCGGGATCACCTTCACTGCCTACATAGAACCGCTTTTCCTGTTCATGGAAATCCACCGGGTCTTTGGAGAAGCCCATGGTGGAGTTGGGGCAGTACAGGGCGATGGAAATCTTCAGTTTCCCATTCTCATCCACCAGCAGATGGTCACGGATCGGGGTATTCATGCTGTTCTGCTGTACCTCAAAACCAGCAAAAGCGTCGTATTGACTTCTGCCGGAATTGATCATAGTTTCAATGGTAGTAGGAATCTTATGGGTAATATCGGGGTAGGAGGGAGAAGTAGGATTACTGTGGTCGCCGCCCCAGTTGTAGTTCATAAAGAACTCATCCACCGCGTACAGGCCGTCCTCATCCTTTTCAATCCACAGTTTGTTCTTGTCGTTGACCGCGTCCTGATAGCTAACGCTGCCATCCTTGGCCATAGAGTCATACCAGTTAAAGATAATATCAGGATATTTCTTTTTCACATATTTCATCATATTGACCAATTCGCTGGCCACCTCTGCGGTGGAACCATAGGTCTCCTGATTGAAGAAATAGCCGTCAAAACCGTAATAGTGGGCAATTTCCACCATCTTGTCCGCCACCGGATAATTGCCGTTTTCGTCCTTCTGAACAAACTTCTCCAGCTCCTCCAGACGCAGGCCGCCAGTGGTGTCAGGACCCCAGGGGAATCCCAGAGTAGCAGTAACCGGGACTCCGTTCTTATGGGCGGAATCGATTACATCCGGTGTGGGAACTACGAAAATACCTTCATCGGACCCTGCCCAGTATACCATGGAATTTACATACTGCCAGTAACCAAATGCATAGCTGTCAAAGGTATCACTTCCCTGCAGGAAGGAATTGTCGTGGTTGGAATTCGCCAAAGAACAAACCATGAGCTTGGCTTCCGGGTTGGAATAGGGGTTGACCTGCGGGCCAGTGACACGATCTGTCTCCAGCGGGATGGTAGAGCGGGCGAATTTGGCGTCGGGATCGCTTTCCGGAGTCCAGTTTAATATAGTATCCACCTGAAAACCTTGAGGGGTAGGCTGCAGGGATTCATGAGAAGCATACTTCTCGTTAATTGTAATCGTCCCATCACCGTTTACTTCCGCAAACGCCCCAGGAGCGGTCGCCAAAGAAGAGGTCACTAACGCTGCTGCACACAGGATAGAGACAGACTTCTTTGACAGATGTCTTGACTTTCTCATCTTTTCTTCCTCCTTGAGAAATTCCACAGAATTGTCATAAATTTGTGGTTTTTTGTCCTCGATTAGTCTATCAAAATTTACAATAACACGCAATCACCAAAAACATTAGATTGTAGTAAAAAACGTTATATTTTTCTTTATTTCGACTTTTTAATGGTAAAAAGCAAAGGATATATTTGGAAATTGCAGTAAAAAACTTAGGTTTTTTTTAATATATATGGATATCTAAAATTTTTTACTGTTTAAATTTACTAATTTAAATGTAATAAGGATACTTAATTCTTAAATATTTTGGTAACGCAAGCTTTCAATAGACAACTTCCTTCGGAAAAAAGAAATAGTATAGACAAGATTTCACTTCATTTATAATCCAAGTACAGTGCCCCTATTTTTTAAAGGAACAGGAGCTTCGTAAAGATTGGTTAAAAAGATACAACGGCTATCTTCCCAGAAGATTGAGAACTTCTCTTCAAAATCTTTTGCAAAACGCGCGCCCTTCTCCAGTGTGCAGCTCTTTGCCCCATTATAATAGATATTATCAAAAATACGGACAGGAAGCGTTTTATTGATATCCGCTGTCGGCTTGTCATTTTCCATTGATTTTTTCTCAAAGGTATCACTGTATTTTTCATACCCTCCTGTCCCAAGGAGCGGATTAAGGGCGTACACCGATCTTCGTTAGGTTATTGTTTGGGGAGATCCCTACAGTATGTCGTGCGCTATCGTATGGAAAAAGCGAAAAACTTCCTTCTTCCCTCGGACAACACGATGGAAACCATCATGCTATGTATAGGATTCCACCATTACGGATATTGGTAGCGTATCTTGAAACAAGCCTACGGTTGCTCTCCCCCCTGAATACCGCAAACCCTCGACAAAGAAAAGAGAACTTAATGCCGTTGTCTGGGCATTATCCCATAAAAATAACAAGCGCGCCTTGAACTGATTTTCAAAAACCATGTTTCAAAGCGCGCCTATTATTTTCACGATGCTTTATTTTACAAAAGATCCTTCAATTTTCTTCTGGTGTTTTTTGCTTTACTGCTGATTTTTCGCAACCGGAGTTTCAACAGCCGGTTCTGCTGCTATGGGGGCGACAGAAATCGGTTCATCAAACAGGTCTTCTTCCGTATCGTCAATCTTTACCTGAATGGCTCCGCGCAGTTTGTCCCCTTCGCTGATGGACAGGCGACCAGTGGTCACATTACCTTTCAGCAGTGCATTAGACTGGAAGTCAGCCATATTTTCAATCTGCATATTACCCTTCTGCTTACCATCCATCAAGATATTATTTGCCGTTGTGTCACCTACCACCACGGAATCGCTATCGATCGTTAATGTGGCGGCAGCGATGATATTCCCTTGTACCTCACCGGCGATCAGGTCAATATTATTGCCCATAATATCCCCAATAATTTTGCCGCACAGCTTAATATCGCCTGATGTTTCTACATTACCCTTCAGATTTCCAGATATCTCCACATCGCTGGTAGAATGAATTTCTCCTACGATAGAAGTATCCTTCGAGATCACAGTTTTGCTGGCAGGCTGTGCATATACATCCCCATAGAAGGAATTTACGCTGGATGTTTCACTCTGATTTTCATATCCATAATCTTCTGTATGGACTTCAGATTCCGCTTCCGGCTCTGGAATTACTGCTGGGACGGATTCTTCCTGTGCTACGTTGGTTTGCACTTCCTCTTCCTCCGGTTTTGCCTGGCCGCTGTCGCGCAAGTTTTTCATAGCCTGCAAAAAACTATCCCTTGAACCCATGTTTAGATTCCTCCACATCTTTATTCATATTTTTGACAACTTATCAAAGCAATTATCAAATCTAATCTTTTCTTTTTCCATCTACATCCAATAAAAAAGAACTCTTCCCAATTGACCTTGCTTTTCTTATCTCGTCCCACAATAAAATACATTGTAGCGACATTTTTCTTTGATAAGTGGCAAATCTCTCCATTTATTATAATGAGAATCCACAATCCTGTCAATCAATTTGTGACAGTGGGTTTCGCTGGGCGTATAACTCCCCATTTTTTCACATAATAACTGTAAGAGTATTTTTCCGGGGTGAATTTATGTATTCTTTTGGTAAAAGGGTGCGGCAGGCCCGCACACAATCTCAGATCTCACAGGTAAATCTGGCCAAAAAAATTGGAGTAGCTAAGTCCAGCCTTTCCCTATATGAAAGCGACAAGCGGGAACCTTCCATCCACACCATACGAAACATTGCCAAAACACTGGAAATCAGCGCGGACTATTTGCTGGGTTTGGAAGAGGAACCTTCTTTTTCCCTATCTGAATTTGAGAAACAGTTAATCATAGCCTTTCGTCAAACACCGGACATGCAAAAAGCAGTTTGCCTTCTCCTGGGAGTATCCCCAGGAGATTGGTTTATTTCCCTTCCTTAAAAAACGGGACTGTCAAAAAATAACAGTCCCGTTTTTTACAAAGTTTTAATTAGGTGTCAGCGCTATCAGAACAAGCTTTATACAGCAGAAAGGAACTAATCTGTCTGCCTAATAAACCGCCCGGTTTCCCTGTTGGAGATTTTCATTCACAAAATATAAAAATGCCACTTTGTGTTACGGGATAATGAGGAGCCTTTTCTCTTATTATCCCTTCTCCATCTGATTCATGACCAGCCCGGTGATAAGCTTTGGATAAAAATAAGTGGATTTCTGCGGCATCTTTTCCCCTGCGGCGGCTACATCACGAATCTCCGTGACACGTGTCGGGTTGAGAATAAAGGCGCACTGAGATTCCTTTTTCTCAACAGAAGTGATGGCCTCCTGGAAATCCCGGGTATAGGTCAAATTGATCTGCTGGGCCATATTTTCTTTATCGATCCCGAACATCTTTTCCAAAACCAGGCTATGCAGCACGGTGACGTCCAAACCTTGAGTAGCGGCGCTGGCTTGGGGAAGGAGTTTCCGGACAGCGTCCATATCTTTCAGAACCAACAAAGTCCAACGGTCTTCTCCTGTATAGAAAGCAAAGGCTTTCTTTCCCTGCTGATAAAGAGCGTTTAATTCCCCTTCAATTGTGGAAATATCCGTCCTGTCCTCTACCTGGAAATATTCGCGGCAGGCTTGCTTGACAGCAGTCTCGTCGAAAGAAGACAGGCCCCTGACAAGACGATGGGTTGGAAAAACCACCAAGCCGCTGTTTTCCATATCTACCAGCATCATCATGACATAATCCACCGCGTCGCCTTCTTTTGCAATCCTCTGTTTCCGGCAGTCATCCCGGAAATTCAGCGCGGTCTCATAACGGTGGTGACCATCTGCAATATATAGTTTACGCTGCGCAAAATCACTACAGATCTCCTGGATTTCCTGCGGGTCCGTGACAATCCAGAGACGATGGATTACCCCATCGCCGTCCTGCATCTCCACCTCGGGCGTTCCCTGGGACAGGCGGTTAATTTTATCCGGGGTTTTATGCTGAGGGTCCATATACAAGGAATAGATCTGGCTAAAGTTACAGAAAGTAGCTTTCATCAGCTGAAAACGGTCCGCCTTAGCCTTGGAAAGGGTTTCCTCATGGGGAAGAACAACCCCCTTGGAAAACTCCTCCAGTTTTACCCGGCAGATGATCCCTTTCACACGCATTGTCTTTCCATGGGCTTGGAACTCCTCTTCATAGATATACAGCCCTTCCTGTTCATCCTGTTTTAAAACGCCCTGTTGTTCCCACTGGTGCAACAGGCTTCCCGCCTCCTCGTAAGGGTTTTCACCCCGGGGAAGCTCCAGCCGGATTACGTTATGCTCGTTTGTCTTTAAATACTGGTTTCTCTGTTCTTCACTGATAATATCATAAGGGGGACAAGTGAGTTGCTGAATGTTTCCCGCCGCCTGCGTATCAAAACGAAGGGCGCGAAAGGGTTTGATTTCCGCCATGCCGGCCACTCTCCTTTTTATATGAAAAAATGTCTTTTCGACTATTGTTTTTATTGTAACGTAAAGCAATTGACCCCGTCAACTGCCATAACGGAAAATCCAAAAGATAAATTATGGGGGGAGAAAAACATTCTCTTGTCGCCATAGATCCCCAAAGGCTTTGTTAAGCTGATCTTCCATTCCCCGGCTGGGATAGAAATGCTTCTGTCCTGACACGGACATTCTGTTGTAAGTTGCGGTAGAAAAATTGATAATCATATAGATGATATACACCATCGGGGAACAGGGAACTCCTATAATCCTCCAGGGAAACATCTGGAACCTTGAGGGTTCCCCGGGTTTCATCCAGATACGCCCCGGTAAACTGAGGGATCTCCCTTTCGATTTTGCCAGAATAATTGGTAAAGCAGGCTCCTTGGTTCCTATCTCGGCCCGCAGGGGTAGTATCAGTCCGCCAGTTCAAGGGATTGATCCCGAAGCTTTTGACTCCATTGGGAACCATAAGCGAATCCTGGGTTTCCACCGATTCCGTATTAAAAGAAACAATTACACCGGTGTCATCCTCCCGCTGCGCCATTTTCAAATGAGAATATCGGGACAGGTCTTCCTCCGTAACCCTCCAGCCGATGCAGTAGGCGGCAATCAGCCGGTCGCTATATGCTGGATCGTCAAAATATTCCTCCATAAGCGCTAAGAGAATCTGCGATCCCTGAGAGAAGCCCGCCAGAATCAGCGGCTTGCCGTCGTTAAGTTCTTTCCAATAGTATTCAAAAGCCGCTGCGACGTCTCGATAGGCAATATCAAGATATGGGCGCATTTCTTCCTCACTCATGGAATAGACAGGAAAGGTCATCTGCCGGTAATACGGCGCGTATAAGGTTGCCGTATCCTCATAGATTCCGCGCTCCATATTTAGGGCTCCAATAAAATTTTCCTTGGTCTCTTCATCATCCAGCGACATATTATAATTGCCGGCTTGTCCCATATCTACAGTGGGACAGATCAAAAATAAGTCTGCCGGTTTTCCTTCCCCCTCGGCATAATACGCCCATGTACCTGGATCCGAATAGTCGATTCTGTCATCTGTCTCTTTCTGACATCCAGCAAAAAATCCTGTAAAAATCCATATTGCCAAAAAAACACTTGCGAGTGTTCCAATAGTAATCTGTCTCCTTTTTTCTTTCACAAGATATCTCCCCCTTTCTAGTTAATTTCTTCCTATATCATAGGATACATACGCCCTCCAGCAAAGAAAACAACATGGAAAGAAAACAATATGGAATGAAGCAATTTATTGGAACCCTTCCTCTAATCAATCAAACATGATCAAAATCCTTCTCCCTACCATTTCTGGCAAGAAACAGGATAATCAAATCTATCAAACCACCCAAAGAAAAAAGCGTATTCCTCAGAATATCCTGTAGGGTACACTCTTCTTTTTTAAGCCTGAAAGGACTGCCTCCTATTCACTGGAATGATCTGATGTCTGTCCGTGAGACAAGCCTTGACGCAAGGCATCCAACAGGATATCCAGAAAATTATGAAATTCCTCCGCCTCCAAAAAACGCAGCTCGCATTCTACATGTTCTTCTTTTTGGATAGGCATTTTCCACACCACGCTGTGCCCTTTCCAAAATCCGTATCGGGTATGCACCTGCTCAATTTTATCCAGCGCAATCACCACCGGGGGAAGCCTATTCCTTCCATGATATAATGCATTGGTATAAAGATTCCTGTCCGTCAGGACTGTGTAACGGTCCCAGTCCCATTTATAATAACGGTATAACTGGCTGCAGATAACCAAGGAACCCAAGGTAAAGACACCCGCCAAAATCAGCCGGATAGAAAAATCCATGGCAAACATCCCCAATGCCAGCAAAACAATGCTGATCGCTAACAATACCGTCCACATAACGGACAGCATCAATTGGTCCCCGCTTTTTTGGGAGGTATAGATAACGCATTCACTGCTTTCAATTTCCACTTGGTCAATCCCCGCCACGCTGGCCTTTCCCGGTTTCTTTTTTGATGGATTCTCATCCGGCCCTTTTTGATAGGGGATCATCGTATTAGGCATTTCCATCCTCCCTTCCCCGCTTCCGTCACCACAATTAATCACTTATCATCCCTTGGAAAAATATTCCTGAATCCCTTTATTCCAAACCGATATTTTTCCATAACCTTTTTTATTTTAAACGAACAGGAAAATTTTGTAAACCAAATTTGTAAAGATTTTTGTAGGGAAGTTGTTAAACTTTTATGTCGAATAAAGTGGAAAATAGCTGCTTTCCCTGTTCTGCTGAGTAACCCCCGGGAACGTTGGCAAAATTATGCAGATTGTCCCAGCGATGGGCATACTCCTCTATCTGCCGGCGTGCCATACGGATGTTCCCTGTACCGCTTAACTGTTGTAACAGGCAAACCGCCTCTTGCTGGGAAGAGCCCAAAAGCAACAATAATCCTTCCAGACGTTCCGGAACATATTCTCCCGCCCGTTCCAGCAAGGCTGGGAGAAAGGCCGCGCAAGCCCGCCCATGGGGAATAGAAAAGTCTTCTGTCAAAATATACCCAAAAGGATGCGGAAATGCGGTCCCCACCGCATTGAGCACCATCCCCGCCCACAGGGAACCGTAAAAAAGAGGTTCCCGCAAATGTTGAGGGACTGTTTCCCCTTGGGAAAGCTCTTTGAGCCCTTTCCAGATCATCGGGATCGCTTGCCTCGCGCACCATTCAGGAATCTGGGTGCATTTTGGGGAAAGGAACCCTTCCACGGCATGGGACAGCGCGTCCAAAGCGGTGGAAACCGTCACCCCCCAACTCATGGTAAACGTATATCGAGGGTCCGCCAGCACCAGATCAGCGTACAAATCCGGATGGGAAATAGCCCGTTTCCTGCCGTCCTCCCAGGTGAGCACTGAAGTGCTGCTCACTTCGCTTCCCGTACCGGCGGTGGTACCTGTCACCACAATGGGGAGCGGCTTTTTCTGCCATTCCTTTTGCAGCAGTTGTTCTGGTGAAATTGCCGGATTGGCGGCCATCACCGCCACTGCCTTTGCGGCGTCCAGCGGCGATCCTCCTCCCAGGCCGATAATCATATCCGCCTGCATCTGCACAGCCTGTCTGGCCGCCTCCCGGCAAGTCACATAGAGGGGGTTGGCAGAAATCCCGTCAAACACCTCATAAACGATTCCCTTCTCCTGCAAAACCTGCCGGTAATCCTCCAGCACGCCGCTTTCCTGGGCGGAATGGGCACCGGTCAGCACCAGGGCGCGTGTCCCCATCTTCCTAATCTGACAGCCATTTTCTAATACCGCGCGGGGTCCGCTGACCACCCGGGCGGGCATATAAAAAGTAAAGTCCATGCTTTAGCTCCTCCTTTAAAGGCTTCTGCCGCCATTATACCCTCTCTTTCCCAATCCCGCAACAAAAAGAAGCCGCCTGACGGGATTTTGCCCATATGGAATGTTGAATTTTCGGGATAAAATGGTATAATAAAAAGATCGGCAGGTTTTCCCGGTTTCTCTCTGGAAAACGGCCGTGTTATTCAATCTGGGAGGTAGAAATCATGAGCAAACCAACCTATTATATTACAACTCCTATTTATTACCCGTCGGGCAAGGCGCATATTGGGCACAGCTACTGCACCGTAGCCACCGACGCCATCGCGAGATACAAACGAATGCAGGGGTATGACGTCATGTTTCTCACCGGGACGGACGAACACGGCCAGAAAATCGAGCTGAAGGCGGCAGAAGAAGGCATCTCCCCCAAGGAATACGTGGACCGTATTGTGGCGGGATTCCAAGACCTTTGGAAACTGCTGAATATCTCTAACGACCGCTTTATCCGTACCACAGACGATTACCATGTCAAAGCGGTACAGAAAATCTTTCGCGCCTTATATGACAAGGGTGAGATTTATAAAGGGAAATATGAGGGATGGTACTGCACCCCCTGTGAAGCCTTCTGGACGGAAACGCAGCTGAAGGACGGCAAATGCCCGGACTGCGGCCGCGAGGTCAAATGGGCGGAGGAGGAAGCCTATTTCTTCAAACTCTCCCACTACGCCGACCGCCTGCTAAAGCTTTATGAGGATCAGCCCGATTTTATCCAGCCGGAAAGCCGAAAGAACGAGATGATCAACTTCATCAAGAACGGCCTGGACGACTTGTGTGTTTCCCGCACCAGTTTCTCCTGGGGAATCCCGGTAGATTTTGATCCCAAACATGTGGTATATGTATGGCTGGACGCCCTTACCAACTATATTACAGCCATGGGATATGGTTCCGGCAACGATGCCGACTATCAGAAATACTGGCCCGCTAACGTGCATTTTGTGGGGAAAGAAATCATCCGCTTCCACACCATTATCTGGCCGGCCATGCTGATGGCCCTGGATCTGCCCCTGCCAAAACAGGTATACGGCCATGGATGGCTGCTCTTCGGTGACGGCAGTAAAATGAGCAAATCCAAAGGCAACGTGGTGGACCCTGTTATTTTGTGCAGCCGTTACGGTGTGGACGCCATCCGTTATTTCCTGCTGCGGGAAATCCCCTTTGGGGCAGACGGGTTATTTACCAACGAAGCCCTGATTAACCGTATCAACTACGATCTGGCCAATGACTTAGGCAACCTGTTGTCCCGTACTACCGCCATGGTGGGCAAGTATTTTGGCCCCTCCCTTCCCTCTGAGCGGGAAAGCGATCCCCTGGACGACGAACTGATCCAAATGGCTTCCTCCCTGCGGGACCGTTATGAGAAAAATATGGAAGGGTTCCAGTTTTCCGGCGCTTTGGGGGAAATTTGGAAATTGATCGCCCGGTGCAATAAATACATTGATGAGACCACTCCCTGGATCTTGGGCAAGGACGAGAGCAAAAAGGCCCGCTTGGCAACGGTACTGTATAACCTATGCGAATGCCTGCGCATGATTTCCATCCTCATCACCCCCTTCATGCCGGAAACCGCCCCGAAAATCCAGGCCCAGTTGGGTGCAGAGCAGGATGTCCTCACCTGGGATGCCGCTAACCGCTGGGGCATGTTGCCGGATTCCGCCCAAATCCAGAAGGGAGAAACCCTATTTCCCCGCATCGACGTGGCCAAGGAAATCGCTGAATTGGATGACATCTTAGCGGTGAAAAAGCCGGAGCCGGAAAAGAAACCAGAAACAAAAGCGTCCCAGCCGGTGGAAGGTATCGCCCAGATCGGCATTGAGGATTTCGCTAAAGTGGAATTGCGTGTGGCGGAGGTCGTGGCCTGCGAGCCGGTGAAGCGCGCCAAAAAGCTGCTGAAACTCACCCTGAACGATGGGGAAGGACAGCGTACGGTAGCATCCGGGATCGCTAAATTCTATCAGCCGGAAGACCTGATTGGTAAACATATCATCCTGGTATCCAACCTCAAACCCGCCGTACTCTGCGGCGTGGAAAGCCAGGGTATGATTCTCGCGGCGGATTGTCCCGGCAACGATGTCCGGGTAATTTTCGTAGACGGTATCCCCGCCGGCAGCAAAATCCGCTGATTTCCAATGCTGGAAAATTTCTTCCTTTTCTTTCGTCCGTCAGCCTTGGGGGGCGAAAGAGCCGGCTTTCTAAATTTTTAAAGGGCATCCCTTACAGGATAAGGTGCTATTTTTATAAAGGATTTCTTAATCATGAATGCTATTTTTGATTCTCACGCTCATTATGACGACCAGACTTTTGACAGTGACCGGGATTCCCTGCTTGCCGCCATGCCCTCCCTGGGGGTTGGCCACATCATTAACGCGGGGGCCTCTCTGGAAAGCAGCCAAAAATCCCTGGAACTCTCCGCACGGTATCCTTACATTTATGCCGCCTGCGGTGTGCATCCGGAACTTGCGGATTCTATCCCAGAAGACTATTTACAGCAACTGGAAGATATGTGTCTTTCTTCCCGCAAAGTGAAGGCTGTCGGCGAAATCGGGCTGGATTATCATTATGAGGATATGGCCCCTAAGGAAACACAGCGCAGAATTTTTGCCGAACAAATAGAACTGGCAAACCGGCTGAGGCTCCCGGTGATCGTCCACGACCGGGAGGCCCATGGGGATACCATGGATCTTCTGCGTCGTTACCGGCCTGCGGGTGTTGTCCACTGTTTCTCCGGCAGTGTGGAAATGATGCGGGAAGTGCTAGGGCTGGGGATGTATATTGGTCTCGGCGGGGTTGTCACCTTTAAAAATGCCCGGGTCCCGGTGGAGGTAGCCAAGGCGGTCCCACTGGACCGCCTTGTGCTGGAAACCGACGCGCCCTATATGTCCCCCGTCCCATTCCGCGGGAAGCGCTGCGATTCTTCCATGATCCGTTATACGGGGGAAAAAATCGCGCAGCTGAAAGGGATTTCTCTTGACGAATTGTTTTCTATCACCGAAGCAAACGCCGCCCGTTTGTTTACTATCAACTTAGAGGAGCCGATTTTGCCATGACGATCACCTATATTTTAGGCGGGAAACTGTATGTAAATCTGACTAACCGATGTCCCAATGCCTGTGATTTCTGCCTGCGCACCCATGGGGACGGCGTGGGAGATGCCGCCTCTCTGTGGCTGGATCGGGAGCCTACCCGGGAGGAAATCTGGGATGACTTGAAAAAGCGGGATTTGACCCAATATCCGGAGCTGATTTTCTGTGGATATGGGGAACCCACTTGCAGGCTGGAGGATATGCTGTGGGTATGCCATAAAATCCGCGAGATTTCCTCTATTTCCATTCGGGTAAATACCAACGGCCTTTGCGACCTTATCAATGGGCGTGTCACCGCCCAGGAATTCGACGGGTTGGTGGATACTATTTCCATCAGCCTGAATGCCCCTACCCCGGAAAAATACGACGCTATTTGCCATTCCCAATACGGGCTGGACGCTTTTCCCGCCATTCTCAAGTTCACCCGTTCTGTAAGCTTCTTTGTCCCCCAAGTGGTGCTTTCCGTTGTGGATAAGGACCTTACCCGCCGGGAAGTGCTGGAGTGCGAACGCTTGTGCAAGGAAGCGGGGGCTATCTTCCGCATAAGGGAATACATACCAGATTAATTTCTTCACTTTTATAAAAAAGAGGCGCCTTTTCCTGCTGCCAAAAAGGAAAGGCGCCTCTTTCTTTTTATGATAAGAATCTCCCCCGCTTATCCATCATTCTCTATCAGGGATTCTAAAAAAGTAAGCATCGTTTCCCTTTGATGAAGATTCAGCCGATAGATCACTTGCAGCGCCTTATCGTTCCGGATTGAGTCCGTCAGACTTTCGTCAAAAAAATCAAAAAGGGTGATATCCAATGCTTGACATAAATAACCCAAGCTCTCCACTGTCGGATTTTTCCGTCCCATTTCAATTTCCCGCACAAAGCTTTGGGATAATCCCGCCTGGTTGGATAATTTATTCACGCTGATCTTTTTCATTTCACGAAGTTCTTTTAACCTTTTGCCTACATCCAAAGCCATTCACCACTTTCACTGATTGAATATAAAAGTAGTGTAAAATATCAACACAAAATAAATTACATCTATAGAGTTAGCTTGTTATATTTTTAGAACCTTTCTTCTACTTATATCAGTTTGCTCCAAAGCAGAAGATTATATGCAATGGATGTACTCAGTGTAATACTCCGTGATTTTTTCTAAACAGGGAATTTTTGGGGTTTCCCTTTTCATCCGCCTTTGTTTTTAAATGACATTCCTCCCTTTCATCACTATAATTTATATATTTTTCGTGATATTTATTTACTTATTTTAACCGTATAGCAATGGCAGTGACATCGTCATCATGCCCATCCGTGCGGCGCAGGGATGCCTGTTTTACTATATAGTCCGCCAACTCCTGTTCATCTTCCCCTTTCCACTGTCCCAATGCTTGTTCCAGCCATTCGTCGCCATTGGCTACAGCCCCGTCTGAAACCATCAGCACCCAGTCTCCTGCGGATAAAGATACCCTCTCCCTAGCAAAGCCGATCTCTGTTAAGATCCCAGCAGGCAGGGAAGGCGCGTCAATCCGGATTACCCTATCTTTTTTCTTTACCAAACTTACCGGAGCCCCTGCCTTTAGAAATTCTGTTTTCCCAGTAAAAAGGTCAATAACCCCCACATCCAGTGTGGCAAGGGATTCATCACCCGATTTTACAACCAGAGCGGAATTGACGATACGCAGGGAGCAATCCAAGCTGAGGCCTGCCTGATATAAACGGGAAAAAATTCCTGCCGCCATGGCGCCATCCACCGCCGCACGGCCGCCGGTGCCCATGCCATCGCTGATGACCACCACCATATGACCCTTTCCATCCGGAAACAAATCGTAATGGTCCCCGCACAGTTCCCCATTATTGCAAATATGCTGGGCTTTTCCAACCTTTGCCCCCAGCAAAGGTTTTTCCGACACCATAACCCTGCAGACATCCGCCGTACAGCTGACGCATGGTCTATCCATCGCCCGGTCACAGGCTCTGTTGAATCCGGATTGCCATTCTCTCCCCACAAAAAACTTTTTATCCTGACGGGCGCATTCCCATTCCAGCGCCATTCTCCCTTCTTCATCCAGCCGGCAGGAAAGGTCGGTGGGGCGGATCCCATACTTTTTCAAAAACAGTTCCACCCGTTCTTCCACAACAGGGTCAAAACGGTCACATTGTTCCATCTCCAAAGATAAATCCTGAAGCATTTCACTCATCCCGGAAAACTGGCCGGAAACCACGTCTCGTACCTGGGCAACCCTGCGCTCCGCCACCTCTCGTGCGGTATAAATACCGTATTGTTCATTGATACGTTCCATCACTTCATTGACCTTGCTGCATGTCCTGGTAAAATAGGGCGCAAAATCTTCCAGCGAAACTCTGCCCTTTTCTTGCAGGCGTTTCATAACCTCCTCAAAAACCGCCTGGGTTCCCTCACGGTTCTGGTCCCAGCAGAACTCTTTCATCCCGCACCGGCGGCAGGTCGCTCCGGTCACCCGGTCACAAATACCATGCAGATTGGAAACGCTCAGATCCCCTAATTTTTGGGATACTTCTTCCACAGAATCCGATACATCCGCCAGCGCTTTGGAGGCAACGCCCAATTTTGAAACCACTGCCCGGCGCAGGCTGTCCTCCCTGACCGGACGGCTCTGTAATTTCTGGGAACCGGGCTGAACCGCAAAAATAGAGGCCAGCCGACTTCCCACCTGTTTGGGAAGCAGCATAAAGAGAAGCGTCGCTCCCGCCACTTCATATAACCCGCCAATGACCGCCGCCGGGTCGCCGGAAGAAAGGGAAACAATGGCGTTGGAAAGAATAAAGGCAATGACTGTCCCCATTCTTCCCAAAGCGGAAAACATCCCCGCCATCAATCCTCCAAAAGCGTAGGAACCCGCCAGATAAGATACCCCGGAACCGGACAGGCTGAATACCAGGCCCGCGGCTACACCGGACACACTTCCCCCCGGCACTCCCCCATACTGGGCACACAGCAGGATTGCCAGTACAGCCAATATTCTTCCTAGAGAAACGCTGCCCACCATAATATGGGAAAAAGAAAGGACTACAATGCAGGTAGAGAGAACCACACTGGCTAGCTCTTGCTGTTTTAAAGCGGAAATACCGCGGGAAGATTCTGTAACGGAAACGGTACAGGCAAAAAAATAAGCCGCCCCAGCCGCCAGCAACCCTTCCGTTAAGCTCATAATTATGGTTTGGGAGGTCACGCCCTCCACCGTCCCAATAGCGATACCGGTAGCTACCACCGGCCCCATAGCTACCAACGGGGCAAATAAGGGATGGACTCTTACCCGCTTTAGATCATTTAGTGTCCAGCGGATAGCAGCTGCGGCCAAGACTGCCGCCAGGTACCGCACTCCATCTCCAATACCAAAAGGAAGCAGATAACCTAGCGCGGCCCCTCCCGCCGCAGAGATCAGGGCGCTGAAAGGTGCGGCGGCAACCAGGGCCGCTCCAAAAGGGGCGTAAGATTCAAAGACTGTCCCTTGGGAAATCAATAACCCCAGTCCAAAATATACCGCCTGCATCAATAAAGTCTTTCCCATTTCGGAGGAAAGAATGCCCTTGCCCGGTTTTTGGGATAACGTCATGGTCCTTGTTTTCAATCCTCTTCACCACCATATTTTTTTCACTTCCGTTTTTTAGAAGCAACAGTACTTCTGTTAAAAGGATTCTCCTTTTTCCATATATTTACTCATTTTGGAGTTTTCTTTTTAAGAGATTCCTTTCTGGTATTTGCTCCTATTATAGGATAGATAAACAAAATCAATTGTCAAAAATTGGTAATCATATAAAAAATCTTCTTTGTTTTTTCCCCTTGTCTCCCCTTATATCGGGAATAGCATTGGTATTTTTTACCATTCTTGTGTATAAAAGCATCAAAATCTGCCGTTGGCTGGGGAAGTTCCTTCTTTACAGGAATCCATTCCTCCTTTAAAATAAGATACAACCGATCAGAAAGGATGTGTCTCAATGGAACTTGAGGAAATCAAAACCCGTATGCATGAAGGCAAACTCTATTTTTGTAATAATGAAAAATTGATGGCGGAACAGATGGAATATCTTGACCGCTTATATGATTTTAACCAGACCCGTCCTTCTGAATTGGAAAAACGGGAAAAAATGCTTCAGGAGATGTTCGCTGAGATTGGGGAAGGATGTTATATTGAACCTCCTTTTTATGCAAACTGGGGAGGAAGACATGTACATTTCGGCAACCATGTTTATGCCAACTTCTGCCTGAGCCTGGTGGATGACAGCCATATTTATGTAGGGGATCACGTCATGTTCGCCCCCAAAGTAACGGTAGCCGCGGGCACGCATCCAATTCATCCGGGTCTGCGCAGCAGACAGGCCCAGTACAATATGCCCGTACATATCGGAAATAATGTCTGGATCGGCGCGAACTCCGTGATTCTCCCAGGGGTAACCATCGGGGATAACAGCGTAATTGGCGCGGGAAGCGTGGTAACCAAGGATATCCCCGCCAATGTGGTGGCCGTGGGAAACCCCTGTAAGGTCATGCGGGAAATTGGGGAACGCGATCTCCAGTATTATCACAGGAATATGCTCATTGATTTAGAATAATCCACTCAAAGTAAAGAAGAGCGCGTTCCATAGCCCTTAAAATTAAGAAAAATTGGAAAAGAGAGATACGCTGATGAATCCCGTCCTAAAATACCGCGGGGGGAAATCCCGGGAAATCCCCCGTTTTTTATCCCATATCCCCAACCATTTCCACCGTTATCTGGAGCCGTTTTTGGGCGGTGGATCCGTCTATTTCCATTTAGAACCCAGTCAGGCTATCTTGGGAGACATCAACGAGAGGCTCATGACCTTCTACCGGCAGCTCAGGGATAACTATCCCCGGATGCGCCGGCAGCTGGACGAGCTGGAAAAGCAATATGAATCCAACCAAACGGCCTATCAACAGGAAAAAAAAGAAAACCCAGGTCAGCATGTGCCAAATGCCAATGAAGGCCTCTACTACCATATGCGGAATCTGTTCAATCATCCCGATGGGCTTTATCTGGATAGCGTGCTCTATTTCTTTATCAATAAAACCGCCTATTCCGGTATGATACGCTATAATAAAAAGGGGGAATATAATGTGCCGTTTGGTAGGTATCCCCATCTGAATACCCAGCTTGTCACCCAGCAGCACAGCGATCTCCTCCAGGGGGCGGAACTATACTGCGCAGATTACAGTAAAATTTTTTCCATGGCGGAACAAGAGGATTTTATGTTTTTAGATCCCCCTTACGACTGTGTATTCCATGATTATGGCAACCGGGACAAATTGGAAAACGGGTTTGATGAAGCGGAACACCGGAGGCTGGCCGCCGATTTCAGGAACTTATCCTGCCGCGCGTTGATGGTGATTGGAAAAACACCACTCACAGAGGAACTCTATGGCGACTATATCGTGGATGAGTATTATAAAAATTATTCTGTGAATATCAGAAACCGCTTTCACAACGACAGTATGCATCTTATTATTAAAAATTACCCATAAAAAATGAACAACCAATCATGAGAAAAGGAGATTACAGGTGTTACCTGTAATCTCCTTTTTTATAGGGGGAACTATGAGAATTTATTTCTTTTTACGCAGCAGCACAACCGCCAGGGCGGAAACCCCTACAAACGCCAGCAGTGCACAGGAGCTGTCACCTGTCTGGGGAAGGTTAGTTTGTCCTTCACCGGTTTGGGAAGAGGAACCATCCTGCGTGGAGCCATCGGATGTTTTCCGTACCAGCTGATCCAACGCCGCTTGCAGTTCTTCCTGGGCGCTTTGCAGGTCCTCTGCATCTGCCTGCGGGTCATCATAAACAGAAGTCGCTTTTTCCAAGGCATCGGTCAGGACTGAAACGCTTGCCGGTGTATACTGTTCCAGGTCCAGGGAATTCGCCTGGTCAATCAAATCTTTCAGCGCATCCTTATTGGGGATCAGCCGGAGATTTAAACGGGAGGAATGCAGCGTCCGGACGGTGTCGTCAATCATCTGCTGTGTAACAGAAGGGTCGTTTTGGTCAATGCGTTCCAATAAAGAGGAAGCGGCTTCCAGGGCGGAACGGAAGGTATCTTTTTCTTCCCCATCCAAATATTGGGTTAAATCATAGGCACTGGAGAGGCAAACTTCTCTTCTTAAGGCTGCGTCATCTAATGCTGGAGCCGGGTTTAAATTACCCTCCGCTTCTGTCAGCGCTTCGACCGCCGGAATAATCTCAGCATCTGTGAGATATTCCTCCTTTTGCAGGTCCAGCGCGTTCTGTAAAGCGTCCCGATAAAGCTGCATCTGCTCATCGTCCGCATATTTTCCGGAAGCAATCACTTCCTGGGCGTGGTCAATAGCGTTTTGCAGGCCGTTTAAGTCAGCGGTAAAGGAAAGGTACTGCATCGCCTGGATCAAAGCCTCATCAGCCTGATTGACATCTTCCTGGTTATAACGGCCGACAGCATCACGATAGACTTCCTGAGCATGGGCCAGGGCGGTTTCAAAACGTTCTTTTACAGATTGGATCAGGTTGGGCAGGTAGTTCTGCTGAGCCTCTAAGGCCGCGTCAATCGTATCTTTCAAAAGGGTCTTATCAACAGCCTCCGGACGCTCCATGTCCTGGAACCTTTCCGCAAAGGGGAAGGAAAAAACAGCGTTGTCACTGGGGTCGTTGGTAATATTCAACAGGTCAAACGGGAACATCGTGCTTTCATCCGGGGACAAGGTCCCATCATTCGGGATGGTCCCATTTAATATATTCTGTTTCTTTTCTACCCATGGGGAATAGGAACGGAACGTGATGGTTTGCTTTGCCTCGTCAAATTCCATCATGCGGAGAATCCCATTGCCACCATAAGGGTCAAACTGGTAATTCACAATCACGTTTAATACAGGATGTCCATAATCGTTGGTAATCATTTGGGCGTCCCGATAGGTAACATGGCCCTGTAACAGCATAAATACCTGGTCGTATTTCTTGACGAAATCCTGTGTAATATTTTTGCCGTTGTCATCAAAATGCGTGATGATCACAGTGGGAAGGCCGGGATGAGAGGACAAAACAGAATCAATCCATTCCCGATCTTGTTCCACATATTGTTTTTCATAAGGGATCGTGAGGAAAAGGTAGTCATAAGACCCGCCCCGGGCAATCATATATTTGGAATATCCGGATGGGCCGGCGCCTTGATAGCCAGGCAAGGATTCATAACGTTCCGGGCCAAAGTACTTCAAATAGATGGAACTGTCGTGGTTTCCGTCACACAATAGATAGGGAAGGTTCGCCTCTTCCAGCAGGTTATAAGAGCGGTCGGCATTCTGGAATTCCTTTTCTGTGCCATCCTGTGTAATATCGCCTACCCCAAGTACTGCCGCGATATTATAGTCGGCGGCATGGTCTCTCAGCCATTCATTTTGGGAATCCAAAACAGCGGGCTTATACTGGGTCACATATTGCGGGTCAGGGATGACCGCGAAATTATAGTTGGTATCAGAGGAAAGGAACTGGGTCGGTTCGTTATTGCCGGACATATAGTAGTCGTCGTCCGGTGTATGCTCTGTCACCAAGTATTCAGAAGGGTCCAATAACCCTTTCGAAAGCCGGATCTCCTGGATGGTCCCTTTGAAAATGGCATCCCCACAAGTGGCTTCGGAAAAAGTTTCCCCGTCGCTCCAGTATGCGGTACCTACCGCCCACCCGTGCCCCAGGTCAGCCAAGCCTCTTTGATCCGGGGTGGTATTGCAACGGAGCGCTACAATGCCGTCTATAATCATAGTCGTGGTATTGGAATCATTTTTCACCACAATATGGTGGTACTTATTGCGTTGGATTCCTCCCGCATCCGACCAGGTTGTGGGGTTGTCCTGGATTTCCTTGTTATTGGTATAGAAATTCCATTGAAGCTCGCCGGAACTGGAAACATTCAATCCGCCGCCTACTTCCGGCTCCCCGCCTGTCAGCCCATTTTGCTTCGCGATACCGCGCTTTCCAAAAATACTGCTCCATGCGCTGACGTCGTCCCCTATCTTGACAACGAATTCAAACGTATACCCTTCGTCAAAGGTCTCATTGGCAATGGGGGCGGAATCCACAGTCTGGAAAAAAGCGCCAACCTTTTTGTCGTTTCCGCTGGTCCCCTTGGGAGCCATTTGTACGCTTTGTACCCCTTCTTCCTGGTTGATGCTCTCGTCTACAAATTGGATATAATCAGCGGCGGTTTTTCCATCTTCTATCCGTTCTGTGTTGACCACTAAGTCATTCTGATTGCCGCTCGCATCCTGTAGCACTAAATTATTATTTTCCAGCGAGGTTCCCTCTTTTACATAACTGGAATCAAACTTCCAGTCCGCAACCACCTGAGCAGTGCGGTGTTCCTGTGCAAAAGCTACGGATGCCGCCGGCAAGGCCGATGTAAGCATCACGCCTGCCAACAGGATACTTATTATTTTTTTACATTTCATACTGACAGATCCTCCTTTTCTGTTCAGCTAGACTATACGGTGCCAATGAGAGAAATCTGTTAAGAAAAAATAAAAAGTAGATTAAACAGAAATCCGTCATATAGCAGGAAAGCACCTAAAAACATAGTTATTGATGTAGAAATTGGTATTTCCCCGTAGAAAAGATGAAATTTGTTTCCCAAATATCATAGATTCTGTGTTAAAATATAAAAAGAATAACCCAAAATGAAGAAACATCTAAAAAATTGTTATTTTAGGATGGGGGCGGTCAGCATTAAAAAAGCAGGTAAATGGTTAACGGTACTGTTGGTATCGCTTTTGGCGGGTGGTACTGCGGGGATGATCTATACCAATCAATTAAGCGCAATCCGCCGGGAAGAAACAGCCCTGCAAAGTGAGATGGAATCTTTATTGGAAGAAGCCTCTTCCCAACAGCAACTACAATCTTCACAGCCAGAGGAAGAAGGCCCTGTTAACCCATTGACCGGCCTTCCTATCGAAGAGGGGCAGGAGGACTGCCGCCCGGTAGCGGTGATGATCAACAACATTAAAAAGGCTCAGCCTCTTTTAGGTGTGCAAGACGCGGATATCCTGTACGAATGCCTGGTAGAGGGCGGGATTACTAGGATCATGGCGGTTTACCAGGATTCCCAGGAGATCCCCGTGATTGGCAGCATAAGGAGTGCCCGTCCGTACTATATCCACTTGGCCAGCAGCCTGGACGCTATTTATGTTCATGTAGGGGGAAGTACACAGGCCAAAAATTTATTGAAAAAGGGCCTTGTCACAGACTATGATCTCGGCAGTATGGAACAATATATGTGGCGGGATCCTGACCGCCGCGCAGAGATGGGATATGAGCACAGCGCCGTTACATCGGGGCAGAAGCTGACGGAAGCTATGGATAAGAAAGAAACAAGGGTCACCCGCAAGGAAGATATCGTGCAGCCGGCTAGTTTTTCTCAGGAATCCCCAGTCCAGGAGGGAAAAGATACATCAAACGTTTCCGTGACTTTCTCCTCCTATAAATCTACAGATTTTTCCTATGACCCACAAAAAGGAAGTTATTTGGTTTCCCAGTTCGACAAGCCCCAGATAGACGGAAACACGCAGCAGCAGGTATCCAAAGAAAATGTGGTGATCCTGTGTATCAATACCTATCCCATTGATGACTATGGGCTGATGGCTATGGATCTCGCGGGATCAGGGGAAGGATATTACCTGCATGGAGGGAAACGGATTGAAATACAATGGTCAAGAAAAACAGAGGATTCCCCTTTTGTGTTTACCACTGCGCAGGGTGACCCTCTCTCTTTTCTGCCAGGACAATTTTATATCTGCTGCGTGCCTCTGGAATCTCGAATTTCCTTTTCCTGACAGGATAAAATAGGATAAATTTTTAAGTTTATTAAAATGCAATCTTTTCCCCAATAAGTCTTGACACGCACAGGCAATACAGGTAAAATATAGTCGCATTTTGGACATGGTAAGAACGAGGGATTTCCGCCAGTTTTTATTGATTTTTTCTTTACGAAATCCCACAGAACAAGGCCGTGCTTTCCACAGGAAAATATATACGTCCATACAGGTCGGTTTACCGGTGGAAAAAAGAAAAAAGATAAAAAATTCATAAACGGGTGGAAATGATAGTGAAGTGCAAAATAATATTATCCGTGATTCTCGCCTGTTCCATTTTTACTTGTTTTGGATTATGCGGCTGTTCCCAAAAAAGTGGCGAAAATTCCCTTTTCAAAGAACAGCTAAACAGGGAAGGAAAGACAGAGAAACAATCGGACTATCTGGTTTACTACACCATTGGGACTCCGGATCCTGATTTGGAACTGGTAACTCAAGAGATCAATCAAGTATTGAAAGAAAAAATTAACGTTACCATCCAGTACAATAAAATTCCCTGGAATAATTATGGAGAAAGAATTACCGCGCTGATCAATTCCGGCAGTGATTTTGATATGATGTTTGCTTCTTCCGAGGCCGACCAGGGCGATTATCTGGGGAACGCCCAGAATGGGGTTTGGCTGGCTTTAGACAGCTATCTGGAACCGGGCGCTTCTGGATACAATATGTATCAGGCAATTGATCCCCAATTCTGGGACGGTGTCCGGGTAAACGGAAAGATTTACGGGATTCCCACCAACAAAGAGGTCGCCGTGCCGGATTGGTGGATGTATATGTATCCACAAGAACTCGTGGATACATATCAGATTGATATCAGCCAATACCGCACTCTGGAATCCTTAGAACCTCTGTTTGCGATGATCCAAAAAAACGAACCTGATTATACCGTTTTTGAGATGGACAAAAAAGGGCATAACTTTTTCCTGTTAGATGGTTACGATTGGGTTATTGACCGCAATTGCCCGCTGATGGTAAAAAATGATGACCCCGAGCTTCAGATCGTCAATATCTTTGCCACGGATTATGGCAGACAGACTTTAGATACCTTGCACCGGTATTATGAGGCTGGATATATCAATAACGACGCCGCTGTCAACGACAACGGAAGCCTGACAAAAGGACAAAAGACCTTCCTTCGGGTTGCCTCAGGAGGGCCGGCCTCTGATATCGCCTGGTCCAATGATCGGGGATACCCAGTGGTTGCCCAGCAGGTGACAGAATCGTATATCACGCCCAGTTCCGCCTGCGGTTCCCTGATGTGTATCAATGCGCAAAGCGACAGTGTGGATGCCTGTATCCGCTTTTTAAACCTTCTCAACACCGATCCTGAATTGCGCGACCTGTTTAATTATGGGATCGAAGGGGTACACTACACCCGCAACGAGGATAATAAAGTAGTGCTGCCGGATGACCGGCAGTATACTGGCGTCCAATATGCACAGGGGAATTTTTTTATCCTCAGTCTGACAGAGGACGACCCCGACGACAAATGGGAACAATTCCATGAGTTCAACAAAGAAGCCCAGCCTTCTACCCTATTGGGATTTGTAGCGGACCGAAGTGAAATTTCCCATGAACTCAATGAAATCAACACGGTATGTCAGAAGTATTGGTCTAACCTGATTACCGGCACTGTCGACCCGGAAATAGAACTTCCCAAGTTCCTAAACGAGTTACAGATGGCTGGTCTGGATAAAGTGCAAGAGGAACTGCAAAAGCAGTTGGATGACTTCCGGGAATCCAAGGCCCAGCGGTAACTCTTCAAACATTGGATTGTGCAGACACGCCCGCTTCCCCTATAGAAATAAGGAAGCGGGTGGAAAAACATAATCCATCAGTCAGGCAGGATGGGAAGCTGCCCTAAGGTAAAACCATGTTTTCATAGCTATCATTTTTTCTATGTAAAAAGCGGTAGCTTCGTACCAAATGGAAACAGATCCCGCAGGGGCAACGCAACCGGAATGCCGATGATACAAAGGAGTGACAATATGGTATTTGCAAAGGAACGCACACAGGTTATCTGTGAGCAGCTCAAAAAGATGTCCAAGGTTCAGAAAGTATCCCTTGACCAGTGGCAGATGAAGGAAGGCAACTTCCTGTATCCTAAGGATGCCGATCAGGCCCCCGGTGAGTGGCAGACTTTCGACAGCCGCACCATGCATTGGTATGGTCCCGACA
Organism: uncultured Clostridium sp.; assembly: GCA_934717555.1. GTDB lineage: Bacteria > Bacillota > Clostridia > Oscillospirales > Acutalibacteraceae > CAJFUH01. Next base: position 23,906 of record CAKUYY010000016.1, read on the forward strand.
GGCATTACTGGTTCCGTACCCAGTTTACCGTGCCGGAAAGTTTCGAAGGAAAGCCCCTGTGGATGATCATCCATACCCAGATTGACGAGTGGGACGACGCTAAAAACCCACAGTTCCTGCTGTTTGTGGACGATGTGATCACCCAGGGCGTGGATATGAACCACCGCGAAGTGCTCATCACCAAGAGTGCCCAGGCCGGCAAGACTTATCAGATCGACCTGCAATCCTATACTGGTATCCTGCATCCCGAATTCCAGCTGATCGGTGAAATGGTGGAGATCAATCCCCAGGTAAACGGTCTGTACTATGACCTTCAAGTTCCCTTGTGGGCATTGGAGCGTATGGATAAGGACGACAAGATCCGTCTGGATATCGAAACCTGCCTGAATGATACCATCAACCTGCTGGATCTGCGCAAGCCCCACAGCGAGGCTTTCTATGAATCCGTAGACAAGGCCCGCGCCTATATCCAGAAAGCGATGTATGAAGATATGGCTGGTTTTGACGACGTAGTCGCCACTTGTATTGGCCATACCCATATCGACGTAGCCTGGTGGTGGACCGTAGCCCAGACCCGTGAGAAGGTCGCCCGTAGCTTCTCCACTGTTCTGAAGCTCATGGACGAGTATCCCAACTATAAATTCATGTCCAGTCAGCCGCAGCTGTACTATTTCCTGAAAGAGCGTTATCCGGAGCTGTATGCCCAGGTAAAAGAGCGCATCAAAGAAGGGCGCTGGGAGCCGGAAGGCGGCATGTGGGTGGAAGCTGACTGCAACCTGACCTCCGGCGAATCCCTGGTTCGTCAGTTCCTGCACGGCAAACGTTTCTTCAAGGAAGAGTTCGGCGTGGACAACCACGTTTTGTGGCTGCCCGACGTATTCGGTTACTCTGCGGCCCTGCCCCAGATCTGCAAAAAGAGCGGTATCGATTACTTTATGACCACAAAGCTATCCTGGAACCAGTTCAATAAGGTTCCCTTTGATACCATGAAGTGGCGTGGCATCGACGGCACCGAAGTGTTCACCCATATGATTACTACTTTGGGCGTGGGCCAGTCCAGCGACCGTTTCTTTACCACCTATAACGGTCTGCTGCATCCGGATGCCATCATGGGCGGCTGGGAGCGCTACCAGAATAAAGAGATCAACAACGATATCCTGATCGCCTTTGGTTACGGAGACGGCGGCGGCGGACCTACCAGAGAAATGCTGGAAACCTCTACCCGTATGGAAAAAGGTGTCAAAGGCATTCCGAAAGTACGTCAGGAGTTCTCCCTCAAGTACTTTGAGGAACTGGAAGCCCGCGTGAAAGACAACAAGCGCCTACCCACCTGGGTTGGGGAGCTGTACTTTGAGTACCATCGCGGCACCTATACCTCCATGGCACGCAATAAGCGTTCCAACCGCAAGAGCGAACTGATGCTGATGGATGTGGAATTGCTGTCCGTGCTGGCCCAGTCCAAGGGAGTAGCCTATCCGGGAAGCGACCTGGAGTCCATGTGGAAGACCGTTCTGCTCAACCAGTTCCATGACATCCTTCCGGGTTCCTCCATCAAAGAGGTATACGAGGTTACCAAGCAGGAATACGCTGAGATCAAGAAGACCGGGGAAGGCCTCATCGACGAGCGCCTGCACGCTCTGGCCGGACAGGGTGATGGCGTGACTGTATTCAACACGGTCGGTTTTGAACGTGACGATATCATTAACCTGGGCAATGTAAAGGCTGCCTCCATTGTGGACGATGCGGGCAATGTATATCCTGTCCAGCAGACAGAGGGCGGCGCTCTCGCTTATGTGAAGAACCTTCCTTCCAAGGGCTATAAGACCTTTGCCCTGTCCGACAAGGCGGAAGAGGTTTCCCCCTTCACCATCGAGGGCAACAACATTGAAACCCCGTTCTATACCATCAAGATTGATGAAAACGGCCTGTTTACTTCTATCTTCGACAAGGACAACAACCGCGAAGTGCTGCAAGACGGCCAGAAAGCCAACCTGATGCGCGTTTATGAGGACAAGCCCATTTACTATGATAACTGGGATATTGATATTTATTACACCGAGAAATTCTGGGATGTAGATAACATTGTGAAGATGGAATGGCTGGAAGTGGGCGCTGTGCGCGCGACCCTGTTCATTGAGCGCAAGTTCATGGATTCCGTCATCCGTCAAAAAGTTTACTTCTATGCCAACGACCGCCGCATTGATTTCGACACCTATGTGGATTGGCATGAAAGCCAGCAGCTGCTGAAAGTACACTTCCCGGTAGAAGTGCACAGCGACGAAGCGACCTTTGAAATCCAGTTTGGTAATGTAACCCGCAAGGTGCATGCCAATACCAGCTGGGATATGGCACGCTTTGAGAGCTGCGGCCACAAATGGATGGATATGTCTGAAGGCTGCTACGGCGTAAGCTTGCTCAACGACTGCAAATACGGCCATTCCGTGAAGGACGGCAATATCGCCTTGACTTTGATCAAGTCCGGTATTGAGCCCAATCCCACGACTGACCAAGAAGAGCATTTCTTCACCTATGCCCTGTATCCCCATGCGGGCGGCTGGAGAGAGGCCGATACCGCCAGAGAAGCGGTCAAGCTGAACCAGCCCGCTTACAGCGTGGAGGGCGGCAATGCCGGCGACGCTTATTCCTTCCTGTCTGTGGACAGCAAGAACGTCATGACGGAAACCGTCAAGATGGCGGAATACGGCAACGGCGTAATCCTGAGAATGTTCGAATACTTCAACGGCCGCGGCAAGGTGAACGTCACCTTGGGTGCAAAAGTTGCTTCTGTTCAGGAATGTGACCTAATGGAAAATGCCATTGGAGATGTCCAAGTTGCTCAGGATGGCAAAGGTTTTGCCTTTGATATCAAGCCCTATGAGATCAAGACCTTTAAGGTTGTATTTGATAAATAATCTTTGACAGGTTTTCAAAGAAAAATAGCGCCCCTGTTTATCTAAGGATGATAAACAGGGGCGCTTCTTTTTGCAAAAATAATTTCATTTAGCTCTTTATCATAAAGCTATGCTATTCCACATTTTTCCCAAACCGGCCGCCAAAGTCCCAGAATTGCTGGCCCATGGTAATGAGCTCCTCCCATGTGTGCAAGGGGATCTGGTCGTAATATTCCTCCGGCACGTTCAGCCATATTTCTGATGAATCCTGAAAACGGAATTTTACCTGAAACAAAAAATAATGGCTTGGGGAACGGATGGTCCCCGTGTCTATCCTTTGGATCTCCTTTTCCTCCGCAGTAGCTAAGCGGATTTCTGGTTCCAAAGCAGGAGCGTTTCCTTGCCGGTCATCGTCTTTCCATTTGGGCTTGTGGGTAAATACATAAACCACCATCACCGCTATCAAAACGAGCGCCCCCAATAAAATCCATAGGCCCCAATTCTGATTGGAAACCAAATATTCTTCTTTTGGCACCGCAATCTCAGACAACATAAGGCGTTCCCTCTTTCTTTCCCTCCAATTTTCAAAGGTAACTTCAAAAAGGCGGTGTATGGGACAAGACCCTCATACACCGCCTTTTCTCATGTTTTTAATGGCTTTCCATCTTGTCTTGGATATGTTGCTCGTTTATTCCTGCGTCTGGCTGGAAGTGTCTGTGTTACCTTCCAATGGCGGAAGGCCAATCATGGTACCGGAATCCCCGCCGTAATATGTGGGCATCTTGCCATCCCATTTATTGATGTATTCCCATAACAGGATATTTTCCGTCAATTCCTGATTGCGCAGGCGCATAGCTTCCGCCTCACCCTGAGCTTGTGTGACATTCTGTTCTGCTTCGGTTTTGATGCGTTCCAAGTCGTACTCCGCTTTTTGGGCGTTTTGCTCAGCGATCTGCTTCTCCTCAATTGCCTTATTAAACGCCTCGCTGAAATCAAAACTGATTACGTTGAAGCTATCCACAATGATATATTTATCAGAAAGCTTATCCTGTAGGAAATCTTTCATATTGGCGGAAACTTCTGAACGTTTGGTAATCAGTTCTTCCGCGGTATACTGGGCAGTAACCGCTTTCATGCACTCAGAGATAGCCGGGGCCACTACGGTACTTTCATAGTTCATACCGATATTTTTATACAGCTCATCCACGGCGCTGCTGTCCACCCGGTAGTTTACCGCGATATTGCTGTTGATAGACTGCAAATCCTTACTGGCGGATGCGTTGTCAGTGGATTCATATTTCTGCATACGGACATCCACTGTTTTCACAGATTGGATAAAGGGAATTCGGAAAGAAACGCCTTCATCCAGAACCTGCCCGCTCACAGCTCCCATGTTTAGCAACACGCCCTTAGATCCGGCGGGAATAATCGTGACGGAACTGCCAATGAGAATCAGCGCCAATATTACTACCACAGCAGTAATAATCAGGGTACGTGCCTTCTTCTTGTTTCCTTTCATGCTTGTAGGAATCTCCATTTTTTTACCTCCTTATAGTAAATGAGCTAAGTATATCATAAGGGGAAAAATAATTATGAACAAAATGTAAATACCAAATCGAGTAAAAGAAATTTTTTTATTTTCTATTTTTTCTCTTGCATTTTCCCCCATAATGTGATATTATACTTAAGCAACAGAAAATGTGCGCTCGTAGCTCAGCTGGATAGAGTGACTGGCTACGAACCAGTAGGTCAGGGGTTCGAGTCCCTTCGGGCGCGCCAAGCCTATGGTGTTTTAGACACCATAGGCTTTTTGTTTTATATCTTTCTTAAGCGTTTTATCTGTAATGGAAGATGTCTAAATAATTATATAAAAATAGCTGGGATCTAATTCCCAGCTATTTTTGCCTCCTTAGAAAATCCATACTTATAAGCTTTCAGGATGCAGGTCTGTCCCCATGTATTTAAAACTTCCACATAGGAAAAGCCGCCGGAACGTAACGCTTTTATCTCGTGTTCCCTGGTAAGGGGTGTATCAAAGTGATAATCCTCTTGATCCGTAAGATTCCATTCCCTTTTTAACTGAAAAAGATTCCGGAAATTCTCCCTTTCTTCTGCCTCCGTTCCCTCCATATAATCTGTCAAGATAAAATAGCCGTTCTCTTTTAAAGATATATGTAACCTCTGATAGACGGTTGTCAAAAAACTCTCCCTTTTTTTCAAGCCTCATAAACAGTTTTCCTCCTGTATACTTCAGCTTATGACTTACAATTTCATTCTTTTTATCCTGTATCATTTTTCA
>CAKUYY010000017.1 GCA_934717555.1 uncultured Clostridium sp.
TCACTTTGCGGTATGCCGGCTATTTGAGCGGGCGGACGCCGCTCAGTTAGCCGGCATACTTCCCGGGCTTTCTTAGGAGACCCGCCGCAGCGGCCTTGTAAGGGGTTTCAAAAGGGGGGAAACATGATTCCCCCCTTTTGCGTTCTCTTTGCATCCTTTCTCTGACGGCAGAGAAAGGATGTGCCCCCGCGGCATGAGCGGAAGAGAAAAGGAAAGGGAATGGTATAAAATACAGGTAAAAAACGCGGGAACGAAAACATGGAAAGATCATCACATTCCCTTTCCAGAAAAAATTCTTTCAAAACTTTTTTCCATAAACAAAAAGCCCCCGTCCCCCAATAAAGGGGACGGAGGCGGAAAGACCGCGGTTCCACTCCGATTTCTCTCTTATCCCGCCAAAAAGCGGATCGCCGGATAACGGTGGCCAAGTCCGCACAAAGATACTGAAAAGGGAAGCCCCCTTTGTTCCCTTTGTGTGCTGACGGGTGCATTTCGTCGATCAGCTCATGAAGGCTCCTTACAGCTTACGGACCCTCTCTCTGGCATGGCAAAAACCGATTACTTCTCCCGCTCTTCGCAGTTGTGAAATATCCTAAACCTAAGAGGCGCTTCTTATGATAAAAAAGCAACCCCTTGTAATAGAACTTAGTATAGTATAAATTGCCTGTAAAGTAAAGAGGCTCTTTTGCCTTCTCCCTCATAACATATGCGCGATCTTCCATTCCGGCCCCTAAAAAGCTAAAACCTCTTATCGACAGCGTTGCAAATACACCATATCCACCAGCTGTTTTCCATCCTCATAAATAGGATGGTCATAATGTTTTACAAAAAATCCGGGAACCCGGTGGGAAAACGTAAACCCGCACGCTTGATAAAACCCTACCGTACAGGGGCTATCCCCTGTACCTACAAAAAGGGCAGAACAATCTTGGTAATAAGAAAATAAAAATTCAATCAGCGCCTTTCCATAGCCCTTTTTTTGTTCCTGGGGGCTCACCGCTATATTTTTAATCTCATAAATCCCTTTCCCTTCCCTGGTCACTACGCATTCCGCCTTGACCAAGCCGTCCTCTATCAAAAGGAACATGTCCCCCCTGGACAGATACCTGTCTATCATATCTTCCTGTTCATCCGCCAATAACAAAAGATCCAAATATTGTTTCCTGTTTTGAACGATAGGAACGATCCGCATTTTGAGTATTCCCCCTGCTTTCCTATGATAGAAAAGGGAAGCGGAAATTCCGCTTCCCTTTATTCACATGATTATTTTGCTGTCTTTACAAACTCCCGGTTATCCCACAAATAAATAGCCCCTGAAATCAAGGTAAACAGGACACAGATCCAAGTGGCGATCTGCCCCACAACCAAAGCGACTTGTGAAAAAATCTGTGCCTCTTCCATCGCCAAAGGCAATATCCCCAATGAAATGAGTTCATTGCCATATTGTAAAACCACAACCAATAAAATAGCCACAATCTGACTGATGGTTTTGGCTTTTCCCCATTGGTTGGCGGCGATCACTTTTCCCTTGCCCGAAGCCACCAGCCGGATAGAAGTCACCAAAAATTCCCGGAACAAAATAATAATCACAGCAACCGCGCTGACCAAATCCAGCTGTACAAAACATACAAAGGCGGAAGCTACTAAAATTTTATCCGCCAGCGGATCGGCAAATTTCCCGAAATCCGTGATCTGCCCATGTTTGCGGGCCAGCCTGCCGTCAAAATGGTCTGTTAAAGCGGCCGCTCCAAAAATCAGCCCTGCAAACAGATAATGATGCGGGACAGCAGGCAACAGCAAAAATAACACAAAAAAAGGTACCAATAAAATACGCAGCAACGTTAGCTTATTGGGTGTATTCATAATCTCCTCCCTGCTTTACTCCAAAATGTGGTACACTGCGGATTTTCAAATGACACAGTTCAAATAAATTTTCCTGATATCATTTCCTTTTGAAGTTTATTCTTCCATTTCCCCAATCAGATCGCAGTCCATGGTATCGGTGATAGTCACCGGAACAAACTGTCCCAGCGACGGCTTCTTTCCACGGTGTGTAAAGAAAACTTTTCCATCCACTTCCGGGGCATCCGCTTCGCTCCTGCCGAACCAGCATTCGGCATAGCGGTCGAATCCTTCACATAATACTATGCGGGTACTGCCGATCAATTCCTGATTTTTGCGCTCCATAATCCGCATCTGGGTTTCCATCAGCAATTCCTGGCGGCGAAGTTTTTCCTCTTCTTCCACTTGATCCTTCATCTTGGCTGCCGGGGTACCTTCCTCCTGAGAATAGGTAAAGCATCCCATACGGTCAAATCCAATTTTCTTGACAAATTCCGCCAAATCCTCAAATTCTTCCCTGGTTTCCCCTGGGAATCCCACAATAAATGTGGTGCGCAGGGTAATTCCCGGAATTTTTTCCCGCACTTTGGCTAGCAAACGAGTGAGTTCTTCCCGGTTTCCATGGCGGTTCATAGTTTTTAGCACCCTGCCATTGCAATGTTGCAGGGGTAAATCCAAATATTTTACAATTTTCTCTTCCCGGGCAATCACGTCCATCAGTTCTTCCGTCAATCGGTCTGGATAACAATATAACAAACGGATCCAGCGAATGGAGTCTATTTTACACAATTCCGTCAACAATTCAGGGAGCATCAGTTTTCCATAGCGGTCTTCGCCATACCGGGTGGTATCCTGGGCGATGACCATCAATTCCTTTACGCCCCGCTGGGCCAAAGTCCGGGCCTCTTCCAGGATATCCTCCATACTGCGGCTGCGGAAACGCCCGCGGATCATGGGGATCGCGCAATAGGTACAACGGTTGTCGCATCCATCCGCAATCTTTAAATAAGAAAAATAACTGGGCGTGGTCTGTACCCGGTCACCGCTCAAAGGCATCTTTTCCTTCTCCGGAAAACTCTGTACCTGTTTGCCGGACAGCACTTCTTCTATCACGCCGGCGATATCGCTGTTGGCCCCGATTCCCACCACGGCATCCACCTCAGGCAGTTCTTTGAGAATCTCTTCCCGGTAGCGCTCCGCCATACAGCCCGTCACCACAATCGCCTGAATACGTCCTTCTTCTTTCAGTTTGGCCAGTTCCAGGATCTCCTCAATGCTTTCCTGCTTCGCGGCGTCAATAAAACCACAGGTATTGACGATAGCGACATCGCCCATGGCCGCGTCTTCCACCAGCTGATACCCCTGCTCTTGCAGCTTTGCCAGCATCATTTCCGCATCCACGCGGTTTTTTTCACATCCTAAACTCACTAACCCTATTCGATATGCCATTTCTCAGAATCATCCTCACCGCCTATCGAAGGCGTAAATTCTTCCAGGGCCCGGCGGATTTCTTCCCATCGGTATCCCAGTCGTTGTAAAGAGGCCACCGTTCTCCGGCGGCCTTTTTCCTCTCTCACCGCCTGCGCATATTTGCGCTCCAGCAAATCCCGCAGCTGATCCGCAGGATCCACCCCTATTTCTTCTATTATCTCATGAATCAGTTCCCTGTCAATACCCTTTTTCTCCAGTTCATACGCTGTCCTGGAGGGAGCGAACTTTTTCCGGCACAGTAGCTCCCTGGCATACCGGCGGGCATAGTCCTCCTCGTTTACCAAGCCGATCTCTTCCATCTTCCGGGCCGTTTCCCAGGCTGTTTCCTCCCCGGAAGTACGCCTGAGCTTTTCCACAAGTTCTTTTTTGGTATGATCCCTGTGTGTTAAAAGGTACAGCGCTTTTTCCTTGGCCCGGCATCGTTCTGAACTCTGTATCAGTTCCTGAAGCTGCTCGTCGCTGATGGATGCCCCTATCTGATAAGGGCATCGGTCCCATGCCTGTTCGTCGATATTGACGGCAAATTCACCATCTAAAAACAAAGCTCTCCATCTTTTCCGGCGTGGTTCCACCGCGGTGATCTGATACATCAGTCATCCACCGTAATATCAATGCTGGCCTTGGCCCCTCCGCGGGGAGCTGCCGGCGCCGGTTCCTGTTTTACCTCTACATTCACAGGCTTCGCGGCACCCAAAGGGGCCGGTGAAGTTTTGGCGTACAGCTTATCCACGTTCTCCTTTACTTTCGCCTCAACCTCTGATGATACTTCCGGATGGGTACGGAAATACTCCTTTACATTATCGCGGCCCTGGCCCAGACGGTTTCCATCGTAGGAGAACCAGGCCCCGCTCTTTTGTACCACATCCAGCTTAACCGCCAGATCCAGGAGTTCCCCTTCCCGGGAAATCCCTTTTCCATACATCACGTCAAATTCCGCTTCCCGAAACGGCGGGGCGATCTTATTTTTTACCACCTTGGCGCGGGTACGGGAACCGATCATTTCCCCGTTGCTCTTGAGGGTTTCCGTCCGACGGATATCAATCCGCACGGAAGAGTAAAACTTTAAAGCACGGCCGCCGGGGGTAACTTCCGGGTTTCCATAGACCACGCCCACTTTCTCACGCAGCTGGTTGATAAAAATCGCCACGCAGTTTGATTTGGAAATCGCGCCAGCCAGCTTGCGCAGCGCCTGGGACATCAGGCGTGCCTGTAAGCCCACATGGCTGTCCCCCATTTCCCCTTCTATTTCCGCACGGGGTACCAGGGCCGCCACCGAGTCCACCACAATGACATCAATGGCGCCGGAACGCACCAGCGCTTCGGTAATCTCCAGTGCCTGTTCCCCTGTATCCGGCTGGGAAACCAGGAGGGAATCCACATCTACCCCCAGCGCCCGGGCGTACACGGGGTCCAGCGCGTGCTCTACATCGATAAAGGCGGCGTACCCCCCATTTTTCTGTCCTTCCGCAATACAATGCAGGGCCAGCGTGGTCTTACCGGAGGATTCCGGCCCATAGATTTCCACAATGCGCCCTCTGGGCAATCCGCCAATTCCCAAAGCCAGATCCAGCGACAGGCTCCCGGTAGATATCGCGTCCACGTGCATCGCCTCGTTCTGTCCCAGACGCATGACGGCGCCTTTACCGAACTGCTTTTCTATCTGTCCCAGCGCGGTTTCCAGCGCTTTGCTTTTATCCAGTGCCATAAGATTGCTTCCTCCGCTTCTTTTTCATTTCATACAAGATTGGTATTTTATTATTATATCGTATCCATTGGGGAAAATCAATGCAATCCCAAGAGAAAATAAAACTTTTGTTCTTTTGTTGCAATCCTTTCTTCCAATAAAAACGCAGCGGGCGGTAAATTTGACCGCCTGCTGCGCTTTTTCTTGTTTTATCCTGGAAAGATGCCGCTCACTGTCCTGGAAATCCCAGCCAGATCCGGGCATATGGCGATATCCTGAAATCCCGCCCGCTGGAACAGTGCTGATACGGACTCTGCCTGGCCGATCCCTATCTCTACAGCCATGCTCCCGCCGGGCTTGAGTTTCCTGCTCCACTTAGAGAGGATCACCCGATAGAAGTCCAGCCCGTCGTTTCCCCCATCCAATGCCATAAGAGGCTCACACTGTACTTCCCTTTGTAAACCTGAAATATCCTCACTGGGAATATAAGGGGGATTGGAGGCCACCGCGTCCAGCGTGCTGTCAGGAATCAGGGAAAAGTCCCGCAGTACATCTCCCCTGATGGGGATCACCCGGCCCTCCATCCCGTTGCGCTGGATATTTTTGACCAGATAACCGTAAGCTTTTTCCGATAATTCCACCGCCGTCACCCGCGCATGAGGCAAAAGGGTACAAAGCCCGATCCCCAGCGCCCCGCTTCCCGCGCAAAGATCCAGGACTATCGGCTTTGAGAAACCGGAAAGACGGCGGGCACATTCCCGGACCACTACCTCCGTATCTTCCCTAGGGATCAGCACACCTTCCCCTACGGAAAATGGAAGGCCCATAAACTCCCATTCCCCAAGGATATACTGCAAGGGCTCCCCTTCTCCCCGCCGCCGAATCCATGCCTGATAGCACGCTTCCTGCCCGGCCGGCGCTTCCTCAGCTCCATGGACCGCCAGCCCCTGGCGGTCCATGGAAAAGCATTGGGAAAATAAACATAACGCATCAAAGGCGGGGCTGTCAATCCCCGCCTCTTGTAAAGATCTTTTGCCATCTAAATAAATCTGTTGATAGGTCATCGGACGATTTTATCCTCCCCGTTTTCCGGGATCACCGCTTTCAGGGCTTCAATGGCCACTTCAATCATACCATCCTCCGGCTCTTTTGTGGTGATACGCTGCATCCACAACCCCGGCGCGGCAATGGCCCTAGTCAGAATATTATCATACTTACCGCACAATTTAATCAATTCAAATCCCACAGCCACCGCGATCGGCAGGCAAAGCAGCTTTACTGCTGTACGCAGGAAAGGATTGGTAAACGGGATAAAGAAGCCGATCACAATGCCCACCAACAGCATCAATATCATAAAACTTGTTCCGCAGCGGGGGTGGAAACGGCTGTGCTTACGGACATTCTCCACTGTGAGTTCTTCCTCGTTTTCATAGCAGAAAATGGTTTTATGCTCTGCGCCATGATACTCAAAGACCCTCCGCATATCTTTCATCTGGGAGCACAGAACAATATATCCCAAAAAGATACCAATCCGCATCACGCCTTCTATAATAGATCGTAACCATCCCATTCCCACTGCGGGAATCGGGATGGACAGGAGGTTGCAAATCCATGTGGGGAGTACAAAGAAAAGCAAAATAGCCACCGCTACGCCTACCACAGTAGCCAGTACCATCAGGGCACTCATGAACTTATCCCCGAAAACCCGGTCTACCCACTGCTCAAACTTACCCGGTTCCCCCTCCTCTTCCTCCATACCCGCTTTTTCTGCGGAATACATCAGGGCCTTATATCCAATGGTCATGGAATCGATCAGGCCGGCCACTCCCCTGAGAAGAGGAAGCCTGAAAACCTTGTATTTATCCCGTATGTAATGGGCGTCCATATACTCGTTGCTGATCGTACCGTCAGGCAGGCGCACCGCCACAGAGGTTTTATGGGGACCTCTCATCATAATACCTTCAATCAGCGCCTGGCCCCCAATTGAAGTGATTGTTTTGGTTTCTTCTCTCGCCATTCTCATTATCCTTCCTGAGCGGCTGAAACATCCAACCGCCATGTTATTCTATTGATCAAGGGGTATCGGGTTCCTGTTCCGGTTCCTCTGTTTCTTTGGAGATATCAATAGTGGGAATGGAAATGGTAACCGTGGTTCCCACGCCTTCTTCACTTTGAATATCCAGCTTACCGGAATGCAGCGCCATAATTTCATCCGCTACCGCCAGGCCAATCCCCGACCCCCTTTGTGTCTGGTTTGCTTTATAGAATTTATCCTTGATACGCGGCATGTGGACCGCCGGGATCCCACACCCGTTATCGCTGATAATGACATGAATCCAGCCCGGTTCCTCCTTCAGGGAAATACTCACCGCGCCGCCTTCCGGGGTATATTTCAAGGCGTTATCAATGATATTGACAAATACCTGGCGCAGCCGGTTTTTATCCCCCAATACAGGGGAAACCATTTCCGGCTCTTCATAAAGCAGGTGTTTATGTTCTGAGATAGCCCTTTCCCGATACATGTAAACCGCCTCATCCAGCTCCGCAAGCAGGTCTATCTTATCCATCATCAAAACCATGCGGCCGTTCTGCATACGGGAAAAATCCAAAAGCTCTTCTACAATTCCCGATAAGCGTTCGCTTTCCCGCACAATGACACGCATTCCCTTTTCCATGGTGTTCTCATCCATCTGGCCGCTCATCTGCATGGTTTCCGCCCATCCCTTGATGGCGGTAAGCGGAGTGCGCAGCTCGTGGGAAACCGAAGAAATAAAATCATTTTTCAGTTTCTCCGCAGCTCCCAGCTCTCCAGCCATATAGTTGATGGTATCGCACAGTTCGCCGATTTCATCATCATATGTTTTGTCAATACGTGCGTTAAAATCCCCTTGGGCAATCCGCTTGGCAGTATCCCCTATTTCCCGGACAGGATTGACAATGGACTTGATAAAATAAGAGGAAGAAACCACCACAAAAAAGATCACCAGGATACCTACCAGAACCAGCATGGAGACTGATAGGAAAATTTTTCGGTCTACCGCTTCCAGCGAAACCACAAACCGTACCCCGCCCACGCAGGTATTGGCGGAATTGTACATCACACGGGTTACGGCCATGACATTCTCACCGGAAGAGAGCTTGCCAATCCAGGAACCATACCCGTCTTCAGAAGCCATCGCCTGGTCATAGTCAGGCATCGGCTGCCCCTTGTCCGGCGGGAATCCTGTAGAGGTTACCTCAATTTCCCCCTGGTCGTTGATCAGCATCAGCTCCATACGCTCTTTTTCCTGAAAGTTTTCCACATAACTGCGTCCCGCTGCTAAAAACCGAGCAGGGCTCTCCTTTGCAGTGACAAAAAGGCCATTTAGGCTGCTTTCGCTGCCATTGATAGTCTGGCGGACGCCGGAATAGTAGAAACTGCGCACAGCAAAAGAAAAACTGAATACTATCACAACCAGAAGTGCCAGTATCAATCCCAGACTATTTAGCATCCAGCGTCTTGTAATTCCCTTTACCGCCATGTCTTTCTATTCCCCTCCTGCCGTAATCTCTCAAACTGCCAATTTATTCTAGGCTTCCCATTTGTAGCCCAATCCCCATACTGTGACAATATGTTTCGGATTGGAAGGCTCATCCTCAATTTTCATCCGCAGGCGGCGGATATTCACGTCCACAATTTTTTCCTCGCCAAAATACGCTTCTCCCCAAACATGGTTGAGAATATCGGTACGGTCCAGCGCTGCCCCCGGATTGCTGAAAAAATATTCCATAATCTGAAATTCTACTTGGGTAAGGTCGATCATTTTCCCTTTTTTCCGTAAGGTGCGGTTCCGCAGGTTCAGCGCAAATTCCCCGGAACATATTTCCTCCTGGAAATTGTTTTCCGCCCGCACTTCTGCCAGTGCTACCCGGCGGTATAGGGCATCTACTCGGGCCACCAGTTCTGACGGGCTGAAGGGTTTTGTGACATAATCGTCCGCCCCCAGCATCAGACCGCTGACCTTATCCATCTCCTGGGTACGCGCCGTCAGCATAATAATGCCAATATTCCCACTTTTTTGGCGCAGTTCCCGGCATACAGCAAATCCATCGATTCCCGGCATCATAATATCCAGGATCGCTACATCGAAATTTCCATTTTCCTGTTCATATTTCTCTAAGGCCGCTTCCCCGCAATTGGCCTCCACTACTTCATAGCCAGCCCTTTGCAGATTGATCACCACAAATTCCCGGATCGCGTCTTCGTCTTCTGCTACTAAAATCCGTTTCAAGGGAACCCCTCCTTTTTATAAACTATTGGAAACCAGCTTAAAATTCTTCTGTACCTCTTCATAAGTTAGGGAATACGGGCTTCCTGTACCGGGAATCTGTACCGCGTACACTCTTCCATTCTGTTTTCTCAGTACAGCAAAACCTTCCGTCTTGCTCTCATCCTGCCACTCGGAATCAGAGAACACCTGAATCTGTAAAATCTCTACCCCTTGGGCTCCAACCCCGTCCTGATCCACTACCCACTCATAAAAGGTGAGCGTCTTGGTCCCCGTTTCTATCTTAGCAGTCACATGCCCTTCCCATTCTTCCGGAATCTGAAATCCGTAACCATCGGAAAAATTGGTAATCATGTTATAAACAAATTCCCATGTGCCATTTGTTATGTTAAACCAATTCCATTGGGTCAAATAGCAGGGCTCCGTCCCATCGCTTTGTTCCGCTTCCCCTGGCATCTGGGTGACAAAAGGAATTTCTATCACCCCATTGCCATCAATATCACTGCTGATAGTGGAAGTAACCCTCTCTGTGGGGTTGCTTTCCCCTTTGGAAGAAAGCGGGGCCATCATACCATTTCTTTCTTTATCCCAGTACACGATTTCTGTTTCCATCATGCCATCTTCTCTGTAGCCGTCTATCACTACCCCCATAACCCCTGGGGAAATATTCCCAACCGTCATAGCCTCGTAACGGACCACCGTGGGATCCAGCTCCACACGGCTGATATTGTTTATCTGGCCCGTTTCATCATCCATCTTAAGCAGTTTGGCATCCGCTATCACATCTTCTGATACATCATTTAAAGTGGAAATGAAGATTTCATCCTCTCCGTTTTTTCCAAAATCCGCTACCGCAATGGAAGAATAATGATAATCCACTTCTATCGAAACAATTTTTCCATTCTGATATTGATAAATCGAAAGGGCGTTAAGCGTATTGTAGGAATTTCCCCACCCCACAATAATTTCATGAATACCGTCCCCATCCAAATCTCCAAAACAAATCTGGTCCACGGTGGAACCCAGACCTACAAAATCCCCCCAATTGGTCCATTTCCCATCTGTAATACCGATAATCATCATATGGGTGGATGTATCTTTACTCTTATTGGAAGTATAGAACGCGACTGCTTCTTCCTCTCCGTCGCCTGTGATATCATACATGACGATTGCGGAGCGGTAATCCCCTTTTTGCGGATATTTTAATGTCAGGTCAGAGCCTCCCGCTTCCTCCAGAATTTGCTGGATATTGGCCTCGTCCCCTGTGGCCTTGGGAGGGCGCATCAGGCTCAGCGTATCAAAACCTCCAAATTGGCAGCCGGATAAATAGATGGTACACACCAATAAAAGAACCATGACAGCCCCTGCCTTTTTCATACACTTCCCCCCTTAAACCATTTGGATCTCTTTTCTTAATTAATAGCAAAATTATGATTTTTTATTATACCATTCTATTCCAAAAAATAACAGTCTCAATTCGATTACAAATATCTCTTTTAAAGAAAATTTCTTTTCCTGCTGACTTTTTTAATATTGATACTCTATCATATTCTATAACCCTTGGTCAATAAAGACTATTTTCGTGTAATTTACCTCTCTGCCTTCTCTAACATTAACTTTTGCAATAGTATCTGGGTTTTCTGAGGGTTCGCCCTCCCCTTGGAAGCCTTCATCACCGTTCCTATCAGGGCTTTGACCGCCTGTGTTTTGCCGCGCAGATAATCTGAAACCGCTTCCGGATGAGACTCCAGGCAGTCCCTGCACAACGCCTCCAGTTCCCTTTCCGTCATCTCCTCTTTCTGGATTTTTTTCAGGGATTCTTTCAAAGAATCCCCTGATGAAATCATGTGGGACAACACTTCTTTGGCATAATTTCTCCGTACAGTTCCCGTCTCAATTCCCTGTAAAAATTCTCCAAAGCGGCTGGATGGCAAAGGAAATTGCCCCTCTTCCTTTTGGCCTTCCGTTGACAGTACAGAAAAAAGATGGGTAAGCATCCACTTCGCCGCCAAAGCGGGCTTTTGTACCCATTCGCATGATTCCTCAAAATAGGCAGCTACCTTAGGATACTTGACCAAAGCCGCCGTTTCCTGTGGGGAAAGCCCCTGTTCTTGGTAACGTTTCCGTTTCTGCATGGGAAGCTCCGGCAATTCCCGTCCCCATTCTTCCACCTCCTGGGCAGACAATACGACAGGAGGAATATCCGGTTCCTCAAAATACAGATAATCGGTCTGGTCCTCTTTCTTCCGCATCAATTGAGTGGTTCCCGTTTTCTGGTCGTACCGGCGGGTTTCCCGGGATATCCTTCCTCCCCGCTCCAAAAGTTCCACCTGCCTCTGGAATTCATATTCTACCGCCTTTATCAAATAAGAAATGGAATTCATATTTTTGATTTCCGTGCGTTCCCCCATCTGGCCCTGCCCCTTTGGCCGGACGGAAATATTCACGTCACACCGCATGGAGCCTTCCTGCATCTTTCCATCGGAGATTCCCAGATACCTCATGATCTCCTGAAGCTGTTCCAGATAGTCCGCTGCCTCTTTTGCCGACCGGAAATCCGGATATGTGACGATCTCAATGAGAGGGACCCCACCCCGGTTATAATCGACCTGGACATCCTCTCCATTATGTATCAGCTTCCCGGCGTCCTCTTCTATATGGATACGTTCAATGCGGATGGTTTTTCCATTTGGCAGTTCCAGCCATCCCTGCTCGCACAACGGGATTTGCTGCTGGGTAATCTGATACGCCTTTGCAAGGTCGGGGTAGAAATAATGCTTACGGGACATTCTCGACTCCAGATTGATGGCACAGTGCAGGGCAAGCCCCGCCAAAACCCCAAAATGAACCACTTCCCGGTTGAGTACCGGCAATGTCCCGGGCATTCCAATACAAACCGGGCAGCAATCCGTATTGGGCGGCTGTCCAAAACGCACCGGGCAGCCGCAAAATATTTTTGTCCGGGTATTGAGTTCCACATGGGTTTCAAGTCCCATCATCAGTTCATATTCCACAGAGATTCCTCCCAATCATTCCCTGTCTGATAACATGCCTCCGTATATTGTTCAAAACGGTGGGCAACCCGCAGCAGGAGGGGTTCGCTGAATTTCGGCCCGGTAAGCTGCATCCCAATGGGCAGCCCTGTATGATCCCGTCCGCAGGGAATGGAAACCGCCGGCAGCCCCGCCAGGTTAGCCGGCACCGTACAGATATCCGTCTGGTAGTGATCCACACACTTTTCCTTTTCCCCAATCCCATAGGCAGTACCGGATGTGGTAGGCGACAGCAGGAGGTCACATTGGGCAAACGCCCCGGCAAAGCATCCCTGAATCTCCCTTTGCAGCTGTTGCGCCCTGCGGTAATAGGCATCGTAATATTCCTGGCTCAGCACATACGTGCCCAATAGGATCCGGTGCTTTACTTCTTTTCCAAACCCTTCCCCCCGGCTCCTGCCGATCAGGTTCTGTATGGAGTCGTAATGGGAGGCCCGATGGCCGAACCGCACGCCGTCATACCGTCCCAAATTGGAGGCCGCCTGGGCGCAGGACAGGATATAGTAGACCGGCAGCGCGCACTGCAAAGCGGGAAGCTTGAGGTTCACCCGCTTTGCTCCCAGGGATTCCAGGATTTCGGCCGCTTCTTCCATTGCCTGGTCCACTTCCTGGATAGTTCCCCGGTCATATTGTTCCACCACCCCAAAACGGATGCCGGAAATTTCCTTTCCAAGCTGTTCCACACAGGTTTTCCTCGGCGCCCGCACGCTGGTGGAGTCCTGGGGATCGCAAAAGGAAATGGCGTCCAAAACGATGGCGGCATCTTCCACAGTAGCACAGAGAGGGCCAATCTGGTCCAGACCGGAAGCATGGGCGATCAATCCCCTGCGGGAAACCGCCCCATACGTGGGCTTTACCCCAATAATCCCGCAAAAGGACGCCGGCTGACGGATCGACCCGCCGGTATCGGACCCCAATCCATATACCGCCAGGTTTCCCGCCACCGCGGCGGCTGTCCCACTGGAACTCCCCCCTGGGACCTGGGAAGGGCGTACCGGGTTCTGGGTGGCGCCATAATAGGAAGTCTCTCCCGAAGAACCCATAGCAAATTCATCCAAATTGGTTTTTCCCAGTAAAACTGCGTGTTCTTCTTGCAGCCGCTGCCAAACCGCCGCATCATAAACAGGAACATAATGTTCCAACATTTTGGAAGCGCAGGTGGTCAATATCCCTTTTGTAGAAATATTGTCCTTCAGAGTCATTGGGACGCCCTCCAGCGGCCCAAAAGGGCGGTTCTCTTTCCTTTTTTGATCCACGAAACGGGCCTGAAACCGGGCAAGCTCCTCGGTCTGGGTAATATAGGCGTTGAGTTGTTGTTCTTTTCTCATTCTACGAAGAAAAGCGTCTGTCAATTCTTCACAGGAAAAATCCCCCTGTACCAGCCTTTGATGGATCGTTTTGATTCTGCCTTGTCGCATCTCTGTTCCCTTCCATTTCTCATGATTATGGGATTCCCCAGCAAACCAGCATCCCTTTTCCTTATCTTTTCCCGGAAAGAAATAAAAATCCTTCTTTACTCTCTTCCGTATTACGCAAAAGCTCCTGAGCGGCCTGAAATTTCTCCACTTGATCCTCCCGCAGAGGGGCTTGTCCCTCCTGTGTGGTTTCCTCCGGTAACCCTGAAGCTGTTTCACAAACAGCGCGGGCAAACGCTATGATCTCATCCATCTCCTGCCCTAATTCCTGCTGTTCCTCCGTTTCCAACGTAAGCTTTGCCAGCTGGCAAAGACGTTGTATTTCCTCCTGTCTCATGGTTCTCCCTCCAAACCCCTGGTACTTATTATGTTCAGTATAACAGGAAATCCCTTGAAAGGCCATTGCTACAAAGAGTTTTTACCACAATGGCGAAAAGAACGCCAAACCGGTTGCCCCCAATCGGTTTGGCGTTCTTTCTTCTATGTAAAATAAATTCCAGTTTGGAGGTTAACCCTTTAAAAAAGGCAGCGGGTCAATACGGTTTCCATTGTCCCATACCTCAAAGTGCAAATGGGCGCCATAGGAATCCCCTGTATTTCCAACCAATGCGATGGGGTCCCCCCTCTTTACGTGATCCCCCACATTGACAAGAATTTCATCGCAGTGTGCGTATTGGGTCGCATATCCGTCTCCATGGTCGATCATGACATAATATCCCCAGCCGCTTCCCCAGGTATCGGTACGGTTTGCACGGATCACTACACCATCCTCTGCGGATACAATTTTTGCCCGGTAAACGTTGGCCCCGGCAATATCAATTCCTCGATGGTATCCATATTGAGGGCGATTTCCAAAATAACTGGTAATCTTGGTAAAACCGGGCAAAGGCCAAAGGTATTTTGCCCCGGAAATCGGTGGCTTGGGTTCTGGATCCGGTACTGACGGTTCAGACGGTGGGGTAGGTTTTTCCTCGGGCGGCTGAGTGGGGGAGGATGGTGTGCTGGAAGAGGAATCCGAAGGCGGCGGACTGCTTGGCTGGGAAGAATCGGCCGCTTCCTGCTGAGCTTTCTGATTGGCTACATATTCCTTATGCCAGCGTGACAATTCCTCATCAAACTGTTCCTTTTCCCTTTCTGCTTCCTCCCGTTGTGTTTGGGCCGTCCCCTCCTGTCCTTCCAGTTCTTCCAGGACCCGGTTGCACTCCTGCTGTAAACGGTCCAGCTCCTCTTTCTGATCCTCCAATTTCTGTTTGGAAGCCATTACTTTTTCCCGATTGCTTTGAATGGACTCCCGTTCTGCTGAAATACTATTTACCGATTGTTTCAGGCTCTCAATGAGCTGGCTGTCCCGCTGGGAAACACGCTGCAAAATCATGGCTTTATCCAAAAAGTCATTGACATCGGTCGCATTTAACAAAATATCCAGCGTAGACGCTTCTCCCGCCATATAAATAGCGCGCAGCCTTTTTTTCAGATAGTTCATATCCGTGTCAATCTGCTGCTCCGTCTCTGAAATCTGCAGGCTTTTTTCCTCGATGTCTTTATCCAACTGGTCAATCTGTTTCCCAGTATTGCGGATCTGTTCCCTTAAAACTTTCATCTGTTCTTCCAGCGTATTGCGGTATTCTATCTGCCGGCCTTTGTCCTGCCTGATTTCCTCCAGTTTCTGGTCCAATTCTTTTTGACGGGTGCTCAGTTCCTGTTCCTTCTGATCCAAATTTTCTTTTTGCTCCCGCAGTTGTTCCTCTTGTAATTCCAGCGACGAGGTGTCTGCCGCTGATCTCACAGATACTGCCTGAGATGTTGTAATAACGGAACACGCCAATATGCCCGCTAATATCTTTCTCCATCTTTTCACCTGATACATAACTTGGTTTCCTCCTCTTTTTAACAGTCCTGCCACTTTTTCTGTCTTGGGGAAGATTTTATTGTACTTGCCATTTAGTGTATCGGTTTCCAGATAAGTTGTCAAGAAATCCCTTTCTAATTTTTTGACTTTTCCTGCAAAAAATATCCTTGTTCTTCGCAATCAACTTTTACGGATCATCTGTGTGAAAAATATTGTATATTTTCTAAAATAAAAATTCATTTTTATCCTTTTTATAAAATTATATTATTTTTTCATTATTTTTCTTCTTTTTTTGTTGTTTTATTGCGTTTTACAATAGATGGTGATACAATTTTTGTAAAGGGGAAGAACCTTTTATTTTTTGATTTTTTGATAAAAAGTTCCTTTCAGATTATCTTTTCATTCTATTTAGATTCTATGTTGCTTTTGGGGGTGGCATCCTTGGAAAACAGTTGGAAAATGAACCGATTTGTGGTTTTCTTCCTGTCCCTGCTTTTATTTATGATACACCTCGATTTATTTTTACATATCTGGATACAGTGCTATTCTTTTGGAAGACCAGGAGAAGAACGCACGATATTTTTGCTATTATACAGCATCCTGCTGGCCGTTTTTTCCTTAGGATTTAATGCTTTTCGTTTAGGTCGCCACCCGACAGAATTGATCTATTCACAGGGGATGGCCTTAATGTTCGTCAACTTTATTACCTATTGGGAACTGTGCCTTTTTCAAAGGGAATTGCTTCCCGTACGAGCTATGTTTGGCCTGTTGGGAGTACAAATCATTTTTGTGGTGATCTGGGCGCAGGGAAGCAGTCTTCTGTACCACAAACTTTTTCCTCCCTTACAAATTCTCCTGATTTACAATGGTACTTCTTGCCAAAAGGAAAGGCTGATGGAAAAAATACAATCTCATCCCGAACAGTTTACCATTGCCGGAGTTCTTGATTCCAGGCAGCCAACAGAAATTTTGATAAGGGAAATTGAGCAGCAAAAAACCGTTATGCTCTATGATCTTCCCGTTGATCAACGGGATTTTTTGCTTTCATTTTGTTTTGCCCATTCCATCTGCGTTTACCTTACCCCTAAAATATCGGATATCCTGTTACAGCCTTCTGAGGAAGTGTTTTCCTCGGGGCCTTTTATCCGCTATATGAAAAATGAGGGGTTATCAGCGGGCCAACGATTCACCAAAAGGGCGCTGGATTTCATTCTGTCTCTTCTCTGCCTGATCGTTGCCTCTCCCTGTATGGCTGTTATCGCCTTAGCCATCAAATGTTATGATGGGGGCCCCGTCTTCTTCCGCCAAAAGCGCTGTACTTTAAATGGGAAAGTCTTTTCCATCATTAAATTCCGAAGCATGGTCGTTGATGCGGAAAAAAACGGTATTTTCCAGCCTCAAAACAACCGGGACCCCAGAATTACCCCGATTGGCCGTGTCCTTCGTAAAACCCATTTAGATGAACGTCCTCAGCTTTTTCATGTTCTAACAGGAACCATGAGTTTTGTGGGGCCAAGGCCGGAACGGGTGGAACATATGCAGGAGTATTCCCGGAAGATCCCAGAGTTTGCATTCCGGTTAAAGGTAAAAGGCGGGCTCACAGGTTACGCACAGGTAATGGGAAACTATCATACATCCGCTTATGATAAATTGAGGCTAGATTTGATGTATATCCAAAACTATTCCTTGTTTTTGGATCTTAAGCTAATTTTACTGACGATAAAAGGGATGTTTTTTCATTCAGATTTCCACGAATAGCCCCTTTATTTCCTATTCTGCCAAAACAGCCGCCGCCACAGTTTTAGAATAACTGTGGCGGCGGCTATTTTCTAGTTCTGGGGGAAAAAGCAGACACCCCCTTTATCCTTCTATGTTGCCTGTCTTTTGCTTAGCGATCAGAAACTTAATAGGGATTCCTTGCTGAGAAAACATTTTTTCATGCTCAGTCATAATATTCCCCTCATATCCGGAATGATGAAGGTCCCGGGTCTGATAAAGGACTTCAAAGCCGCTTTCCTCCAGATACCCCAGCGTGTGCCGGAACAGCTGGTCGTCATCTGTCTTAAAATGCAGCTGTGCCTCTCCCTGAAGAAAAACTTTGTATTTTTCCAACTGCCGTGGATGGGTCAATCTCCTCTTCCAATGGGCCGGCTTTGGCCAGGGATTGCAGAAATTGATATATAGCCGCTCAATTTGGTCCTGCTCCCCCATGATCTGATCAATCCGTTCTATATCCTGGGACAACAGGGCAATATTATCAATAGGGAGCTCCTCCTGGGCATAAACCCTCTCTACCTCCCTTTTCGCCACCGCCAGCACTTCGCTTTTGATGTCCACCCCTATATAATTGACCTCCGGGTGGGATACCGCCAGCTGGGCGGTAAACATCCCTTTCCCGCACCCCAATTCCAAGTGGAGGGGCTGTTCTTTTGCAAACCATTGTTTCCAGCAGTTGCGGTTTTCCTGAGGATGATCCACAAAAAAAGGGCATGCCGCCAATTCCGGACGGGCCCATGGCTTTCTTCTCATTCGCATTGGTCTGTTCTCTCCTGTTTATGAACTTATAAAATGATTATAACAAAGTTTCCTCTCCCTGTCGATGCTCCCGTATTTTTCACCGACCAAATCCTCCTTTTTTCGCCCCTTTTTACGGGCGTTTCCGTGTAGACATCCTTTTTCATCGGGCAAAATGTTTAGATTCTTTTTGTATTATCAATATCAAATGGAAAATATTTACAAATATTAGGTTTCCCTGTATCATAATTGCTACTAGAATATAATTGTGCTATAATAAAAACCGGAAATCCCTATGATTTCTGGTTTTGCCCAACTTAGAAGATAGTATGAACATCAGTACTTCTAGTAAGCTTGCATACAGCAGCATAAACTGCCTATTAAAAGGAGTAGATTATAATTACCAACAACTGAATGGAGTACTAACGGAAAAGATGGAGGAGTTATTATGCGTAAAAACAAACGGAAAACTACCCAAAAGAAACGGACGACCGTTCCTACCCCAGCTGTAAATAAGCCCGTGGAATCCGGCACGCCCACACTCTCTGAACATAAAGAGGAAACAAAGGTTAACACTGTTTCCGCACCATCGGAAGTTGCCCAACCCGTTGAAAAAAAGGCTGATGCAACGGTTCCTGTATCCACTTTGACCGAAACCACACCGATAGAAACCCAGTTAAAAGAAATAAAAAAGGAATCCACCCATCTTATGGAAACCAAGCCTCAGGAAACCAAACTTACTTCTGTAACGCCCGCCGAAACTACCATTACAGAAGTCAAACCCCAGGAAACCAAATTGGTAGAAAGCAAGCCCTCCCCTTTGATGAAAGTCCAACAGGACGCCCCGAAATCTGAACGTGACGTCCCTGTCAAAGAGGATGCAGAAGCGCCTGCGCAACTTGCGGAGAAAAAAGCTGCCCGGAAAACTTCCAAATCCACAAAAACAGCGGATGCAGCCGCAAAAGAAGAGGCTCCCGCCAAAAAGGCAGCGACAAGGAAAACCACCCGCACTTCCGCAAAGTCCACAGGGACTTCCACAGCAGCAAAGAAAACCACCACACGCTCTAAAACAACAAAAGCCGCAAAAAACGCTTCTTCTCAAGAACCTGCTAAGGCCAAAACTACCCGGAAACGCTCCGCCGCCCTGGCAATTGACGAGGATACAGAATTTCTGGATCGTTTCAATCGGCATCTGGATGAATTTAAGTGGCTTTATATGGAGCTCTATAATGATAGCCACATGTTTGATGAGCTCAACTATAACCTGCACGAGATTTACCGGGCCAGAAAATCCTCTTTAAAAGAGATAGACCGTGTCCGGGAAAAGGACCCCCAATGGTACCGCCGCGGCGACCAGATGGGAATGCTGATGGATGCCGGGCTGTTTGCCGGCGGGCTCCAGGGTGTTATACAACATCTGGATTACCTGACTGACCTGCATATCACACATCTGCATCTCACCCCTCTGCTAAAAACTCCTGGACATAACAGCGACGACGGTTTCACTATCTCCGATTTTCGCTCCGTTCGGGAAGATCTGGGAAATATCGATGATCTGGAACAGTTGGCGGACCAGTGCCATAAAAAAGGAATGACCTTGGCGATCGACTTCACCATCAACCATACTTCCGCAGAGCATGAGTGGGCACAACGCGCCTTACAGGGGGACAGCGAATATATCGCCCGTTATATCAATCACTGGGATCTAAATTACCGGAATCCCGTGGTATTCCATGAAATGGTATATAACCTGTTGTATCTGGCTAACTTGGGCGTGGATGTATTCCAGCTGCATGACCTTAACCTGCTGAATACCCACAGCCACAGTTTCCCCCTCGTTCACTCCCTGGTGCGCATGATCCGTATGATCTGTGAAATGGTGTGCCCCGGTGTGCTGCTGGAATGTACTTCCGGCGTTACCCCGCAGGACGCACAGAGCTTCCTGGGTACTGCGGAAAAACCGGAATGCCATATCCTGTACAACACGCTGGTTACCTCTAGTGTATGGAATTCCTTAGCTACCCGCGACACCCGCCTGCTCAAAGGGGAACTGGACAACCTTCCCCAAGGCAATACTTATATCAACGCCCTGCGCACCTATGACCCACTTCGCTGGGAAATGAGCGACGACCCGCTGAGCTGGCTGGGATTTGATCCCTATATGCACCGAGAATTCCTCTTTTCTTTCTTCGACGGCAATTTCTCCAAGAGTTTCTCCCGGGGAACCCAATATCATAATTATGAGGACGACGGAAGCTGCGGCACTACCGCTTCTTTCTGCGGTATTGAAAAGGCATTGGAAGAGAAAAACGAGCAGGAGTTGGGGTTAGCCATTGACCGCGACCTCATGCTACATACTTTCCTATTGACTTTGCCCGGTATTCCCACCTTATACAGCGGCGACGAAATTGGCCTATTGAATCAGAAAATAACTTCCACCATGGACCCCCGATTGACCTATCGTGGTTCTTTCCAATGGAAAGCAGCAGAAGAGCGGACCGATGATTCTACTATTGCCGGTAAACTTTTCCAAGGCTTGCGTTCTCTCAAGGATATCCGTGTCAAATACGCCCGTCTGTTTGCGGAATCTGTCCCCTTTACCGCACTGGAAACCGGTGACATCAGTGTCTGCATGATGGCCCGCCAAGTAGAGAAGGAATCATTAGTTGCTCTCTTCAACTTCTGTGAGGAGGAACGCGTTGTTTCCGTGCCCGAGGGCAATTATACTGACCTGTTAACCGGCAAAAAGCAAAAAGGCGGGGAGATAACCCTGTCTCCCTATCAGGCCATGTGGTTATACCAGAAGAAAAAGTAGTTGAATTCTTTAACAAATGAACTTTTCGCTCATATTCTAAGAAAAGTAAAAGAAGGCTGTCGCTTCATGGAAACAAAACCATGGACGACAGCCTTTTTATCCACGGAAACCGTGTAAACAGTGAAAAAATGATGAATTTTTTGTGAAGTTAATATTTTATAATTGACTTTTTTAAATAATTAAATATAATATAGATGTTTAAGGCAACTTTTATTCTATTCCCCCAGATAACTCCTTGTTGCTACATGGAAGGAAAAATCCCCTGAACCAGGCTTTTGTCTGGTCTAGGGGATTTTTCTATGGATTTCAGTACTATTTATTTATAGAAAAAACTAATTCTCTTCATATCCATTGGGATTATTCTTCTGCCAGCGCCAACTGTCCTCGCACATCTCTTCTAATCCCCGCTCCGCTTTCCAGCCCAACTCCTGCAAGGCCTTGCCCGCGTCGGCGTAACAAATAGCGATATCCCCCGGACGCCGGGGATCAATTTGATAGGGCAGTGTTTTTCCACAGGCTTTTTCAAAGCTGTGGATAATCTCCAGCACGCTGTACCCATTTCCAGTCCCCAAGTTATAAGTTACAACCCCCGGGTTCTGTTTCATTTTATCCAGCGCTTTTACATGGCCAAGGGCAAGATCCACCACATGGATATAATCCCGTACCCCGGTACCGTCCGGTGTATCATAATCATCACCGAACACATGGATACAGGATAGTTTCCCCACCGCTACCTGGGACACATAGGGAAGCAAATTGTTGGGAATTCCCCGGGGATCTTCCCCAATTTTTCCACTCTTATGGGCTCCAATGGGATTAAAATACCGCAGCAGTACCACATTCCATTCTGGATCAGCCGTATGAAGATCGGTAAGGACTTCCTCCAAAATCAACTTGCTTCTTCCATAGGGGTTGGTAACCGACAGGGGAAAATCTTCCCGGATCGGGACTGTCTTGGGGCTTCCATAAACGGTAGCGGAAGAGCTGAACACAATGTTCTTTACTCCATGATTCCGCATGGCATCACATAATAGAAAAGTACCCGTTAAGTTGTTATGATAATATTCCAAAGGTTTCTGTACCGATTCCCCTACCGCTTTTAATCCCGCAAAATGAATCACAGCATCAATCGATTCCTTTTCAAAGACCTGGTTCAAAGCCTGAGCGTCCAGCAGGTCTACTTGATAGAAAGTCAACGATTTCCCTGTGATTTCCTGTACCCTTTCCAAAGATTTTTCACTGGAATTGCAGAGATTATCCACAACCACCACATCGTACCCCGCCTGAAGCAGCTCCAAACAGGTGTGGCTGCCGATATATCCCGCGCCTCCGGTTACCAGAATCGACATGTCGAATTCCTCCTTGTCCATTTTTATTCAGTATACCCCATTCACTGCTGGAAAACAAGTTGACCGGGAAGAAAGTATCAAAGAAAAATAACATGGAAAGGTCAAAAAAGGGATCGGCATCAAGATTTGCCGATCCCTTAGTCTGTGAAAAAGGAAATTCCTTTAAGTGGGGAACCTCTCACTAGGGTTCCCCACGGTCAAACCGTCCGGGGGACGGTTTAACCTCCCCTCCTGAGCTTGTGGGAATCTGGAGGATTTCACCCATTGCGATGGGCGAGGAAGGGCTCCGCCCCTCCACCCCGCCGCCTTTTGAAAAAGGCGGACGAAAACTTTTACGTTCAAACGCGGACAACCTAGGTCCTTTTTAGAAAAAGCCTTGTGCGTGATGTACCCGCCGTAGGCGTAAAAACGGGTGAAACCTTTATTTTCATCGCGCCTACGCCAGTTCTTTAGCATCTCCGGCTTTACTTTTTCTTGCCTTTGAAACCATCTTTCAGGGAAACAGAACGGTTAAATACCAGGGCTCCCGGTTTACTGTCCTTATTGTCCACGCAAAAATATCCCAAACGCATAAACTGGAAACTGGCGGGGGCTTCCGCGTTTGCCATGGAACTTTCTATTTTACAGCCGGTCAATGTTTCCAGGGAATTGGGATTGAGGTGCTCCAAAAAGTCCTTATCCCCCGCGTCCGGGTCCTCATCGCTGAACAAATTGTCATACAGGCGGACTTCCGCGTCCAGAGCGGTTTCAGCGTCCACCCAATGGATGGTGCCCTTTACTTTCCGTCCATCCGGGGTATTGCCTCCCCGGGTTTCCGGATCATACTCCGCATACACCTCTACTACCTGGCCGTTTTCATCTTTTTTACAGCCAGTGCACCGGACGACGTACGCTGTTTTCAGCCGCACCTCATTTCCAGGGAATAAACGGAAATACCCTTTAAAGGGTTCCTCCAGAAAGTCGTCCTGTTCGATATACAGCTCACGGGAGAAGGTAACCGTCCTGGTCCCTTCTTCCGGGTGGTTCGGGTTATTCTCCACCTGAAATTCCTCCGTCTGCCCTTCGGGGTAGTTGGTAATGACCAGTTTTACCGGGCGCAGCACCGCCATGACACGCTGGGCCTTGTCATTGAGGTCCTCTCTCAGGCAATGCTCTAAGAAAGCGTAATCCACCGTACTGTTGACCTTACTTACGCCGATACGGTCACAGAAATTGCGGATAGACGCGGGGGTATACCCTCTGCGGCGCAGCCCGCACAATGTGGGCATACGGGGATCGTCCCATCCGCTGACATAACCGTTTTCCACCAGCAAACGGAGTTTCCGCTTGCTCATTACGGTATGGTCGATCCCCAGCCGGGCAAACTCAATCTGGCGGGGCTTGCAGGGGCCTTCCACATGTTCCACCACCCAATTGTACAAAGGACGGTGGGCCTCAAATTCCAGGGAACACAGGGAATGGGTGATCCCTTCCATCATGTCCTCGATGGGATGGGCGAAGTCGTACATGGGATAGATGCACCACTCGTCCCCGGTGCGGTGATGATGGGCATGGTTGATGCGGTAGATCACCGGGTCGCGCATATTGAAGTTGCCGGACGCCAAATCAATTTTGGCGCGCAGGGTCATTTTTCCATCCTCAAACTCGCCGGCCTTCATCCGCTCAAACAGATCCAAACTCTCCTCGATGGGACGGTCCCGGTAGGGGCTTACCGCCGGATGGGTAAGATCCCCGCGGTTTTCCCGCATCTGTTCTGGGGTCAGTTCGCACACATAGGCCAAACCTTTCCGGATGAGATTACAGGCGAATTCATACATATTCGGGAAAAACTGGGAAGCGTAATAAAACCGGTCCCCCCAATCGAATCCCAGCCAGTGGATATCTTCCTTGATGGCATCCACATATTCCACATCCTCTTTGGTGGGATTCGTGTCGTCCATTCTGAGATGGCAGATCCCGTGAAACTTCTCCGCCGTCCCAAAATCAATGCAGATTGCCTTGGCGTGCCCAATGTGCAGATATCCATTGGGTTCGGGTGGGAAACGGGTGTGCACCTGCATTCCTTCACAGCGCCCGCCTTCCGCCAAATCCTCCGCCACAAAATCCTGAATAAAATTGCTGGCGTTCACTTCTTCCGCCGCAACATTGTTTTTTTCTTCTGCCATAGTGATTGGTTTTTCCTCCTATGATAATCTTTTCAAAAAAGTTTTTTACGCTTGTAATTTTTCCAGACCCATGCGCAGCCGCCGCATGGATTCCTCTTTTCCTAAAATCTGTAAAATCTCGATGGCTCCGCCGGGCGTCACCGCCATACCCGCCGCCGCGATCCGGGTGGGCCACATGACAGTGCCGTTTTTCACTTCCAGCTGCTGCGCCAATCCGATCAAACACTCATGGATGGCCGTATGATCCCAAACCTCCAGGGATTCCAGAGCGGGGATGACATGCTGCAGCATCACCAGGGAATTTTCCAGATTGGTCTTGCTCTTCTTATTGATAAACAGATCCTTTTCATATTCCGGAAGCTGCCGGAAAAAGGCGATCATATCGGGAATTTGGGTGAGTTTGGTCACTCTGGGCTGCAAAATACCCGCCAGGGTCTCCCAATCCAGCTGTGTTTCCCCCATGACCTGCCGGTAATAGGGCATGGCAATCTCTGTAAATTCTTCCGGGGACATGGCCCGGATATATTCCGCATTGAACCAAGTGAGCTTGTCATAATCAAAGACCGCGGGAGATTTGCTGATCCCATCGATGGAAAACGCCTGTTCCAGCTCCTTCAGGGAAAAGACCTCCTGGTTATCCTTCGGGCACCATCCCAACAGGGCGATATAGTTGGTGACCGCTTCCGGTAAATATCCATCCTTCACCAGGTCTTCAAAGCTGGTGGCCCCGTGCCGTTTAGAGAGCTTGGAGACTGACCCGTCCTCATTTTTGCCCATAATTAACGGGAGATGGACATAAGTGGGAATTTCCCAGCCGAACGCCTCGTACAGCAGATTGTATTTTGGCGCCGACGATAAGTATTCGCTGCCCCGCACCACATGGGTGATATGCATGGCATGGTCGTCAATCACATTGGCGAAATTATAAGTGGGATATCCGTCCGTTTTCAGCAGGATCTGGTCTTCCAATTCGCTGTTTTCCACGGTAATGGAACCATATACCGCATCCTCAAAGGTGGTAGAACCCTCGAGCGGCATTTTTTGACGGATGACATAGGGAACCCCTTCCGCCAAAAGCCGGTCCACCTCCTCTTGGGGCAAGTCCCGGCAGTGCCGGTCATATCCCCCTGAGAATCCTCCCTCCTGGGCAGCCTGCTGGTGCAGGGCTTCCAAACGCTCTTTGGTACAGAAACAGTAATAGGCTTTTCCTTCCTTTACCAGCTGTTCCGCATACGGGCGGTACATATCCCGCCGCTGGCTCTGGACATAAGGGCCGTATTGCCCTCCCACATCCGGGCCTTCGTCGTGTTGCAGGCCTACCTTGGCCAAAGTGTTATATATGATATCCACAGCGCCTTCCACCAGGCGTTCCTGATCCGTATCTTCAATTCTTAAAATAAACTTGCCGCCTTGGCTTTTCGCAATCAAATACTCATACAAAGCCGTACGCAGGTTTCCCACATGCATAAAACCTGTAGGACTGGGCGCGTATCTGGTTCTCACTTCCGTATTAGACATGCTGTTACCCCTTTCCTCTCACCATCCCTACTGTGCGGATGATTTTGTAACCTTATATTCTTTTCTATTATACCAAAATTTTTCACTTAATCAATCAGAGAGTATACAATGAATGCGGGAAAATTGTTAGAAACCCCGCAAAACCATCTCATTTCCCACAATCAGCAAACTATTTTTTGTCCTTTATCCCCCGTTCCTTTCTTGGATTTCTACTCATGTTCTATAGCAGCGTGCATATACATGGAATAACTTGAGAACAGATGGAGGTCTTCCTATGGATTTCAATATGTCCCAACATTCCCAGCCAACCAGACGCCCCACCAAACCGCCGGAGGCTCCCGCCCCCTTATATGCCTGCTCAGAACCGTATCCCCCCATTAAAGTGGAACAGCCTAACCCCCATTACGCTCAAATCCTGAAAAACAGCCTGGCTTCCTCCAAAAGCGAAACTACCGCTGTGATGCAATATACCTACCAAAGCTGGGTGTTAGCTGCGGAATTTTCCGAAATCGCGGATACGATGCGACACATATCCATGGTAGAAATGCATCATCTGCAAATGCTGGGACGCCTGATTGATCTTTTGGGAGGCACTCCCAGCTATTGCTGCGTCCAAAGGAACCGGCAATTCCCCTGGAATGCCACCATGGTTTTTTACGGGCGTATGGTCCGGCAAATGATGCAAAATAACATCGCAGGGGAACAAGAGGCCATCCGGCAATACCGAAAGCAAATTCAAATTATTCAAGACTGCCACATTCAGGAAATTTTAAAGCGAATCATTTTAGATGAAGAACTCCATATTGAACTGTTCAAAAAATATTTATGATCCCACTAACAGGAGTAACAAGAAATGCCAGAGGAAAACAATCCTCTGGCATTTCTTATACAAGATGAAAAAAGGTAAAAATTTTTCTATCTCTTTTTAAAATGATCCCTCAGCCCTTATTTTTCTGTTATCGGTTCATTGGCATCTGCCGTCAAGGGCTGGGCAATCTCTGTATGGAAATTTCAGGTAACATTTGTTCAAAATCCAAGCGGCTGCATGTTTGGGGGAGATCCCCGGAGAGGAACGCGCCGGCGGCGGCCATTCCGTAACGCAGCATATCCGCAGGGGGGCTTTCCTGTTCCGCCGCCAAACAAAGTCCGGCTGTCATGGCGCATCCTGCCCCTTTTGCTATCTTTCCCTGTAAATTTGGGATAGGGCCAGCTTTCCAAACCCCGCCCCTTTCTATCAGCAAAGCGCCCAACGCCCCCATGGAAACACATACCAGGGAAATTCCACGCACAATCAGTTTTCTTGCATCCTCTATCACTTGTTCTTCCCGTTGATATACCGTTTGGAACAAGGATTCCATTTCTGTCAAATTCGGTGTTACCATCCACGGCGCGGCCTCTACCCCATCCTTTAATAACATCTCGGAAGAATCCAGGACTGTACGTGCCCCCAAGTATTTTAAATCCTGAATCATAGAGGAATAGATCCGTTTTGGAACACCTTTGGGAGCCTCTCCGCTGAGCACCGCTATGGTACGGTTGTCCGCTCTCCTCAACACACGAAAAATCAGGTCCTGTACCGCTTCTTCCGAAACCACCCCTTCGGGTTCCTGAAATACGATTTCCTTGCCGGTCTGTTTGTCCCTTATTCTCAAGATACCGGGCAGTTCTCCGGGGACAGTGACCAAATCGTATAAGATTCCGGCTTCTTCCAAAGATTTGGTCATCACCCTACCGT